>CP066691.1:300000-600000 GCA_016432485.1 Candidatus Niyogibacteria bacterium
CCAATCGGCCGTAAAATTTAATTACTTCGTCAAAAACTTTATTAACCTCATCGGCATTTGATACGTCCATCCTCAAACAAACCGCCTCTCCTCCCCTTGCTTTAATCTCTTCAACCACCGGCAAACATTCTCCGGCATCAATATCGGTTACGATAACTTTCGCGCCCTGTTCGGCCAAAGCCAAAGCATGCGTCCGGCCCATACCGCGCCTGGCGCCCGTAACTAACGCGATTTTATTTTTAAGACCAAACATTAAATCGGATTATTTTTTATCAATATGCTGCCAAAGCCAAACTATTACCAAGACGCCGACAATCAGAAAAATGGTTGAGTAGGCGAACATAAAAAATCCTCCCCACCCGTAACCCATCATGCTCCACGGCATCATATTCCAGCCGGAAACATCCGCGCCGTTGGCCAAAACGGCAAAAGGCGACAAAGCCGCAAGGGCTAAAATTATTTTTTTCATAAAATAAACATATTTCAACTAATAATGCCCGACTTTTTTATTTTATATCTTTTTTCGGCGCATTAAAATAGCGTTTATCGCGACTATCACCGTGGATAGCGACATTAGGATTGCGGCCGCCGCCGGCTGTAACAATACGCCCTTAAACGCCAAAACTCCCGCAGCCAGCGGAATTGCCGCAACATTATAGCCCGCCGCCCAAAAAAGATTTTGAATCATCTTATTATATGTGAGGCGCGAAAGTTTAATTATCTTTACGATATCCCTTGGGTCGTTTCGGACAAGAATTATGCCCGCGGATTCAATGGCCACATTCGTTCCCGCGCCTATGGCTATGCCCAAATCTGCTTGCGTTAAGGCCGGCGCATCGTTAATTCCGTCCCCCACCATCGCAACCTTCATCCCTTTTTCCTGCAAAATTTTTACTTTTTCCGATTTTTCGCCCGGCAAGACCCTCGCGAAATATTCATCTATTCCCAATTCGTTTGCCACCCACTTTGCGACATTATCCGAATCACCGGTAATCATAGCGACCCTAACGCCTTCTTCCTTAAGCGCGCGCAATGCTTCTCTTGATTCCTCACGAATTAAATCGGATAAAGCCAGAGCGCCCAAAATAGAACCGCGGTCAAGCGCGTAAATTATAGTTTTGCCTTTTTTGTTTTCTATCTCTATTTCGCCTCGCAATTTATCAGTTAAAGGAGACTTTACTCCTTCCAAAATCGCTTGTCCGCCGACTAAAATTTCTTTGCCGTCTATTTGGCCGCTAACCCCCTTGCCGGCAATGCGCTTGAAATTTTTTATCTCAAAGAGCGATAGGTGTTTTTCCGCCGCCGCCCTTACAATGGCTTTGGATATAAAATGCTCCGAATGAGCATCAACCGAAGCCGCCAAACGCAAAAGTTCATTTTCATTCTCCGCGCCGACATTCCAAATGTCAGTCAGTCCGTATTCTCCTTTGGTCAATGTTCCGGTTTTATCAAAAAGCACCACATCAATTTTTCGGGCCAGCTCAAGCGCGAGACGCTGTTTAATCAAAAATCCCCGGCGCGCGGCCATAGTCGTTGATATTGAAGCCACAAGAGGAACCGCCAAACCCAAAGCGTGCGGACAAGCAATGACCAAAACCGCAACCAGCCGCTCAACGGCAAAACCAAAACCGGCTTTAGCAACAAGCCAGAAAATAAAGGCCGAGGCACCGAAAGCAATCGCGATAATGGTCAGGAAATAAGCCGCGCGGTCGGAAAGAATCTGCAGTCGGGATTTTGACGCCTGGGCTTCGCGCACCAAACGCATGATTCCGGCCAAAAAAGTATGTTCTCCAACCTTAGTTACTTTAATTTTCAAAGCGCCGTCGCCGTTTATGGTGCCGGCGATGACTTCTGACGATGCGGATTTTTTTACCGGGGCCGATTCTCCGGTAATCATTGATTCGTTGGCTTCCGATTCTCCTTCAACAACAACTCCGTCCGTGGGAATTCTTCCGCCCGGACGCACAAAAACAATATCTCCTTCCTTTATTTCTTCTAGACGGACTTTTTTGGGCTCGCCGTTTTTAATCACCTCGGCTTCGTCGGGTATAAGTTTTGAGAGTTCTTTAAGCGCTCCTTGCGCGCCCGAAACCGCTCTCATTTCTATCCAATGGCCCAAAAGCATAACCGTAATCAGCGAGGAAAGCTCCCAGAAAAGGCCTTCTTCGGGGCGTCCGACCAAAACGACATAAATACTATAAATGTAAGCAGCGCCTATGGCGACGGCTATCAAGGTCATCATTCCCGGCAGACGCGCTTTTAATTCCCTCGCGGCGCTCGCCAAAAAAATCCACCCGCCGTAAAAAAATATGATTGAGCCCAAAACAGCAGGAATATAAGAAGAGCCGTAAAATGCGGGCGCCCGCCACTCAAAAAGCTGATTTAAAATATCGGAATAAATCACAACCGGAATAGAGAGAATCAAACTCACCCAAAATTTTTTCAAAAACGCCTCGGTTGAATGCCCGGCGTGCTTATCATGCTCTTTATGGTCAGTATGCTTTTTATGACTCGTGGTAATTAAATTCATTCCGCATTCATGGCAAATTCCCGGCGATTCTTCCAAAATCTCCGGATGCATGGGGCAGGTGTAAAAACTCCCGCCTTTTTCGGCAGAATCAGAATCATTTTTATGTTCCTGATGACAATAATTATGATGGTTCATACCTTACTCTTTAAAGAAAAAATAAATGACTATCCATACAGTCAAAGTATAAGACTCCAAATAAGCCGGGCATACCGCACAGTCGAATTAGGTTACGCGCCTTTCCAGCCGGACAAAAATTTATTTTTATTTAGTTCCATATGTTTTTGTTAAGTTATTAATTTTTCCGACCTTTATTTTTGTTTTAACTCGTCAAACTTTTTCTTCAACTGTTCTTCGGTCGCGCCACCAAAAGCGAAGAACTCGTCATTTACAAGAATCCCGGGGCTTGAAAGGATATTATACTTTTTAACCATTTCTTGACCTTCGGGCGTGGTCATATCAATTTCTTCAATGGTAAGTTCGGGGTAGTCAGCTCTCATATTTTCCAAAGTTACCTTAACCGCGGCGCAATGCTGACAGCCCGGAGGACGAATAAGAGTTACCTTTAACATAAATTTATAATTTCTAATTATTCTAATTTCTAGTCACGACCTTTTTAATTCTTTTTGAAATCATAATTACCAAAGCAATAATTATAATTGCGATAATTGGCCCCCACCAATCCGCTTCGGCCAGATTCGTTATTTCCTCTTCCCCTTCATGGGCAAATATTTTAACCAAAGGCAGAAGCAACAATATGCTTATTGAAAAAAGTTTCTTCATAAATTTTGATTAGCGGCGTCGGTTTTACGCAAGTGAACCGCGTCCCACAAAATAATCGCGCCAATAATGCCCGCGAATACAACCCACGGGACAATTCCGCCAATTCCCTGCGGAAGATTCAGAGACGATTCAATAATCGCCGATTCCGCTATTTTTGGAAACGCAACCTCCAAAAATCTGTTCCATCCCTGATGGATAATTGAATCCTCAAACCAGGCCATTCCAAAAAATCCATAATTAAATATAAACGCGCCTAACGCCACCAGGGCCCATGCGACCCATCGTTTTACTTTTTCCTGATAAAAACTTAATTTGTTCATTGCGTTAATTCCCAATACCGCAAGCACAACAAGGAATAAAAGCGGCACAATTCTTCCAAGTCCGTGAAGCGCGCCCAACGACGCGCCGACCGTCGGAATACCGAGAGTCGCGACATAACCAAAGAGAATATAGAAAGCGGGATTCGGACATCCCACGCCGGCATTGCCGAGAAAGAATCCCAAAAAGAAACTGCGGATATAATCATTTTTGCCCTGTAAAGATCGCGGGAGAATTGTTTGTTTGAAAGGCAGTTTGAATTTAATCAGATTAAGTTCGGAAACGCCGAATACCAGCGCCGCGATTCCGCCCAAAAGCAACATCCATGTTATAACTTTATACAAAGCGACAAAACCCCCGAGCCAGCCAAGAGCCATTCCGTAAAGAGTAAAAGTAAGGGTTAATCCCAAACCGAAAAGAAAGGCCATAGTAAGTCCTTTGCCGATTTTACGCGAAAGCGCTAACGGCACGATGATAAATACCAGCGGAAAGGTGCATGGCAAAAAAATCATTGAGATGCCGGCAAGAAAAGCAAGAGAATATCCCGGAATAAATTCCGGCGATGTCCATAAGCTAAAGAGTCCCACCAAAATTATTGAAAGCAGAATAAAAGCCGCGGCTGTTAGCCAGATTTTAATTATATTTACACCCATAAATTTATCTTATTGTCCCTACTTATATTATATCAGATGGCGCAACCGCCGGATTGCGGCTGGGAATCTACGGCGCAAGGAGAACCGGCATCCTGATTTAATTCGGGAAACCACATTGCGTTAACCTTTGCGGCAAAATCGTACATTTCTTTTTCACCCACTCCTTGTGAGGCCATCAATTCCAAAAGCCCGAGCATGGCCATACCGTGATTGCAGTCGGGGAAATAGGTTGAATTACTGCAGCAAGGCCGATAAACATTTTTGCTGACGCGTTCAACTAATTCCTGCTGTTCCTCGTTCAAAATCACGAATGGGTGCCTGGCATAATGCTCCATTGCGTGTCCTTTTGCCAGCGTCCACCCTCCGGTTGATGCGAATCGGGAAGCCTTGATCAAGACCTCTTCGGCCGAAGCGGGACTTTTGCCGTCATAAGTCGTCATCGGGCCATAAATTAAAATATCGTTTCTGTTGCCAAGACCCAAAGCCCATAAAAGATTTAGGATAACGCCCGAGTTTTCAGGAGTAATTTTAAGATCGCCGTTATTTTCGCCGTAAAGAAGCTGGCGCGTTTTTTCATCCAAACCGCCGCGACCCGCGTAAAGCGATTCAAATTTTTCGGCGTCAATCACGCCCACGCTTATCATTTTTACACCTAAATCGCCCCATTTAACCGGCAAGACCGTTCCTTCCGAGAACCCTGGCGCAACCGCGGCAAGATTTTTATTTTTTTCAGCAGCCGGTTTTTGAGTATAAATCCATGCGCCTCCAAGAATAAGCGCTGAAACTACTATGGCAACCGGCAAATTAAAACTGTTTTTTATGTCCATAAATTATTTTTATTTTTTATTCTCTAATAAGCACCCGCTTGCCTCTGATAATTTTTCAAGACCCGTCTCACCTTCAAATCTGCGGCCGTCGGAAAGAATCCATGTCGGATAGCCGTTAATTTTTTCAGCTAAGCATTTGTCCGTTTCTTCGGTACACTCCACATAATTCACGAGGCGAAATGAACCGGCGAAGGCCTTTTTCTCGTTTTGGCAATGCGGACACCAGTAGGCGCCGTACATAACGACGCCTCTATCCGTAAGGCATTGCGCGAAATCGTCATATTTTCCCTCAACCGATTCTTTCGGCCAAAAAATAAATACAAATACTGCTGCTAAAATTACGGCTAATAAAATAATCCAAATAATTTTTTTCATACTATAGTTCGACTACGCTCACTATTAACAGCAATTTTTTAACTCGTCTTCCAATTTTTCGGCTTTGGCCGAATGTTTTTTGAGATTCTCGCTTCCGCTATTTTTTCTGACAAAAAAGACGTAAACGAGCATCGTGAAAAAAACAATTTCAATGACAAATGTCGGCCAGCTCAAAGCGCCTATGGCGATGTGCGCCAAATAAAATCCGGCGACGATAACGGCAAACCTGAACCAGAAAGATTTTTCGCCTCGCCAGTTGAATTTTTTTTCCGCCTGATACGCAATGCCCGCAACCGTCCCGCCCATCAGAAGCGTTATTACCGGCAAATATAAATCTACCGGCGCAAAGTCGGCCAAAACCGCGAGCGTCATCAAAATCCACGCCCCCGAAACGCCGGCGCAAAGAGCGCAAACAGAAAAAGGCAAAAATTTATTCGCGACCTTGACGCCCAAAGTTATTGCCACAAATAAAATCAAAGCAATGATTATATCCATAATTAAAGAAGAAATATTAAAGCGCCCAAAACGACCATGGCTATTCCGCCCCAAAGCCGCATATTTTTTCGTTCTTCGGCCTGCCAAGCCCGAACTTTTTTAAGCAATTTCTCCTCGCTCGCGATTAAAAGAATTATCGCGAGCGGCAAAACAAATATCAGATTGTACATCAGAAGATACCCAAAACCTCTCAAATAAGTCGCGCTGTCGTGCAAAAGCCCCAAAACCATGAGATACGGACCGCCGGTGCAGGGAAACTCGCAAAGCCCGACTAAGACCCCCAAGAAAAACGCCGTCGGCATAGAGGCCTTCTCCATAAGTTGCGCCATTTTGTGATGAGCCGCGTGCGGAACTCGAAGTTTTATGGGAAATGTCGGGAAAAATTCATTGATGACGTTAATCGCGCCAAAGGCAATGAGAAGCGACGCTCCAACTTTAGCCATAAAATGCGGGGTGTTGAATAAATGCAGGGCTTGCAAAATCCCAAGGCCGATTAAAACATAAATTACGAACACACCCAGAATGTAGAAACCGCCTATGCGCAAAATCCCCGATCGCATTTGCCCCAGACCAAAAAGAAAAGCGACGGTCAGTAAAAGAATTGAGAAAGCGCAGGGATTGATTGAATCAATCAAAGCCGCGATGCCGACCAAAGGCAGAATCCAGCGGCCGCCATCGGACCAATTCCACAAAATTTCCGTTCCCGCGCCACCAAATCTGAAAAAAATGACCACGGCCGCAAGTAAAACCGCGAAAACAACCAAAAAAACGAATCTGGAATTCATAGTCCTTACGGGGTTACCGTTGCTTTAATCATAAATTCGGCAACCGGACCCGAATCATCCTCAATTATGACTTCCCTTTCAATGTAACCGATACCGGTCGGGCCGTGCGCCGCCGGATCAAATTCAACCAGAATTTCGGCTTCCTCGTTTGGTGCCAATGTTTGACCAGCTCTCGGCACAAACCCATGCCCGGGCATGCCGTAAGGCCCGTATTTCTTTCCACCTTGAATTAAAGTGGCTTCGGTACACATGCAGGAAGTGTAGATTTTTTCCATCTTAAGCGGATCGGTTCCCGAGTTGGTAATCTTGAATTTGTGATTTACCTTGCCTTTTGCCATTGAAATTGAGCCGAAATCATAGAGTTCCTCATCAAGTTTCAGAAATCCGGCCGAGGCCGAAAGCGAGGCACTTTTTTGCGGCTGTATGTATTTTAGTCCCCATAATCCCCCGACAACCAAAATTGCTACAGTTAAAGTTAAAATAATTTTTCGCATATTTTAAGCAATAAAAAATAAAAACCCCTTATAGAGGTTTTGCGCCGCGATATAAATATGCCCGACCGGCAAATTTAAAATCGCGGTTTCAGTTAAAAGACGGGCTGTTTTCGTGTAGCGAAAGCCAGCGTAAATATTTTTCAGGAAAACGAACCGCGGCCGCGAACCAACGGCTCAAAACCGAAAAAGAAAAATCTTTGTTAACGTAAATATCCGCGGCCGAAGCTGTCAGATAAATAGCAACCGTAAACAAAACGGCAAGTACGGCAAAATTAAAAGCCGCGGAAAAAACGGCTAAAGAAAAACTCTTAAAGGCGTTGGAGTAAAAAGAAACTGCCCCGCTTATGCCTGGAGGACAGGCCGAACGGTTGACCGCGGCAGCTAAACATCCGCCGCGCATTTCGGCATTATGACCCATGGCCAAAAACCCAAAAATCGCGATTGCGATGAAACCAAAAAGTATGAAATTAACCAAAAACTTGTTCACTATTGCATTATAGTCCTCGTCCAAATCAAGGTCAACAAACCCCTCAACTTCGTTCAGGGCAAACAAAAAACGCGCTGTCGGGCGCGTTGTTTCAACCTTAATCAGTGCCGAGATTCACAATCATCTTACGTTCAAGGGTTTCACCGGCTATTATTTGAATCCCGCCTGTGTGTCTTAAGTTGTTAAAATTTACGTAGGGCTTGCCGTTGTATTCTACAAAAATACTATACTCCGCCGCTTCAAGCTCTATACTAAATTCTCCGTTTTCATCCGTATCTACCACAACGACTGGCTCTTGAGATCCGAGATACAGATCGCCGGGCGGCCATCCGTCTTTTCCATATTTATAGTCAAGAATTTCTTTGCAAGACGCTTCCCATGCGCCAATACATTCTTTGCAGAAAATTGGCGGGCTGTAAATAAAAATCCTTGTTTTAAATGGCACAACTTTTCCTCTAGGCATTGGTGGCATAAAATCGCCCGTCCGTTTAAAAGCCTGGCCTTTCAGCAGCCCCCTCATTCCTAAAACCTCCTCTCAAAAAACACCCGACCCCATCTTTGCATATTCAGTAAAAAATCGCAACCTAACCAATTTTTAATTGGCTTTTAATCAAATCAAAAACCGGCCAAACAATCACAAGTCACACAATTCAGACGGCCGTCCGAATTATATGACTTACTATATTTGCCATATTTGTGTTACACAACTTCTTCTATAAGAAACAATTTAATATATGGGATAACGCGGTAGGATCGTATAATTTCTTCAGTTTCTTTGTAAACATCGTAGGGGCACACCCACGCACTTTGCTGGAGTTTTTGATAACCCAGATTTATCAACGCCTCTCTCAATAATCCCCTCGTCCGCCTTTGCTTCTCCGGAATATCAAAAATGATCATTACCCATCTCCCGTCTTTTCGTCTTTTCTTTTGCTTTGATTTCCACCTTGCCAAAAGCACCCTTTTGGCGCCTTTGGGCGTAAGAATAATCCCCCTTGTGCCCTCAAGAGCTTTCACCTTTATATATCCTCTTTCTCCTAAATTCTTAATAAACTGACTGAATTTGGTTCTGGCTTTCAATATTTGATACTCGCGTCTCAAGCGATGCTCTTCGGGGTAAACAACTTGATGCATCGTGTGCGGTGCTAAGACATCATATGCTTTATCCATTTTCTCAATAAATAGATAGAGTTTCCATAAAAACGCATCGGTAATTGGTAATTTCACGATGTTTTAATTATACATCAATTTAAAACACAAGGTAATATGATTCAGACGGCCGTCTGAATTATATGACTTGGGTTTTATTTATCTTCAAAATATTTTCTGCCTTTAAGCTTATCGGGCATCAAATCCTCGCTGGTGTATTTCTCATAACCTTTGCCGTAGTTTAAATTCTTCATCAATTTTGTGGACGCGTTTCGGATTTTAAGCGGAATCGGGAGGTTACCGTGATCTTTTGCGTCTTTCATCGCCGACATCAATCCGTCGTAAGCCCTGCGGTCTTTTTTGCACTGCGCCAAATACGCGACTCCATGAGCCAGATTTATCGCGCATTCGGGAAGTCCTATTGTTTCAACCGCGCGAAAGACCTCGTTAGCGACAACAAGCGCTGTCGGCTGGGCTAAACCAATATCTTCGGATGCAAAAATAACCATTCTGCGAGCGATAAATTTCGGGTCTTCGCCCGCGTCCACCATTCGCGCCAAATAATATAAAGCCGCATCCGGCTGGCTCGCGCGCATGCTTTTTATAAACGCGCTGATGGTATTATAATGTTCCTCGCCTTTTTTATCGTATCGTAAATGTTTTGATTGCAACGCGGATTTCAAATTTTCTAAATTAACTTTGCCATACAAATTATCCGTTGTTTCAAGCAAATTAAGAGCTTGGCGGGCGTCGCCGTTGGCCATGGCAATAAGCCAATTTTGCGCGTCTTTTGGCATATTCATTTTAGTTCTGCGTATAATCCGCGTCATTTCGGCATTGTTTAATTCATTCATTACAAAAACACGGCAACGGGATAAAAGCGCGGGGATGACTTCAAAACTGGGATTTTCAGTGGTTGCGCCGATTAAAGTTAAACGCCCCGACTCAACAAAAGGCAATAAAAAATCCTGCTGGGCTTTATTGAAACGATGAATCTCGTCTAAAAATAAAATTTTACTTTTCTCGCCCAACTTGCCCTGATTGGTTCCAAGAATTTCTTTTATGTCTTCTTTTCCGGCCGAAACCGCCGAAAGTTCGTGAAGTTCGGCGTCAAGATTTCTTGCGTAAATCCGCGCGAGTGTTGTTTTGCCCACCCCCGGCGGGCCCCAAAAAATAAATGAAAAAAGGTGTCGTTTGCGAACGGCCTCATAAATCGGCTTTCCCTTGCCAGCCAAATGCCCCTGCCCCACGAATTCCCTTAAATTTTTTGGCCTGATTTTTGCCGCTAGCGGTTCCATAACGACTTAATTCTAATAAAAAAACCGCCTCGCGTGAAGCGGGACGGCTGGCTATTCGTGGTTTTTTGAAAACCATTTGGCAAATTTCGTAGCGGCGTTACTATCTCTTTTTTTGCGCCACAAGGCGCGCTCCCCATCGTTCATTTCGGCAATAGTTTTTGTATAACCCTCCGGAACAAAAATCTGCCACAAACCCGACCACGCCTCTTTCGTCAACTCGCCTTTTGGCTTATTCGAAACAGAGCCCAAAATTGTGTCTTCAAAAAATTTTACATTCTCGCCGTCATCGGTATAAGCAAGACACTCGCGAAATTCGCATTTGCGCGTCCTTTTTTTGACAAGCACCATAATCCCCTCCGGCCCAAGCGTCATAAAAGCGAATCTGACAAACGTCCCCGGAAAGTTCGGCCAAGCGTGGAGATAAAAACCAGAATCCTGCACAATCACGGGCTTTTTTATCAATTTATATGCCGCCAAAACTTTCTGTCTGGCAATTTCTTTTAGGTCCATCAATTGCGGCTCCGGCAATTCTCTATCTATGTGCTCAATTTCAATCCCATACGGCTCAAAAACGGTCTTAAATGAAGCGACTTTACCGGGATTCGTGGTTACCAGACAAATTTTAGACATACGCCTTCTCCGCAAATATAACCAAATCCTAAATTAGGTTATCAGAAAATACACTTATTGCAATATTTCAAAAATTTTGGAGGGGCGGCGGGCTCCTTTTATCATACGAACGCGCGATGCGGGGATTTTTAAATGTTCGGCAAGAGCGCGGATAACCGCGCGGTTGGCCTCGCCCCGTTCGGCTTTTGCTTTTACGCAAATCTCAAAATGATTTTCTGATTTACGCGAAATCCCCTCTTTTTTCGCGCCGGCAAAAACTTTTACTTTAATTAACATAATTATTCATATCTCACCGGAGGCATTTTTAAGAAATTTAAAAACTCAAGTTTATTTTATTCTTATTTTTTTCTCGTTTCGTCCGGCGTAATAATCGCACTTTTTGCACTCCAAATCGTCTCCCGGGTAAGGTTTTTCAAGAAAATCAACCATTTCTTTGAGTTTCTTTTCAAAATTTTTGGCGTCAATTTTCACTTCGTCCACATGACTCGCGAATTTCACTTCTGTTGACGGGTCGTTTTTGTCTTTGACGAAATAGTGCAGCAAAAAGGCGCGGTCTGACGGCTTATATCCGTTTTTCAAAAACATATAGCCATAGGCGGCAAGTTGGTCGCGGTAATATTTCTGCTTGTCTTCAGCCGGCGCGTTGCCGGATGATTTGTAATCGGCCGGAATAAAGCGGCCGTCCGATTCCACAAAAACATCGTCAATTTTTCCGACAAGTTCGTAACCCGAATTTTCATTTACCACTTTAAGCGCGCTGGAATTGGTCCGCCACTCGTTGAGAAGTTCCAGATCGTCAAAAGTCCTTATGCCCATTTTCTCAAGCTCCTTGGATTCCGGCGGAAATTTTTTGTCGGCGCGGTATTTGTCGTATCTGGTCTTTAAAATGCTGTCCATCGCCGTATTTAAAGCCAACGGCAGCATCGGCGGTTTTCTATGATGATTCTCAAGCCAAAAACAGGCCTTGCATTCCGTATAAGAATAAAGCCCGCTCGGGCTCAACTTCCATAATCCATTTTTTGTTTTCATGATTTTGGTTTTTTGTTCTTTTTTAAGTGTTTAAAAATCTCAATTTGACGAAGGCGCCTTTCGGCTTCTTTTTTTGTGTTATATCTTCCAAAAACTCTGCCTGTTTTTTCCGACGTCACCACATACTGTCCCTTGACTTTTTTAATCACGTACCTATAATAACACCGGACGTTGTTAAGCATAAGGGGGATGCCGTGAAAATTCTACGCGCTCTTCTTAAGGCGCTAAATCCTCTCATCTGGCTTATTAATCTGTTTATGTACTTTGCGCATCTTGAGGGTCAGAGATCTTGTAAAGAATATCATCCTTATGATTTTTTCTGGGATCTAAAATATTTTTAAGGCCGAACCGCCCAACCCTCTTGGGCGGTTTCAATTGTTGCAAAGCATTTAATTATTCATATAATGTATAGAGAAGTTCCCTTTAAATTCATTCCGCAGTAGCTCAATGGTAGAGCAGCTCCCTGTGAATAAAATAGTTCGTTTTTTGTGGTATACTTAAATGTGTATGCCAAAAGAAAAACGAACATACGCCGACCGCCGAGAGTATTTAAAAATGGCAGTGACCAAAAGACGACGAAGATTAAAAACACTGCTTGTAGAATATAAAGGCGGGAAATGCACGGTCTGCAGTTATAATAAAACCCCGTGGGCAATGGATCTTCATCATGTTGATGAATCCAAGAAATCATTTGATATGTCCTCACGCGGACTTACCCGCTCATGGGAACGTCTTAAAAAAGAGGCAGATAAGTGTGTGTTGCTTTGTGCAAATTGTCACAGAGAAATACACGCCGGCGTAACGCAGCTTCCTAAAGTAATTTAGGTTGAAAAATCTCGGGATAACGGTGAAGCCCTAAATCTTTTGCATTAGATTGGGTAATACCGTGGGAACCTTTGCTTGTTCGGGGTTTACTCCGAGCGAAGTCGAGGAGCGCCGTAGAGACTAGATACCGAGATCCCGCCATTCATTTGAAATATTATTTAATGGAGGGGGGGAAAGATATAGTCCAACCCTAAAAGTAATTTTAGGACCGTTGTAAGGAGTTGGTTGTAGGTTCGAATCCTACCTGCGGAGCCAATAAACTAGATACGAACTCATTTTTTGAAGATTAGACCTCTATCAGAGGTCGTATCCAGCGCGGTTGACAATCGCTTGACAATTGAATATAGATTGCTTGGGTTTTGTGCCGCAAAACGCCCCGCCCCCGCCTCCGGCATATGCCGGAGGCGGGGGGTTTTAGGTTGAAATCAGGCCAAAAATGTGGGAAAGTAAGGGGGATATGAAGAATCTCATGGAAAAATTGAAAAAGGTGCTTATCAAAGAGATGTTTACACATTCGGTGTTCCGCTTGATGATTTAATCAAGTAGAAATATGTCGGTTTTTCTTAAAAAATATTTGGCTGAAAAAGTAGCTCTTCAAAAAATGGCCGGCTCTTTGAACCGCCTATCTTCTGTCTTGGCAAAATCAACGATTGACCTCAACCCGTATCAAATTCATGCGGCTCTTTACGCATTTAACAGTCCGCTTTCTCGTGGCGCAATTTTGGCCGATGAAGTCGGCTTGGGTAAGACGATTGAAGCCGGCATTATCATATCCCAACTTTGGGCCGAAGGGAAGAGAAAGATATTAATTCTTGCCCCGGCCTCGTTAAGAAAACAGTGGCAAGATGAGTTGCTTTCAAAATTTGGAATTGAATCAGAAGTTTGGGACGGCCCCTCTTTTAGGGCGCAAACAGACATGGGAGAAAAGACACCCCTAACTTACAGTGGCGTTTTTATAATTTCTTACCATTTTGCTTACAGCCACCTTGAATTGATAAGGAAGCAAGGTTGGGCTGTTGTTGTAATAGATGAAGCCCATCGTTTTAGGCGTGTGTTCAAGGGAAGAGATGCCTCAAAAATGGCATACGACATTCGGGAAATAATAAAAGATAAACCAAAGGTTTTGCTGACGGCAACACCCCTGCAAAACAGCCTTGAGGAATTATACGGGATAGCAAGTTTTATAGACGACAAGCTTCTCGGATCATCCTATAGTTTCAAAACGAAGTTCATACAGCCGATAAAGGACCAGTCGGGGTTAGCTAAATTGAGATTGGAGGAATTGAGGGCATTGATACGCGGGGAAGAAGGCGACGACCCGTCGTCAATCTCCGGAGTAATTACACGGACTTTGAGAAAACAAGTTTTGGAGTATGTGCAATTTACCGACAGGACATCAATGACTTTTGACTTTACTCCCACCGAGGAAGAAGTTGAATTGTACGAGAAAGTTTCCGCATACCTCCAGCGTCCTAATGTGGCGGCCATTACCGCGACGCAGAGAAATTTGATGATTCTCGTTTACAGAAAATTATTGGCCAGTTCGTCGTTCGCCATAGCCGACACCCTGAAGAAGTTAAGTGAGAATCTAAAAAACGAATTGAAGTTGCGAAATAAAGAAGCAGTGGCCGAGGAGTTGAATCCGGAGTCAACGGCAGATGAGGGCCTTTTGGAAGAATTTGAAGAATCAGAATTGGAGGGAGTAGAACAAGGTCAGAAGAAAGAAAAGCAACGCGTTGACGATACTTTTAGCGATGACGACATAAAAAAGGAAATAGAGGAGTTGGAAGGATATTATTCATTGGCAGTCAAAATTAAAGAAAACACAAAGGGTAAAGCGTTGATTAACGCCTTGTCGCAACTTTTCAAACAGGCCAGAGAAAAGAAGTGGCCTGAAAAAGCTGTGGTGTTCACAGAGTCAACGCGCACTCAGGACTATCTTTTAAAACTTCTCAAAGAAGCCGGAATTTCTTTTACGGAATTCAACGGGTCAAATAACTCGCCCGAAGCACGAGAGGCATTCAATCGTTGGAAAAAGGAGTTTCCAGAAGCGGCATCTGTTGGTTCAGCATCTGCCAACACGCGCCAAGCTCTTATTCATGACTTCAGAACAAATACACAAGTCTTGCTTACCACAGAAGCGGGGGCGGAAGGATTAAACCTCCAGTTTGCAAATATTGTCATCAATTATGATTTGCCGTGGAATCCTCAAAGAGTGGAACAGAGAATCGGCCGTTGCCACCGCTACGGCCAAAAGCACCAAGTGGTAGTTGCGAATTTTCTTAATACAAAAAATTACGCCGATAAGCGAGTACTGGAATTGTTGAGCGAGAAACTAAATTTATTTAACGGACTTTTTGGAAGTTCCGATGAGATTCTTGGCGCTTTGGAATCCGGTCTTGATTTTGAAAAGAAGATACTTGAAATTTATCAAAACAGCAGAAGCCCTGAAGAATACGACAAAGCGTTTACAGAACTACAGGAAAGCTTGAAAGATGTTATCTCAAAAACAACCTTGCAATATAGAAACTTGTTATTGGAAAGCGCGGATCAAGCTGTTGCCGCATTATTCAAAAAAACGGAAGCGGAAACTAAAAAAGCGATTTCAGATTTTGACAGGGATTTGCTTTTTCTCTGCAAGCTCACGCTGGAAGAAAAGATAAAACCAACCGAGGATGAGGCGATTTTTGTGATAGATGGTTATAAATTTCCGATTGCTTTTCGAGAGCTTCGCGATGATGAAGAAGGTAAAATTTCCCGCGCGCACAAAGACCATCCAGTCATCAGTAAAATTATTGAAGATAATTTGAAACTGCAAACTAAGCCGATACCTTCTTTGATTTTTGAGCTTTCAAAACACGGCGGTAAAATATCCCAGTTGAGCGACGCTAAAGTAAAAGAAGGATTTATATTTCTTTGGAAGTTAAAGATAGCCGGAGTCGAGACGGAAGAAATTTTAGTGCCGCTCGTTTTTCTCGAAAAAACAGAAGGCGAATTCAGCGCATTGGATGTGGCAATTGCCAATGAATTCATTGATGTGGAAAGTGTTGATTCTGAAAAAACACTTGAGAGTTCGCCTATTAAAAAAGAGTTTTTGCTTCAAACTTGGGAAAAATGGAAAAAGCCAGTTGTAGAAAGGTATCAGAAAAGAAATGAGCGTCTTTTTGACAGGGAGACGAACAGGATAAACCGATATTACGACGACTACGCGCTTCGTGTTGAAGATAGGATGAAAAAGTCGGAAAATGAACAAAAGGATGTAAATCGTAGGAGAGATAATTCCTCCGACTTGGAAGAAAGGCGGAAGTTGCTCAAGCGAATTCAAGACATCAATATTGCTTTGGACAAGCTAAGAATCCAGCAGTTGAAGTTGAGACAAGAAGGTGCGAAATTGCGAGAAAAAGAACTGGACAATCTTTGGAAAACTCTGGAGCCGAAAATTTCCGAAGAAATGATTGCGATAACGCATTTCACCATTCAATAATATGTCAACGGAAATTAAACAAAAAAAACAGGACTTGGGAATTTTTTACACCGACCAGAGAATCGTGAGTTTTATATATGATATTCTTTCTGTCTGGAAAGCAAAAGAGGACGAGGATTTAAAGCGTTGGGAGAGTCGAAAACCTCATGCTCACTATCCGTCAGTTATTGATCCGGCTTGCGGCGAGGGAATCTTCTTAAAGAAAGCAGTGGAGTCCGGTTTTACCGGATACAATCCTACACATAAAGTGCCATATATTTTCGGTATTGATATAGATGAATCGGTTGTTGATAAATGGGAATCTGTTGAGCTTCTAAATTTTTTCCACGAAGACAGAAGGGCAATGAAAAATCACTTTTATGGCCAAAACGGATTGCTTAATCTGCCGAATAGAAAATTGCCTTACAAAAAAATGGAAGACGGACTTGTACAATTTGATGCGGTTGTTGGTAATCCGCCGTATGGAGGCATCGGTCTTAAAGAAGAAGAAATGAGGGGCAAATTGGCGGCATCCCTTTTGGAGTACGAGATATGGAAATACGCTTTTGATATACAAATAAGCAAGCAGGGAAATATGTTTGGATCCATGGCCTCTCAAAAGGACATTGTAAATAGATTGAGAAATATGCCCATCGAAATTTTATTTCTAGAGAGATTTATACAACTTGCAAAGCCGGGCGGTTGGATAGCTATCATTATTCCAGACGGCATTTTAACCAATTCAAATTCTCACTATGTACGCGAATTTGTTAGCGAGAAAGCAAGAGTGGAAGCAATTGTTTCTTTGCCGCGAGACGCTTTCAAAAATGTTGGCACAACAGCCAAAACCAGCATTTTATTTTTACAAAAATATAAAGACCAAGGGAAAGAGCGAGATTTAAACTATCCGGTTTTTCTCGCTTCAGTCGAATCTCTTGAAGAAAAATATTTTAAAATTATAAAAGATGCTTACCAAAAGCATTATACAAAAATATGAGCAAGAAAAATTTAGTTCAAATAACAACAGATGAAAAAGGTCGGGAAATCGTAATGGTACGAGTGGATAAAACCCTGAAAGAAATGATGGAAGAAAAACCATCAAGTAGATGGAATGCTGCTTACTGGCATCCAACCTATGTTAAAAATTCAGAAGAAATAGCAGCAAGTAATTTTTCTGTAATTAAAATAGGCGACGCGGAAGAAAGATTGACTTATGGCGCAATCGTTACTGGCGGGAAAAATTATGAGGGGAAGGGAGTATTTTTAGTCAATCAGGGAGATATCCAATTTACCGGATTAGATAATACGAATTTGAAAGAAGTTAAAAAAGCTTCTCCTTGGAATATTGAACGCGCAAAGGTTAAACTTAATTCTTTGATTTTAGCTCGATCTGGAGTTGGAGGAGTTGGTAAAAATCGAATTACTATTATAACCAAGCCAATGAATGCGGTGGTAGATAGTTTTGTTGATGTTTTAGACCTAGACGATAAAAAAATTAATCCTGTTTATGTACTTGTCTTTTGGAAAACTATGTTTGGGAAATTACAAATTGAAAGAATAATAAATGGCGTTGGAACTGTAAATATTAGTTTTGATGAAATTAGAGAAATGAAAATACTTGATATTTCGGAAGGTGTTCAAGGCAATATTGAATCCGAATATAAAAAAATATCTGTCTTTCACGACAAGGCAATGGAAGCAAAGAAAAAGGGCAAGGATGTGGAATACAAAGCTAACATGGAAACCGCCGAGAGAATGCTGAAAGATTTAATCGCTAAAACCGAAGCCGTTATTCGCGGCGAGAAAAAAGATGTAATTTAATTTTTATGCCAGAACAAAGGTCGGAAAATTCTTATATCGTAAACGACATCTTACCGTTTCTGGCAAGCAATTTTGGCTACCCGATTCATGACGCGGAGCGAGTAAAAATAAACGATGTTCCGATTTTTCGGCCAAGCGGCGGCAGAAGTGGGTCCACAATTGATATTGTCTACTATCATAACGGGGAGCCAGTTCTTCTCATTGAAGCAAAAACTAAACATAAAACTCATGAGTCCGCATTGATAGAAGCAAAGAATTATCTAAAAAACTTTCCCATAGACAAACCGGAGTTTGCTCCGTCTGGCTTGCCCCCAAAAATTTTGGCAACAACAGTCGGTAAAAACATTAAATTTTACAAATGGAGCATAGATTATTCAAAACCAATTCCGGATTTTATAACCGAAGAAATTGAGGTTTTATCATTTGAGAAGTTGCTTTCCTACTACGGATTAATTAAAGAATATAAGGCGCGCATTTTAGAGCCCAAAAACTTTGCCACGGATTTTTTTGACGAACTAATTTCTATTTTCAAATTTCATAAAAAAGAGAAAAAAATAACAAAGGATGTTGTCAAAGAAGTTGTTTATCAAATTCACAATTATTTGCTGAATCCAAAAAAATACACCGGCGATTATCCTTACACCGAATTGGACTTACAAGGACAAAAAGCCGTTCGCGATCTGTTTAAGCGATTTGATTTTGTCGCTTCGCTTGGCCCGGAAATAGCCAAAGAATTTCGCAAGTCGATTTTGAGATCTTTTCAAGGCGAAGAATTCAATCAGTACCTTACCGAAAAATGCGTTATAGATTTTGTTTTCGGTCTGATTGGCAAATTGAACAAACACACGAAAGTTTTGGATTTCGAGTGTGGTAGTGGAGGATTTTTGGCGACGGCAGTCAATCAGAACAATTTGGATTTGGAAAATGTGATGGGGATTGATATTGAGGACTTGCCTTATATCATCGCCAAAACTTACTTTGCTCTGTACTTCGGAAAAACCGGTGAGGGGTTGAATCTTGTCCCAATAAAGAAAGATAACGGCTTGTTTTATCACGGCAAGAATTGGGATTTAGTTGTGGGCAATCCCGCCGGAAGCAGTAAATACGAACATGGCGATGAAGATAAAATTTTTGAGAATCTAAATAGTGATTTAAATAACGACGACAAAAAAGATAAAATTTCGGAGTACAATTTGTCAATTCAGCAAGCGATTCAATCCGCTCGCGTTGGCGGCAAGATTTGTTTGATACTGCCTGAAGGAGTGTTTTCAAATTCTCAAGACGAGTTTTTAAGAAAATATATCGCCAAATATTGCAATATATTGGCAATCGTGAGCTTGCCACCGGGGTCGTTCAGAAGAGGAACAACAGTAAGCCAGTTAAGGAGAGGCGCACAATCTGCTTCAATGAAAATGTCTATTGTGTACGCGGAAAAAACCAGAGAGGTCAGGAAAAAAGAAGGATTGGAAGTTGATTTGAGGCATTTGGACTACCCGATATTTTTAGCGCACATTGATAAGGTTGATTCCGGATCAGGCGAAATCAGTGAATGGCTGGAGGAAAGATTAAACGTTGTGTTGGAGCAATGGAAAGAGTGGCAGAATAAAGCTGAATTGAATGATATTGAAAAAATAACCACAAAGCTTGATAAAGAAGAAAAGATAAAAGAAAATCAAAAAACTTTGTTTAGCAAGGTCGAGCTCGACAAGACAAACATAGAAAAAAGTAAAAAGATAAAACCAAAAGAGGGTAAGTCAGAAACAAAGATAAGCAAAAACTTGGAAGATTTATTAAGTTAAAAATATGAAAAAAGATAATAAAACAATAGGTATTACAATTCGTTTTTTCACCAACGATCTGCCGGGTCGTGTAGGAACCAAAAAGGAACACACACCATTTTGGACTTGTGGCAACGTTCATCTCGAGGCGAACAAAACAAAAGGAATAAAACCTCAAGATGAAATGTTCAATTACTTTGAAGATATTCCCCGCGCAATTAAGGTGGTTTTAAGCAAAAGTAAATTGGTAGCCGTTGAAGATGTTGCGTATAGCATGAGAGCAGAGAAAAGAAGAAAAACAAGTTGATCAGCTCGTCTATGGTTCGATAAACTCACCACAGGTAAACTCTACACCCTCACCCCGGAGGAAATTAAGGTTGTGGAAAATTGATTTGCATTTTCAAAAATTTATGTCCTAACTTTAAAACCAAGTTGATTTTTTAAATAAAATATGCTAGACTTAAACTAAAGTAGATAAAAAATTGAGAGATTAATAAATCGGGGGTTCGCTAAACATTTTTTGTGACGCAACCTCATTCATCCCTCCGATTCACGGAAAGATGCTCGTCCGAAAACGGCGGCATCTCAAGAAAAACGGACGGGATAGGTCCGTTTTTTTGTTTGCTGAGTCGAAAAACAGTAATTATTAATTCATTGCTTGTCAAAATATATGATAACTTTAGAGCTTGTTTTCGCAGTTATAACAACCGTCCTTACTCTAGCCAATATTTTTCAGTGGTTTGATCACAGATCAAAAAATAAAGCACTGCAAAGCTTTCTGGAAGCTATTCACGACATCTCTAAAAGGTTAGAGGGGGTAAGTGATGGACCAACAATTAAACAAAAATCTCAAGATATTTGTTCGGTAGTAAACGCCGCAATAGTAACGGTTGGTGGATATAAAAAGCCGTTTTTTAACCGCATTAAAAAGGGTGGGGCTTAAAAATCCTGAAAACCACATGAGTCTTGATCTGCTTAGATAAGCGGAGATGGCGCTTTGCTAATTCAGGGACCCGACACCAAACGGCTAAATCGGTGATTTAGCCGTTTGGTTTGCCCTTGATTTTTCCCAAAATTTTTTGTAGGCTTGGAATATCTTTATGGATATCTTTATCTTCTTAAAAAGTGAAAAAAGATCAAAAAATATATATAAAAGAGAACGATGTTAACTTTCGGAAGCCATCCGGTGAACCAGATGGCGTGGAAAAAATGAAAGCGGGACAGAATCTCGTTTTTGTGGATGGGCCGTGGTTTAGGGCAACAAAAGATGGAAAGATTGGTTGGGTCTATGCTGACTATATATCTGAAACGAATCCGAACCCCGCACAGCAGCCACAGCAATTGATTTCTTTTGTGGAGGGATGGCCAAACTTATACAACAGCCCTGTTACTGTTGCCGTTCGCGAAATTATTAATAATGAGTTTGGGCTTGAAGCGGAGAAAATCCCGTTAAATTGTACCGAATACGTCCAGTATTGCATCAAGACAAAACTGGGCATTGTTATCGAGTGGCCATCTGACCGCCCGCGTCATGGCGGAAAATGGGCAGATATTTTTAGACGAAATAATTTGTACAAGGTTATAAATGAACCAGTTTCAAATTGTGCTGCTTGTTTTACTGATGTCCGCAAGAAAGACGGAACTTTAACAAAGGAAGGTCACGTTGCATTTGTTGAAGAAATATTTCCTGATGGCTCAATAAAAATTTCAGAGGCAAATTGGCCCAACAGCGGTATTTATAGTGAGCGTATTTTAAGCAAAGCGGATTGGCAAAATAAATATAGGTGCCGTTTTATTGATTTTTTATGACAATACCGGGTCAACAAAAAGTACGAAAAATTATTCGTGGGGACGAACAAAATAGGATTACTATTGCGGTGGTATTTTTGGCCACCTATCTAACTATTATTTTTGGGCTGTCTGATAAAATCAGGGTATCTATAAATGATATAAACGGGATGAGCATCTTGAATGACTTGGTTTTTGCAATTTTTATAGTTTTCGGCGTCTTAATTTCATCTCTGTTTTTCTTATATCTAGTTTTCACGGCACTAAGTTTAGATTTTAATAAACAAAAAGAGGTTATTTTTGAGCAAGAGGTGAGTGAGAAAAAATTAGTTAAAGTAAGAGAAAAACTTTTTAATGCTGGAGTGCGATCTGTTTTCATTTCATTTACGTTCCCGGTTTATTATCTCTTCGTTTTGTTTAGGAAAGGTTACGGAGTATGGACCTCCGTATTGCTGTGGGGCTTCAGTCTAGCCTTAATATATATTTTGTTATTTTTAGTTTTTAAAGACGATTAACTGGCCAACAAAAAAATTAGGAAAATAAATTTATGAACGAATTTGAATATATTAAACAGCATCTGCTCAATAGATTAGAAATTGATCGCGGATACTCTCATGGTGGGGCCCAGCGTATTTTAAGAGAACAACTAAATGAATGGGAAAAAAGAAAAAATGGCATTAAAGATTTATATGGCTTGTATAGACAATTTCTTATAAGCGCGCAAAATCGGCAGGGCATGCCTAACATTATAGGGGGAGAAAAAGGGGTTGATGAAATTTTAGAAAAAGTCATTAAGACACGACGACTTGATAAAATTGTGGAAAACTTTAAATCACCGGAAATTCTCTTTGAGAAAATTAAAAAGGTGAGTATAACAAAAAAACATACACTGAAAAGCTCTAAAAATACATGGATTGGTTTTTGTAAATCTGTTATATCCAGCGCGGAGTTTTTAAAGCAGTTTAAAGATTTAAACGATTTTAGAAAGTTTGCGGATTCTTTGTATAAAGTGAGGGGAGCGCGTATGGCTCTGCCTCTTATCATAAGTGCGGAAGTTAGCGGGATTGGGTTGGCATTGGCTTGTGATATTTTAAAAGAAAGCGGATACCCAGATTATGTTAAACCCGATATTTGGATTAAGCGCTTTGCAAAAGCTTTTGAAATTACAAAGTCAAACAGCGACTACAGAATAGCGGAGGATCTCGTGGCTTATAGTAAATCTATTAACGAACTGCCGTATGTGGTTGATAAGGCGTTCTGGTTAACTGGTAGCGGAGATTTTTATCTTAGTGGAGATAAAATCGAAAGAGTTAAAAAAGAAGATATAGAAAGTTTTGTTGAAAAATATAAAAAAGAGAAATTAACCCCATGACCTCAATTTTAATTTCCATAATTATTTTTCTTGCCGTGGCAGTTTTGGTGCTGGCTGTTTTTGCGCGTAAAGAAGCGGAAAAACACGGCACGAATACGAAAGATGAATTTGTCGGTATCTGCGCCTCGGCAATTGAGACGGCTTCGGAAAAAGAATCTCGCAAGCAAAAGGCGCTGGCTATGTTTGAGCGGAAAAAAGAACTCTCCAACGCCGAAATCCGCAAGACGCTCGGCGTATCTAGCCGCACGGCCGTGCGCTATTTAGATGAATTGGAAGCGGAGGGCAAAATAGAGCAAGTCGGCAAAATCGGCCACGCCGTCACCTACCGTCTAAAATAAAACAACATTCCAACATTCTGCAGAATGTTGGAATGTTGTGGCGGATGTGTTATGTTGTAAATATGGTAAAGACTTCAAGACAACTGGAAAGATATTTTAAGGGCGCGGCCAACCATCGGCGAATTGATATCTTGTTTACGGTTGAAAAAAATGACGGGATTACGGTTGAAGAGATTGCGGATGCTCTGGAGGCAAATTTCAAGACCATCTCCCAGCACACACGCTCGCTGGTCCATGCCGGTCTGTTGAATAAACAATACCGCGGCCGTCGGGTAGCGCACTCACTTTCTCCCTATGGCAAATTTTTCCTTAAGTTCATGAAAACATTCTAACATTCTGCAGAATGTTAGAATGTTATGAATGCGCCAGACGAGTGGCGTATTGAAAAAAAATGAAAATCGGTAATATTTTAAAACTCACTATTGCGATTGCGGTGTCGGAATTGGCCGGTGTGATCGGCTCGTTTTTTACTGTTTCTTCAATTCCAAATTGGTATGCCGGGCTGGTGAAGCCGGCGCTCAATCCTCCTGCTTGGGTATTTGGACCCGCGTGGACTATGCTTTACGCGTTGATGGGCATTTCGCTTTTTTTGATCTGGAAGATCAACCCTTCCGAAGCTCGCGTCGGCGAGCGTAGGAGGGCCGTCACATTATTTTTCATCCAGCTTTTCTTAAACGCAATCTGGTCAATTATTTTCTTTGGCCTGCATGGTTCAACATGGCTCACCATAAACAATCTCGGCTGGGCATTGGTTGATATCATTCTTCTCTGGCTCGCGATCGTCTGGACAATGGTTGTATTCTACAAAATTTCTCGCCCGGCGGCATATCTCCTCGTGCCGTATCTTCTCTGGGTAAGTTTCGCGATGTATTTAAACTACGCGATCTGGGCATTAAATTGAAAAAATTATGACCACATACAGACACACTCAAATTGGTTACCTGATGCTCTCTATTACGCTCGTCGTGCTGGTGTTTTTCGCGTGGCTTCAGATCACGGCCAGAGCTGAACCTCCTTCGTATGACTCCGGCACCAATTTTGCCATTACCGCCATAATGGCACTCATTCTGTTTATCCTTGCATCGTTTTCAACGCTTACCGTCTTCATTGACGAACAATTTTTGAAAATCTGTTTTGGCTGGGGCATTTTCCGCAAAAAGTTTCCGTTAACCGATATCGCCACTATCGGGAAAGTAAAAAATCATTGGTATTACGGCTGGGGCATACGGCTATGGTTCTGGCCGTATATGTGGATTTTTAATGTTTCCGGCATTGACGCGATTGAAATTCGAATTAAGAACGGAAAAATCTATCGTATCGGCACGGACGAGCCGGAAAAACTTGAGGCCGCGATCAAGCAAGCAATAAGTTAAGCAAATCGTCCTAAGGGTTCAAGTTTCGTTTTACGGCTCGTCAGTATCGCAATTGGCGCAAAGGGCTCTTACCCTCGGCACAAATCACCGCGGGGACAATTACGGGGCAGTCAGCTCGTTTAAAGTAGATTAATACGTTTAACAAGTTATAAAAATTGGGCGATAATGGGGATGTGAAGCATAAATCCTCGATTCTACCAATAGTGGCGGTATTATTCTTTTTTGAGATAATGCTTGTCAATGCGCAAGCAGATTTTATATTCTCAAAAACACTTCGGAAGGGAAATTCTGGAGCAGATGTCCATAAATTACAGGAAGCCCTTGCCGCAATGCCCGATATTTACCCCGAAAAGCTTGTTACGGGATACTTTGGTGTTCTAACAAGGCAAGCAGTGCGAAGATTTCAGAAAAAATACGGAATTGTTTCTTCGGGCGATGAAAGCACTACGGGATACGGATTGGTCGGGCCCAAAACAAGAAAAAAGCTGAATGAATTTATGGGAGGGCCGCAAGCCGGAATATCACAAGCGACAACGACTCCTTCCGGTTCCGAACTAAAAATAAATTCCGCGTTATGTCCGGATAACATTTGGGATGAAGCAGAACAAAAAGATTTGAACCTGTGCCCGGAAGACAATCCGATAAATAATCCGAAATCCGCAGTCGCGAAAATTGCGCCGCAGGCATCTTCATCTCCGTCTGCGTCGACTACGACACCTCCGCAAATTACACAACCGCTCCCCCCGCCTGTTTCGACGACAACGCCGCCGTTTAAATGGACAAAAGATTCGGGAATTAGAATTTCTGGAGGACAAGTTCCGTATGTTTACAAACTCAAAGATGGCAGATACCGCATGTATTATTGCGGCACGAATGGCAGTATTATGTCGGCTATTTCTTCAGACGGACTTAATTTTCAGACAGAATCAGGAGCGCGCTTGTCGCCAATCTATGGCGATTTTGAGGCCGTCATTTGCGACCCAACGCTTGTAGAACTGTCAGATGGCCGATTTCGTCTTTACTACAAAGGCGCTAATACCGGCGGTGTGCCGGCAATACATAAAGTATTTTCGGCCATTTCGTCTGACGGGTTAAATTTTGAACGGGAGGGATTGGTTATAGACTCGGAGAAAACTGACGACCAGAGTTGGGCAAGCGTACCCGAGGCGATTAAATTATCCGATGGTCGCGTTCGACTTTATTATGTATCAAGGGCTTGCGGCCGCGGCTGTATAGTTTCCGCCATATCAAGTGACGGCCTAAATTTTACAAAAGAGGAAACGAAAATTTACGATTATGTTGATCCGTCGGTAACACAACTTTCAGACGGCAGGTTTTTTCTTGTTACTGCGAATTTTACTTCGCAGGGCGGAACCGAACTTTATAGTTTTATTTCGAGTGACGGTATTCATTTTGACAATGCGAATCCGCAATCGGTAATCGTTGAATCGGTGGCAGATCCGGCAATTGTGAGGGTGGACGACAAAACTTATAGAATTTATTACTGGAAGATACCAGACAGCTCTCCCGTCATCTATAGCATTACCGGAACAATCGCAGGACAGTAGTCAAACTAATTTTCTCTACACTCGGCAGCAACTGATTCATTTGCGCTAAGATAACAGTGGGATATTCGTATTTTTCCGCCCAGTCAAACTCCCACCCCGTTAGATGCGAGCTATCTAACGGGGTGAAAAAGTCATCAAGCGGGGGGAGCAAAAACAAAAGCAGACGGCCATGTGTCGTCTGCTTTTGTTTTTGCTCCCCCCAATCCCCTCCTGCTGAGCCGTCTTTGCTCAAAAAGTTTTGGCGGCTACATCTTTAAATAAACCCAAAAAATTGGTAAAATGATAACAACCGCTATGAAATTACTCCTTACTTCAAACGGGTTTTCAAATCAAGCAATCGCTGACACACTCTTTGAATTGGTCGGCAAGAAGCCGGAAGATACGAGTTTAGTTTTCATCCCCACCGCCTCAAATGTTGAGGCGGAACATAAAGATTGGTTTATTGACGACCTTATCAATATTAAAAAACAAAACTTCAAATCGGTCGCCATAACTGACATTTCGGCTGTGCCGGAAAATATCTGGCGCCCGCAACTGGAAGAAGCGGATGTTTTGTTTTTTGAAGGCGGCAACACTTATCACCTCATGCGCTGGATAAATGAGTCGGGGCTTATAAAACTTTTGCCGGAAATGCTGAAGTCAAAAGTATATGTTGGCTTGAGCGCGGGAAGCATGGTAACCGGCCCCGATCTAGACCTCCGCCTTTTCAAAGCGATTTATGGTGAAGAGGCGGAAAAAGATTCGGTGGCTGGACTTGGTCTTGTAGATTTTTATTTTTTACCGCATCTCAATAACCCTCACTTCTCCGCGCGGATTGAAGCTAATCTCAAAGAAGTGATGAAAGAAATTAAGAGAAAGACCTATGTACTTGACGATTACTCCGCGCTAAAGGTAGTTGACGGAAAAGTGGAACATGTCGGTGGCGGGAAATATCTGGAATTTAATTAAATTGGAATAATTATGAATACCGAAATTCTCGCAATATTTCTAAACGAAGCGAACAAAGCGACTTATGCCAACAAAAACACCCCCAAAGTCGCGCCCACTCGCCTGAAGTCAGAGGACTACCATTTTGAAAAAGATGGCTTGATTTACCACGATACATATTTTGGTGGACGCGACTTTATCGGTGAGGAAATCGTATACGAAAACGAAAAACCAGTATGGGGCGCAAATTATTTCGGCTTTGTCCTTGATAAGAAAGTGAGCGAGAAAGATGTTTACGATTTCCTCCGAAAAGCACTGATGCAAGAATACAACGATATTATTCCGGTTCGAGGACCAGCAAAATTTTCTGATGGTGAGTGGACTTATCAATTTACAGCAAATGGTGGCTTAGAAAACTTTGCTGGTCAAGAAGAAATTTTGCTAAACGCAAAAATTGTGTATCGTTGTTTGATACACGGAGGATTCATCAGATAGCCGCCGGATTTTTTCTTCCCCGCCGCGCTTGCGGGCGGGGCTTCCTCGCCGCCGCAGGCGGCGAAATGCGTTCGAACTATCTTAAGAATACAGAACCAAAACATGAAGTTAGAATTTTTTGCGAGAACGAGATAAAATAGAACCAATGAACGAGAAAGCCATGCCTGCCGGCAGGCAGGGATTCGCGCCGCTTATAATTATTGTCATCGCGACTTTAGTTATCGGCGCCGGAGTCGTCTGGTTTTTAAGATTCCGGAGTGAAGGGGGGTTATCTTCCCGAGCAGCCGTCCCTCAATTTATCCAAGCCGATTTTATTGACTTATCAAAAATATCCGCCATATCAAAATTTCGTTCGGGAAGCGGACATGACTTTTCACGAGGATCGGGAGAAACCTGCCGCAGTATGAAGCATTATTTTAATGTTCAAAGGCCGGAATCAGCGGAAGAATTAATTAACAAAAACAGGGGCATCCCGCCAAAACCTGACGGCAAAACAGATATCCCTATTTACAGTCCGGTTGACGGAAAGATTATCAGCATTGAATCTGACCAATTTGGTGAACAATTTTATATTCGGCCAGATTCTCATCCCAACTTCACCGTTCGGCTATTCCATATTTATCCGCTCTCGGATATTAAAAAAGGCATTAAAGTTAAAGCCGGACAGAAAATTGGCGTCATTGGACAATATCAAAACACCGACATCGCGATTACAAAGGGCTGGACCAATTACTTTTCCTACTTTGAGGTTATGCCCGATGATATTTTTGCGAAATACCAGGCCTTGGGAATTAAAAATCGCGACGAATTAATTATTTCAAAAGCAGACCGCGACGCCAATCCATTACAATGCAACGGGGAATGGTTTACCAAGAATTATGACAGCGATCCAAATTCCGGAAACTTTGTTTATTTAACCAGACATTGATAAAATAGCTTAAGCTATGATGCCTATTTCTAAATCGGGCCTCCTCGTTTCTCTGGCTTCCGGAATTTTTATTGGCGGCGCTTTGTTTGATGTGTTGCCGGAGACAATAAAAAACCTCGGAATATCCACAGCCGTCTTTTGGCTGCTTGTCGGCTATATTGGCTGGTGGATTATTAAGCTCGTTTTACAAAAATTAAAAAAGGCCTCTCTGCCGTATCTCACCGCCGCCGCGTTGTGGCTTCATTCCGTTTTGGAAGGAATGGTTACCGGACTTGCTTTTGGGGTTTCTCAATTATTCGGGTTTGTCATACTTATCGCGATGACTCTGCATATTCTTCCGGAATTTTTTTTGTCTATGATACTTATGAAAGGAGCCGGCTCAACCACAAAATGGTCGCTCGCGACCACCTTTGCCGGGTTTGGATTGCTTTACGCAAGTTTTGGAATAACTTATTGGCTGATACCTGACTTCGGGACGATACTGCCGATTGCTCTCGCGCTGTCGGGCGGGGCTTTCTTGTTTGTTGGATTGGCCAGTTTCTGGAAAAGAAAGTCGCTTGCGAACTTTGTATCGCTTCTTGTTGGTATCGGTGTTATCTTTCTGCAAAGCGTAGCAGATTGAATTTTTCGCTTTGGGGATAACCGAATTTACGTTCTTTCTCGGGAAAATGATAAAATAAAATATGCAAAATAAAAAATGGTTGGCCGCGAGAGCGGCGGTGTTTTATTTGACCTTAGCCCTGATTCTTCCGGCCGGAGCGTGGGCCGCCGAGGAAACGGCCGAAGAAGTGCCCGAAACCGTTCAGGCGGCAATTGAAGAAGCGGCGGAGAAATCTTTAGAAGAGGAGCGGAAACCCGAGGAAGTAAAACTGGATACGGAAATCAAAGCGGAAGATCTGGGGGTAGAAAAGGCTAGGGTTTTGCCGGGCAGTTTTTTCTACGGGTTCAAGAATTTTTTCCGCGGGACGCAGGAGGTCTTGACTCTGAACTCGGTGAAAAAAGCCGAACTTCGGCTGCAACACGCCAATGAAAAAATTATTGAAATCCAGCAGCTCGCGGAGGAACAAGGGGCTGAAAAAGCGTCGGAAATTTCGGCAGGAGTCATCAGGGGAATTAACCGGAACTTTGAAAGAATCGCGAATCAGGGTGATAAATTAAAAAAGGCCAAAGCCAAAGACGGCCAAAGAGTGGAAAAACTCCTTGATAAAATCGCCGACAATTCATTAAAACAGCAGATTGTCCTGCAAAACTTGCAAGGACAGGTTCCGGAAAAGGCCTTTGCCCAAATTGAGGAAGCCAGGCAACGGAATTTAGAAATGTTTGGCCAAGTGATGACCAAAGTGGCCGAAAATCCTCAAGAGCTGGCCCAACGTTTGCCGCGAATCATTGAAAACAGGGAGGGCAGCGATTTTAAGGAGTTAAAGGCCGTGGAGATTTTAAGAGAATTGGAAGACAAGGCGCCGGAAGAGACTAAGGAGGCCTTAAGATTAGCCCAAAACGCGCTCGCCCAGAGATTTGAGCAAAGATTCGCCGCCCTGCCCGAAAAAACCAGAACGGAAAAACTCAATAATTATGTTGAGTTCTTGCCGGGCAACGCCGTCCGACAGTTTGAAACCCTTGAGACAATGAAACAGAATTTCCAGTCGCCGAAAACAATGCAAGAAATGGAAATCGCCAAAGACGGAGCCCTCCGCAAATTTGAAAATCAGTTCTCGCGGTTTGATGGCGATGAGGCCCGCCAGGCGTTTATGCAGCCCTGGAGGGAAGGCAGTCCCGAGGCCTTAAGAACGATGACGGAAATGGAAATGAGAATGGAACCCCCAAAGGATGACCCTAGCGCTCCGCCCGTGCCAGTTTTCCAGAATTTCCAGCAGTTTCACCAGGAAGCCCAAAACAATTTCCGGGAACGTTTTGACGACAATCCAGAGGCCCTGCGACAAAATCCGGTTTTTCAAAGAATGGCGGAAAATCCAGATATTGTTGATTTGAAATTAACGCAGGACTTGAGTCGGGCTTTCCAGCCCGGCCAAGAGGCGCCCGGGCCTATCGAGCCAGAGGGAGCCGCGCCGCCGCCTCAACCAAGAACATTTGATTTTATGAAAGAGGTCCGGAATCAAGCGACGGAAAAATTCATTGAAAACACGGAAAATAATGACCAAACCAACAGATTTATCTTTGGACCTCCTGTTCCCGGCGGTTTGAAAGTTCTGGAAGAAATCAGAGGACGGGCTCCTTTTCAGGCGCAAGCAGGATTAAACCGAGCCATTGAAGCCCAAACCCAAACAGTGGAAAGACACGCGGAGCGCGTTGAAATGATTGAACAAAAAGAAAGGGAGAGAAAGTTCCAAAAGATAGAGGAGATAAACCGTCAGATATTTATGCCGCCATCCGAGTCCCCCGGAGGCGAAGGCCAGGTAACAGGACAGCCACAACCGACAGGACAACCAAGAGAAGAAATTATGAAAATATTCAGGCCAGAAATGCGTCAGGAAATAGAGGGATTCAGAAAGAGAATACCGGAGGGACAGCAGCCAATTTTCAGACCCGAAAAAAGCAGTCAAGAACAAGGGGGTGTCCCCGGCGGACCACCGCCAAGACCAAATGTTCCTTTGACGCCGGAAAGAGCCAAAATGTTTGAAGGAAGACAGCCGACGCCTCAACCAATCGGCGAACCGCAATTCCGGGAACAGCCCGGCAATATGAAGCCAATTTTGCCCGCGCCAACGCCAACGCCAGCTCCGATTCAGGAAAGGGCTTTGCCTCTGCCGGTCGGTCCGGCTCCAGTGCCGGCCCCCGCCCCCACTCCAACGTCTGCTCCAACGCCAACCATAATGCCAGCTCCAACGCCCGCACCAGCTCCAGCGCCCGTTTCAGAACCAGGCCTTAATAATTCTTTCTAAATTTTTAATGAGTGTTAAAATGTAAATACTATGAATATAAAAACTTTTTATTCAACAGTCGGAATTATCTTTGCGCTTATTTTTATTTTACACTCGGCTAGAATTATCTTTGGCTGGAGCGCCGTTATCGGCGGATTAGAAATTCCCATGTGGGTAAGCTGGATTGCCGTTTTTGTGGCAGGATTCCTTATCTATCAAGGAAATAAATTCAGAAAACAATAGACAGAAGTGTCAAAAAGCGTAGTCAGAGTTTATCTTTTGCTTTTTATCGCCGCTATCGCGGTCTGGCTCTATAATTCCAATCTTGATTTTTATTACGGCCGGGGCGGAAACTTTCCTTCCTTTTTGGAGAACTGGCCGGTCTCTTCCCGCCTTTTACTGCTCAATTTAACATCAAACATTTTTTATGCGTTTATCGCGCTGGGACTTCTCATTGAGTTTTTTAATCCAAAAATAGAAATCAAGCGGCAAAGAAACAAGTTTTTGGCGGGGCTTGGCATTTTGCTAGTGGCCAACGCTTTGATGGTTGGCTGGAATAACACCCTTTTTTCCGGGAATCTTTATTATCTAATTGATACGGTAATTTACGGATTGGGATTCGGGCTTATGTTTTTATTTATGTCGCCGCAAAAAACATTGGGCTTGAGCGTCGTTTTGTGGGCCCGCCTTATTGAGGTGGGCGGATTTTTTATCGGTTATTTTTTCATGCCCGCCGTCTTGAGCATGTGGCCGGAGGGCTACACTCTCGGTCATTTTGCGCGCGGACCGGCTTTTATGTTTACCAACTACTTTTTTTGGACGGATTACATTACGGCCGTCGGAAGTTTAATTGGGGTCATAATTTTGTTAAAAAAATTTAATTTTTCAAAATTTTGGATGTCCTCTTTTTTTATCGGCGCGATTATTGTGGGATACAACATCGCCCGCGCGCTCATTAAAGCGTAGAGGTTCAAAATAATCCGCCGTCGGGCGAGAGGTATTTTTTTTCGCCCATAAATATGGAAGTAAGAAACACCCCGCAGTCGCGGGGCAAGTAGCAAATATGGAAATACGCAATATCGCTATTATCGCTCATGTAGACCACGGCAAAACCACTTTGACCGATGCTTTGATGCGTCAGTCCGGGGTTGCCGAAGAAGGGGTCTCAATGGATTCAAACGCCCTTGAACTTGAGCGCGGAATTACGATTTATTCAAAAAACGCGGCGATTTTTTACAAAGATACAAAAATAAATATCGTAGACACTCCCGGGCACGCCGATTTCGGCTCCGAGGTTGAACGGGTTTTACACTCAATTGATTCGGTCCTTTTGGTGGTTGACGCGCAAGAGGGGCCGATGCCCCAGACCCGTTTTGTTCTAAAAAAGTCGCTTGAGCTGGGATTGAAACCGATTGTGGTTATAAATAAAATTGATAAGCCCGCGGCCGACCCGAAACGCACCGAAGAACAAACGCTTGAGCTTTTTTTGGAGCTTGGCGCGAACGACGAACAAGCCGATTTTCCGGTGATTTATGCCATAGGCCGCGAAGGTATAGCCAAATTAAAACTTGAAGACGAATCCAAGGATTTGACTCCCCTGCTTGACGCCATTCTCAAACATATTCCGCCGACATCAAGTTCCACGATTGACCTGCCGCTTAGATTGCAGCCATTTAATCTTGCCTATGATAATTTTTTGGGGCGGCTTGCGGTATCGCGGGTTTACGAGGGCTCGGTAAGCGCGGGCCAAAATGTGTTTGTCAAAAAACCCGAGAGCGAGGCCCGCGCGGGAAAAATAACGCGTATATTCACTTTCCGAGGATTGAAACGGATTGAAACCGAACGCGCTGAAGCCGGAGACATCGTGATGATAGCCGGAATTCCGGATATTGATATCGGCGAAACCGTGGCTTCAAACTCCGATACTCCTCCCCTACCCGCAATCGCGGTGGATGAGCCGACGATTGTTTTGAATTTTTTGATTAATAATTCGCCTTTTGCCGGACGCGAAGGAAAATTCGTAACCTCGCGCCAGCTTCGCGAACGGCTCAAACGAGAACTGGAAGTGAATGTCGGCCTGCGCGTTGATTTTAATTCGTCAGAAAATTTTACGGTGTCCGGCCGGGGCGAACTGCACATCGCGATTCTGCTTGAAAATATGCGCCGAGAGGGCTATGAAGTGCAGGTGTCCCAGCCGCAAGTCATATTCCATCAGGAAGAAAACGGCGAGCGAAGCGAGCCGTTTGAAGAAGTGATTATTGACACTCCATCACAGCATCAGGGCACTATTATTGAACGCCTTGGCAAACGCAGATTCGTGATGAAAGACATAAAAACGCGCGGCAATTCGGTTCGCATAATCTTTGAAGGGCCGACGCGCGGAATTTTGGGGTACCGCAGTCAATTCGTGATTGACACCAAAGGCGAAGGAATTATTTCTTCAAGAGTTATCGGATTCAAACCTTACGCCGGCGAAATTAAAAAGCGCTCTACGGGCTCAATGATCTCTATGGCTGACGGAAAAGCATTGGGATATTCGCTTTGGAACCTGCAAGACCGAGGCGTGCTTTATATCGGCCCGAGCGCCGAAGTTTATGAAGGCATGGTTATCGGCAATACATCCAAAGGCGAAGAGATGAGCGTGAATCCGACCAAAGGAAAACAGCTTACCAACGTGCGCGCGTCGGGATCGGATGAAGCCATCGCGCTTACTCCTCCTTATGAACTTACGATTGAGCGCGGACTTGAAGTGATAGCCGTAGACGAATATCTGGAAATAACACCCAAAAGCGTCCGCCTGCGAAAACAGCATCTCACCAAAATTGACCGCTCCAGAGCGCGAAATAAAATATAGCCAAAAGGATATAGAATAACCGCGACGGGAACAAAAACAAAAAGGGCGAATAGCCCTTTCTTTTTTTATCTGGTTAAAAATTCATTGAGCGCTTTTTCGTTTTCGGCGAAGTCCATATAACGGCGTTCTTTTCCTTCTTCAGAAAAACCTTGCTTAATCGCCAGACGATTGCACAAATCCTGCAATACAGAAAAAATGATTGAACGCAGAACTTTTGAGCCAATCCAGTATTGGCCGTTCATGCGGAGGGCGCCCATTATTTTCAAACTGTCGGGAGAATTCATAGCATTGGAAAAATCAACAAATCCGCGCTCTTCTTGATACAGTTTAAAAAATTTTCTCAACAGCTCTCTATGTTTCTTGCCAAGTTTTCTAAGATTTAATCTTTCGCCTTCTAAGGTTATGTAGTAAAACCCGGCCTGTCCTCTGCTCATTTATCCCCTCCTCAAATTGCTAAAGCCAAAACAACACTATCATTGACAACCATAAAAATCAAATCTCAAGAGGTTTATCAAATTATTATATGATATATAATATGCTTATTATGGAAAATAAGAAAAAAATTGAATGGATTTTGCGTATCGGGGTTGCCGGCGAGTTTGCCGGACACGGTTTATTGGCAATAGGCGGAAAAGCAGACTGGGTAGGCTGGATCGGCCAAATGATAAAGGTCAGCGAGCCGACTGCGACAGCGCTCCTGCTCTGGGCAGGCATTTCGGACCTGATTGTGGCAACAATTATTTTGATAAAACCGATTCGTCCGGTTATTTTGTGGGCGGCTTTCTGGGGTTTTTGGACCGCTCTTGTGCGCCCTTTGGTTGGCGTGGGATGGCTGGATTTCATAGAGCGATTCGCGAACTGGGCCGCACCGTTGGCTTTATATTACTTATACCGCCTGCCGGGCAAAACAAATAATAAATAATATTGTTGAGAAAACTTATACTAACAGCCGCGATTTTGATGCCGTTATTCGCGCTGGCCTCTGCCCTGACCAACGCCGGCTTCCTGCAAGGCGGCATTTGGTATTCCAAAGACCCGTTTTTTGCCGGAGAAACCGTCAGGATTTATGCCGCGCTTTTTAATAGCGGTCCGGATGACATTTCCGGAACCGTTGAATTTTTTGACAATCAAAAATCAATAGGCGTTTCTGATTTTTTTGTGGAACGCGGAGGAAAATTCACCCAAGTATGGAACGATTGGAAAGCTGCCGAAGGCCAACATTCCATAGAAGCGAAAATAATAAAAGCGTCTCTCTTACGGGTGGGAAAGCCGCCCATAGCAGTTGAACTGGCAAAACAAAAAACTCAAAGTAGTTCGCTTTCAATACAAAAAGACACCGACGGCGACCTGATAGGAAACGACAGCGACCCCGATGATGATAATGACGGCATTCCGGACATTGAAGAAATAAAAAACGGCACGGATCCATTGATCTCAAATCCGCGAGCGCAAAAAAAGGAAAACGTCATTCCGGATAACGAAGAACCAGAAAAAAATATCACGGATGAATTGATTTCTTTGCTGCCGCGAGATTCGGAACCGCAAATATCGGCGGCCAGGAACGCGGTAAAGGAGGTATTGGCGCCGACCGTGGAATTTTTGGAAGAAAAAAAGAATGAAGTCAGAAAACGGCTGCAAGCCTTAGCCCAAAATCCGCAAGCCGATTCAAAAGAAAAAATAATAGATTATTCTTACCTCTCCGCGCTGACGGCCGCGTCTTTTATTTTTAAAAACGAAGTCGTCTTATATATCGTGGCGGCCTTTGCGGCCTATCTTGTCTTAAAAATGATATTTCGCAGGATTTTCAGAAGATTCCACAGGCCCTAAAGACCTCCTTGACATTGTATCTGGCCTATGATAAGATGGACTTAATCAAATCAGGGCTGTAAGAGAAACGGGGGTCGGGTTTTGTTCTACAGCAAGCTGTTTTTGAGGAATTATTTAATTTATTCCTTTCACAATAAATGAACGAGGGAACAATTGCTCGACTGACTGACCGAGGCTTCGGGTTCATCGCTCGCGCGGGTGAAGAAAAAGATCTTTTCTTCCACTCAAACGAGCTTCAGAACGTAAAGTTCGATGAGCTCAAAGAGGGGGACAAAGTCACTTTTGAGATTGCTGAAGGTCCTAAAGGCCTTAGCGCTGTAAAAGTTAACCGAGTGTAACTAAAACAAAAATCCGTCTCGCGTCCGCGGGACGGGTTTTTGTTTTGGTGTATAATATAATTGATCATATGGCCTCAATATTTGTCGTAACGCCGACCTATAACGAAAGGGATAATCTGGAAAAGCTCGTCAAAAAAATAATCGGCGCCGGAATCGCGAGCCTCAAAATAATCGTGGTTGATGACAATTCTCCGGACGGCACCGGAGAACTGGCCGAGAAGCTGGCCAAAATTTATCCGCTAAAAGTCCTGCACCGCGCGAACAAATCCGGCCTCGGCACCGCCTATGTCCACGCTTTTAAAAAAATACTAAGCGGCGAATTTAACGATGGGGGCCTGCCCGATTATATCGTGCAAATTGACGCCGATTTATCGCACGACCCCGAGGTAATTATGCGAATGCTTGCCAAAATGCCGGAATGCGACGTGGTTTTGGGATCGCGCTACATCCCGGGCGGAGAAATAAAAAATTGGGGCTTTCTGCGCCGGCTGATCAGCCGCTTCGGCAATATATACGCGCGTTTAATCCTTGCCCTCCCCCATCAAGACCTGACCGGAGGATTTAAATGCTGGAAAAAAGAGGCTCTGGCGGCCATAGACTGGAATTCCCTTTCTTCAATCGGCTACAATTTTCAGATTGAGACCACTTATCGCGCTTACAAAAAGGGATTTAAGATTTGTGAAATCCCGATAATTTTTACCGAGCGCAAAACCGGCGTTTCAAAATTCAATCCCAAAATAATCCTTGAAAGTTTCTGGAAAGTGCTGGTTTTGAGGTTTAAAAATAGAAAAAATAAATAAATTCATACGTACATCTTTTTTGTACGATTTTTTATTTCCTCCCGAATATAATATATCTTTCACGAATAACTTGAATATTGTACTCGCCGGAAAGCGCGTAAGAATCGGCATAAGACTGCAAGGCCTCGGGATTGTAAAAACCGAATAAATCCCCGCCGTCTATGATAACCGCATCCGGACGGAAAGGCTTACCGTCGACCCAAAAAGGTTCGCTGCCAAGCATATAAACACGCTCGCGCTTTGCCAGATGCGGCAAAATATTGGCATGGGCGGAAACTGATATCTCCCCGGGAATATTTTTAACGATTTGCCGCAGAGTCTGGCGGCGTTCATTTGATTTAAAAATTTCTGTCGGAAAATAAAAGGGACTGACGGGAGAACGAAATAAAAATCCGGCAAGTATGACGGCGGCAAACAGCCATTTTACCCAAATTATTTTTTCAGGCCAAATTTTTAATAAGGACTTAAGGCCGTAAACCGAGGATATAAAAATTCCGGCGATGAGCATTGAGTCATATTGATAAAATCCTGAAAATTGGCTGGAAAAATTGGTCAAAAGATTTTCCAGAAGCCCCGGAACTAAAAGTAAAAGGGAAAGCGGGCGGATAAACGGCAAAAATAAAACCGGAAAAAAAATCCAAAATAAATAAGTGAGTTTCGGCGCGGTAAAAGCCGTTTTGAAAAAAAGCGGCGGATGCGTAAATAAATTTCGCGCAATCTCCGAAAAACTTCCGCCAAGCGCGGCATATCGGTCAAGACGCAACAACCCCCCTCCGAAAACCGGCATAATCAATTTAACTGAAATTATAAAATAGCCCAGCGCCGCGGCCGCGACCCACAAACCATTTTTTCTTTCGTCCCTTTGTCGCCAATGTAAAACGGCCAAAAATAAACCGCTAAACGCGACTGCTAAAATGGCGTCTTCCTGGGTGACAGATGCCAAAACCATAAATACCCAAAACCAGAGCCATTTTTTTTCGTTAAAAAAATAAAAAGCCGCAAGCAGCGCCGGAATCAAAAAAGCTATCGGATGAAAATCAAAAAAATTTACCCAGTGAAGCGCGGGATATAAAAGGTACCCGAAGGCGATAATTAAAGCCGAACCCCTGCGCTCCAGAACTTTTTTGGCAAACAGATAGAGCGGCAGCGCGCCAAGGGCAAGCGCCAATGTCTGAATAATCAGCAGGTAATAAGCGCTGGGGAAAACCAAAAAACCCGGAAGCAAAACAAAAATAATCGGACTCATGTGAACCCCCAGATGGTTCGACACTTCTTCAATACTGTTTTGCATTATTCTGCCTTGAGCCGTGTTCCAGAAGGTCTGAAAAAAAATTCCCATATCCCAGGCCTGCGTTTGAAAATCGTAGTGGCGCGCGACGGAAACAGAGCCGACAACCGCGATATAAACGAAAATCGCGGCTAAAACCGCAAAAAACGCCTTTCGCTCGCTTAAAATTTTCATATATAAAGAATATAATATAATAATCCTTTATGAAAACCAGAAATTGGCTAATTTTGATACTTATACTTGCCGCGGTTTTACGTTTTTGGGGGCTCTCCCGAGGCGACACCGTAAACGATGAGGTCTTTTATGGATTTCGGGCCGTCGGCCTTATGGATTTTGACGAGGCAGCCGAACAAACAACGCCTCTTGAATGGCTTGATCCGAACATCCCCTCATGGACCAAACTCTCCTTCCACGACCATCCGCCGCTGGTATTCTGGGTCCAGCATTTCTCCATTTTGCTTTTCGGAGAAAATAATTTTGCTCTGCGCTTTCCGTCAGCCGTACTGGGCATTTTATCGGTTTATCTTTTGTATTTAATCGGCCGGCGGCTTTACTCGGCGCGCGCCGGCTTGGTGGCCGCGGCCTTAATGGCCGTAACGCTCAACTCGGTTTATATTTCGCGGACAGGACTGCAGGAAGCATTCGTGATATTTTTCCTGCTTTTGGCGTCTTATTTTTTTCTGCGCTCGCTTGATGAAGAAAATTATCTAATCTGGCTTGGCGCCGCGCTCGGACTCGGATTTTTGACAAAATATAACGTTTTTGTGCTTGTTCCGATTTTTACAACCTATTTGCTATTTTTCAGGCGCGATTATTTTTTGAATAAAAAATTGTGGCTCGGCGGGGCGCTGGCCGCGATTATTTTCAGCCCGGTGATAATTTACAATATTAAACTTTACCAAACGGTCGGGCATTTTGACTTTCAATTTTCTTATATTTTCGGCCAAAATCCAGAGGTCTGGAAAATCGCTCCGGGCAAAGAAATCGGGGGCCTTACGGACCGACTTAAGAACTTCGTTTTGCGCTTTATCGCAAGCAATTCGTGGCTGTTTCTCGGGATTTTCGCGGCGGCGGCATCTGCGGCACTTGTAGGTGCGATAAAGAAACGAAAAGAGTTTTTAAAAGAAAATTCCTTTCTTCTTCTTGCCTCCGCTTACTTGCTTTTGTTACTAGCCGCAATCGGCCCCTCATACCGCTTTTTAACCATGCTTACGCCGTTTATGGCCCTTGGCACCGGAGTTTTTCTGAATTACATTTATAAAAGCAAAATTTTTCTTCTCGCTCTCGGTGTATTTCTTGCGTTTGAAATTTTTTATTCTTTCAACAACCAAATCACCTACTACCCCATCGGGCCCCAGCTGTGGCTTTCTTCAAAAGTCCGCTATGAAAATTACAACTGGGGTTATAACGCGCTCGGAGATTTTTTTAAAAAAGAACTCAAAGAAAAAATGCCGGCTATAAGATTTGACGCGCGCTATAAATTTATTGAAAAAGCGCAGGATAAATCTTTAGAGCTTGCTCAAAAAAACGGCTTTGAACCGTTCCCGGCTATGATTATAACCTACGGCAATTTTGACCGCGGAGCGAAACTCTGGGTTTTAGACCGGCTGCATATTTATCACGGCTGGCCGGTGATTGATCTGGATACCTATTTTAAGTATTTATCCGAAAACGGCCCTGACTATTACGAGCGAGTTGGTTTTAAGCATTACTATTTCGTGTTGGCTGCTAATATCGTTCCCTCTTACGAATTCCAAAAAATAGTCGGGGATACCAAATCCTTGAGCGTTTTAAATCCTCGGGGTGATGAGACGTTTAGGATCTATAAATTTTAACTGTAACCGTCAAGTTTATGCGCTTTTGAATGCTGGCGGATTCTTTCAAGGGCTTTGGCCTCAATCTGGCGGATGCGTTCGCGAGTAACGCCGAATTCTTTGCCTACTTCCTCCAGAGTGTGGGTTATGGCGTCTTCCAGACCGAAACGCATTTTTAAAATCTTCTGCTCTCTGGGCGTAAGATCAACTATTATATCGCGAAGCTGGTCTTTTAAAAGTTTTCGCGCGGTTTCTTGATCGGGAGAAAGAATAGTATCGTCCATTATAAACTCACCCAGCGTTGAATCCTCTTCGTCCTCGCCCACTGGAGCGTCAATTGAAATCGTATCCTGCGAAATCTTCTGAATATGATGAATTTTTTCAACCTCAAGACCCATTTCATCGGCAATTTCTTCAGCCAGCGGGTCGCGCCCCAAATCCTGCGTTAATCTGCGCACGGCCTGCTGATATTTTGAAATGGTTTCAACCATATGCACCGGAATACGAATGGTGCGCGCCTGGTCTGCCAGCGCCCTGGTAATAGCCTGCCGAATCCACCAGGTGGCGTAAGTCGAAAACTTGAATCCGCGCCTCCAGTCAAATTTTTCCACAGCGCGGAATAAACCGATATTCCCTTCCTGAATCAGATCCAGAAGAGTGAGATTCGGGGAGCGTCCGGCGTAACGCTTGGCGATTGACACCACCAAACGCAGGTTGGCTAAAGCCAGACGATTCTTGGCGTCTTCGTCTCCTTTTTCTATTTTTCTGGCCAGTTCCTTTTCGTCCTCAGCGCTAAGTAACGGTATTTTCCCTATTTCACGAAGATACATCTGCACCGAATCCGTACCCGTAAGCTCCAGCGCCTCGCGCAGCTTAACCTGGCGCGTCTTTTTTTCCTCAACTTCCAGCAGGTCTTTGCCTTCAACCACATCAATACCGGCCTCCTGCAAACGGTTATAAAGATCTTCAAGAAAAAGAATGTTGCGTTCAATATGGTGAAACTTGGACAGTATTTCACCATAGGTTACAAATCCTCGGATTCTTCCGCGCTTAATGAGTTCAGCGACTTTTTCCTCGCTAAACTCCTTTTTAGCCGAGAATCTGCCTGCCGCGGATAACTTGGGCTTTTTTGCAGACTTGGCCCCGGGCCTTTTTTTGGCCCTGGATTTTGATTTGATCTTTTTAGGCATGTAAATATCTATCTTACATTAAATTGCCGGACATTTCAACTTAAAAACTATTTAATTTTAACGGCGCTAAAGGGAGTTAAGTTCGGCTGAAACGGCCTTGAATTCGTTAAATTTTTTCTCAAGTTCTTCTTTACCTCCGGAATCCTCCAGCTCTCTGACCGATTCCCCGAGCTTGATCAGCCGGTTTTTCAAATGTTCTTTTTGAAGTTCTTTGGCTAAATTTTTAAACTGGTCCGACAGATTATCTTCTAGAGAGTAAATCACTTCGGCTTCAAGCGCCAATTTTTTGACGTAGTGATCTTCGGCCGCGCTACCTTGCGCGCTTGATTCAAAAATATGCCGGCGTTCCGGAGAAAACCAATCAGCCCGACAATCACCAAAAACCGTTGACAAATCATTTCTTCGCCATGCGGCCAGACCTATTAGCCTTTCCTCTAAAAGGCTTTTGCGGCTTCGCGTTTGCGGGCGAATTTCATAAGCCGCATCTTTTGAATCAGGCTTTGCTTTTATTCTTTTGAGCTCCTGCCAAACATTTTCTTCGCGCATTTTAAGGGCGCTTGCGACTTCGCCGACCCAATGGGCCTTATCTATTTCGCTCGGCATAGCGGAAATATACGGCAATACGGATCGCCCCGCTTCTTTTTTAAAGGCAAGGACATCTTTATGCTTTGAAGCCAAGGTTTTCAGCAGAAACGCGACAATCGGCTCGGCTTTTTCCAAAACAACCGGCCAGCTTTCGGGGTTTTCTTTTATTAAATCAGCCGGATCTTTTACTTCCGGTATCAAAACTATTTTTACGTCAAATCCGCAGGTCAAAGCCAGGTCAAGGCTTTTTTTCGTGGCCTCAAAGCCGGCGTTATCCATATCAAAAGACATAATTAAGGTATCGCAAAGCCGTTTAATGCTTATTAGATGCTGCATGGTTAAAGCCGTTCCGGAAACAGCCACGGCGTTAACGACGCCGGCTTGATGCGACATAATCAGGTCCATTTGCCCTTCAAGAATTATTGCCGCGTTTTTTTTGCGGATTTCGGATTTCGCCCGATCAAAACCGTAAAGCACTCTGGATTTGTCGTAAAGGGTCGTTTGGGGGGTGTTGATATATTTTGCCGGTTCAATGTCCGCGCCGCCCGGACGCAGATCTTTCTCAAAAATTCTGCCGGAAAAACCCACAATGCGCCCCGCGCCGTCAAAAAGCGGAAACATTACGCGGGCGCGAAATCGATCGTAAAATCTGCCGGTAGCCGGCTGTTGGTCGCCGGCTGCCGCGATAGCTAATCCCGCTTTTTCTATTTCATCTTGTTTAAAACCGGCTTGTTTAAGGTGGGAAATGGTAGCGTCCCAAGAATCGGGAGCGTAGCCCAAACGAAACGATTTGGCGGTTTGCCCCGTCATGCCGCGCTCTTTTAAATACGCGCCGACATCTTTTCTTTCATATAAATTTTTTTCATAAAATGAGGCGGCTGTTTCCAGCAAATCCAGAAGGCGCGTGCGTTCGCTTCTCAATTTGGGGTCCTGGCGTTCAAGCTCCACTCCGGTTTTTTCAGCAAGAATCCGCAGAGCTTCGGGGAATTCAACTCCCTCAATATTCATTACGAATCTGAAAATGTCTCCTCCGGCGTTGCATCCGAAGCAGTGCCACATTTGGCGCGCGGGAGAAACATAGAAAGACGGCGTGCGCTCGGAGTGAAACGGGCAGACGGCCTTAAAGTTGACGCCGGCTTTTTCCAGCTTGATATAGGAACCGACAAGTTCGGCAACATCCATTTTTTCTTTTATTCTCTCTACGGGCGAAGGCATAAAGTTATCTAAAATCTAGCAGATTTTTGACTTTCGGGCAATGTAAAGAGCCGCAAGCTCAAAAAAATCCTCATGAAATCGGCCTTGCCTTGGGCCTAAAAAACTGCTAGTTTTTTGACAGACCCGTTACTTAACAGCAAAGGGACAAACAGTGATGAAACCAAAAATCAGATTTAATGAAAAACGAGCGCTTGATATTTTTCGTATTCTGGCCGACTTGTGGAAAAAACGCGCGGGAATTTTCCAGGGAGTTCTTCTTCCGCAAGAAAAATGGCTCCTGCCGAGCTCCACTGATTCTCGCGATTATGCTAATTGGCTTTTTTTTGCTTCCATGCCGATGCGCGGCGGAATCATGTCCGAATTGCCGTTCAAATTATGGTGGACTCTGCAAAGAAAAACGCCCGAACTTTTTCGTCCGGAAATAATTTCAAAGGATTTCTCGCCGAAAACAATACTTGAGGTCGTGCGCCTGACGCTTTTGGAGATTCTTGAAGAAAACGGGGCGCCTTTGCCGGCAAACGGCGATGATTTTGGGTTCAAACTGGATGAATTATCCCGCTGGTGGCACCAAAACGCAAAAACGCTCAATCAATGTTGGGGAAACAGTGTGTTAAACATTTTTAACGGCGCGCGCGAATTTGAGGGAGCTTTCGCCAAAATATCCCCGAACGGAAAATCGCCGGATGGTTTTCGCGGAGTGCGAAGAAAAATCTTTTCTCTTTTCGTAATCTGGCTCCAGGAAAGAAATCTCATTCCGATTTTTCCCGCGCCCATCCCAGTGGATTTTCACGCCATAAGAGTGCTGTGGGCAACAGAAATTCTGGATTTAAGCGGCATCGCCAAACCATTTGAACCGAAAACGGAAGGGCAAAAAAAGCTCGCAGTCATTGCCGGTTTGCCGACGATAAGAGTTTCTGAAAAATTTACGGACGCGATTGCGATATGGTCGCAAAAATTCCTGCAAAAACACGGAATTTCACACCTCAATATCAATCCCGCGCTCTGGGTTTTAAGCCGCGACTTTTGCAAATGGCAAATCCAAAATAAAATTCGCGGAGGCGGAACACTATTTTTTTCCGCCGAAACGCTGGAAAAAAATCCGGAACTCTGGCCGACCAAACATAACAACCCGTGCAAACTGTGTCCGATTGAGAAGTTTTGCACCGGGGTTGTTCCCAACCACCCATATTCAAGGCAGGGATTGCTTGCGCGAGGAAGACGAGCCAAACATCCTCAACTGGAACTAATCCTGGAAGGGAGGTGAAATAATTGTCCGGATATTCGGCGCCGGACTTAGTAAAAAGAGATGTTGCTTCAATACTTAGATGGGCGGAAGTGACTATAGAAATTACTCCTGCCGGCGTTGAAGAACATGTTAATCCGGATCCCGGCCTTAGAGTTATCGGCGTGATAGGCCAAGGAGCCAGTGGCCACAAAAATCTCTGCGGTCAAAAGTTTGAAAAAGCCGTCCTTATGGAAATCGGCATAAGCCGAGGACGCCCCTACGGCGCGACTGTAACGCCAATTGATTCTTTTGACCCTGAAATGCCCAAAACACTTGCCAGACGACGAGGCGAATATTTTTCCATCACCGAAGAACAATATATTCAAGCAGCGCCATACCTCTGGGAACATATCCAGCGCATTGCCGATGAACGAATCAGTAGATGGAAACGCGGCCCAAAATATCCAATTAAATTGCCGACTCAACGCACTTTTATGCACGCGCTCACCCATAAAATCAGACAATACTTATTTCTCTGGCGTCCCCAACCCAAAGGAGCGCGATTCAGTGTTTCCAAACACGATACATATTTAATTCAAGATATTTTCTTCGCCGAGCTTTCGTGCAATCCGCAATTTAGGCGCGCGGTAACGGGACTTGCTAAATTCATCCATCAAGTTTTCAGCCGCTTGCGCTACGGCGCCAGCGATAAAAACCTGTACGCGCTGGTCGAAAATATCAAAGAGCGCGGAATTCCGACTCGTATTATTTACGAAGCGCGCAGTTTCGCGTTGAATAACCTGCGCATAATTCCGGGTTATGATGCGGAGGAAGCAATTCCTCTCTGGAAAATATTTTTTGAAAAACTCGGCCTGCCCGACTTAGAGATTTGCCCGGAACGGGCTCTTGCCGACGGCGCGCTTCCCGGCGCGCATGAACGCCTCGGTAATGTCCGGCTTCGTGTAAGCACCGGAATAGATGCAAATAAAAATTATGTAGTTTTTGAGGTCTATTCATCCGCCAAACTTAATACGGGTGTCAATAAAACATAACCGCGACCGGCAAAATCCGCCGGCCGCTTTTAATTTATTTTTTAATTTTAATCAGAGCTTTGGCCTCAACGCCTTTTCAAGAGGCGGATAGAGTTCCGGATCAATGGTCCTGTCAAAACAATAGTATCCCGATGGGTGGTCCCACGCGCCCGAAAGATAGCCGAAAGGCGTGATACTGTAATAACCATTTGATTCAGCACTTCCTTCCAAAGAAAAATCGGCGCATAAAGAAAATGTTAGCGCCTCCGAGTCGCTTACCGCGTATTCGTACGGTAAATCTGTTTCCGGGTCCCGGGGCGCGAACCATCCCGAAACATCATCGGTAAGATTATCTAAGGACTCGGGCAGGCGTTCACGCGACTGCCAAAAATTAACTATCTGCGATTGTACATTTTGCAAATCCGAAACGCGGCGGTCGTCAAATCGCCTCATTCTTTCGGTCTTGGGAGAGCCGACGACGAAAAAACCGGCGATAATTGAAACCGCTACAACCAATATCACCGCCCAAACAAACCATTTCATAATCAGGTTTTATGCTTATAAATATCGTAAAAATAGTAGCCGAAAACGACGCCGGCCGTAAAGAATATCGTGAGCGCCTTCCACACGAATCTGGCGGTCAAGTCCCCTCCCAAAAAATTGTAAACAAGGGTGGCCAAATCGCCTATTATAATGACCGCGGCGGCAAAAAGCGTAAAGTAAATGAGCCAGCGGCGGATTCTTAAATTCCTTTTTGCCGGGTCTTTTTTATAATTTTTCTCCAAAAACCACGAGGTTAAAATATAAACCGGAAACACGACGATAAGCGATGAAATCGCCCAGCGAATTGAGCTATGGACCGAGCGCAAATAATAACTGCTTTTCTCCAAAATGTCGGGGAAAATGATATTTATGTATTGGAAAATCAAAGTTACGAAACTGCCGGCGGTTATGTACAAAGCAATAATCGCGAGAAGATGCAGAAAAAAATCTTTAGGCGAGGTCTTAGGTTTATTTTCCATATTTTTATTATATCACGACGGCTAAAAAATATAGCCGCGTTATTAACACCTAAATTCAACAATAAAAATAAAGGGCCCCTATAAGGGGCCGCCGAAAATCATCTTTAAAAGCGCCATACGCGTGTATAATCCGTTTTCAACCTGCCGGAAATAAGCCGCGCGGGAGTCTGTGTCAACTTCTTCGGCAATTTCATCAACCCTTGGCAAAGGATGCATAATAATGGCTTTGGATTTCATTCTTCGTAAAACTTTACCGTCCACAATTCCAAAATTCCGCACTCGTTCGTGTATATCCGGATGTAAATTTTCTTTCTGAATCCTGGTAACCATAAGGACATCAATTTTAGAAAGAATGTTTTCCGAAAAATCTTTCCAATCTGCCTCCAAAAATCTGACACTATTTATTTTAAGTATATTTTTGTATTCCTGCGGAAGAGCCAGCTCCGGAGGCGAAACCAAAAAAACCTCTGCTTTTTCAAAAATCGGAAGAAGATAAACCCAGGAAGGAATTACTCTGCCATAACGAAGGTCGCGCACAAACGCGATTTTAAGGCCGCGAACCTCGCCCATTTCCTTTGTAACAGTATAAATATCAAGAAGAGCCTGTGTCGGATGTTCTATGCCGCCGCCGGCGCTAATGAACGGAACCGGCAAATCGCGAATTGTGTTTTCCGCGGCCTCAATCCCTGGATGGCGCATAACAATGATATCCCCGAAATTTGAAATCACGCGCAAAGTGTCCTTGAAACTTTCGCCCTTTGCCATTGAAGATTTTTCTTCAACAAACTCGTTAACTTTGCCGCCGAGCATCAGCATCGCGGCTCTGAAAGAGCCCAGAGTGCGGGTGGATGGTTGACTGCCGAAAGCAACCATAACCTTGCCTCGCATAATCTGCGGAAGATTATTTCTGTTCTCACTGAATTCTTTTACTTCTTCAAAAATCCTTCCGAGGGTTTCTTTTGAAAATTGGCTTGCGCTTATAATATGCGTTCTTGGCCAATCCATCCGCCAATCCTCCTATTTTGGGCTCTCCTTTCTTTCCGGAGTAATTTTATCAAAAAGCGCCCGTTTGTCAAAGAAAAGAGGTGAGCATGCTCGCCTCTGATTATGTCCCCGGATACCCATAAACTATTCGGCTTTCTTGGTGCTAGGAACGAAATAGGTGCCGACTTGCGCCCGCGATTCCGGCGACTCGCCTGGTTCGATTGGCCTCATAAGTTCCGACAGGTTGACAACTGGCCGAATCTTGCCGAGATAAACCTCACGGTAAATCCTGGCATGGAAAACAGGTTCTTCGCCTTCGGCGCGCTTCACGCTAAGGTTCTTGAGTGGCGTCCCGTAGCCACCATGGGCGACGAAATCGTCCACCGGAAGTGTACGGTAGCCACGCTTGGCATATTCGGCTTCCAGCTTCTCCCACTTGGCAAGCATGCTATCAAAACCGATGCACTCGCCCATGTAGATGTAGCTCACCGCATGACCGAAAATCCGACCAGCTTCAGCGTAGCGCTTCTCGACCCGCTTATCAGTCATGAATCTTTCGAACATTGTTGGCCTCCTTTTTTTGAAGAGCTTTTACTAAAATTCCTATGATGAATCTAGCACAAACCCAGGGAAATTACAATAACGAAAACAGAAACCATTTCGAGTTTCTGTTTCAAAAAGTTAACATGAAAAAATTTCTTTTCGTGCTCATTTTTCTGTTTTTTCGAGTAGCAAATCGCTATAAGAAACTGAAATAAGATCGGATTCGGAAATTTCAAATGATTTTAGATATTCATTACACTGTTGGAGCAGTTTTTCTTTTCCGATATCCCCACTGTCATCAATTGCTTCAATCTCCATAAATGTGCCGAGGTCTTGAACCGTATCAATATGAAATTTCACATTATCAATAAAATAAATTTCCCTTTTCTTGTCTACAACCGTCAATACACCATTAGAATTAACCAATATAGATTTAAGTGAGCTTTCTGGGAATGTTTTGAAAAGGATGATGTCTGATTGTTTGGGACCTTCTTTATTCTCTCGTTCATAATAGATCAAGAAGTTTTCTATCTTTCCCTCACGTAGTTTCAGCCTGCCATGATTAACTTTGAAATAAGTATCGACTTGATGGTCAGTTCCCTTAAAATCAGCATTGTGAGATTTCAAGAATTTTCGAATTTCTTCGTGGTTATTGCACTTTGCTTTTATCTCGATATTTATATGCTTCATATGCATGTGGGTCTATTCGATAATTAGTTTTCTGGCGGCGTGGGTCGGTCTAGAACCAACCGATATGAGATATCTTAAGGCTTTTTCGCGCTCTTTTCCAGTGGGCGTTTTGATGGGGGTCGGTCAAGGGTTGTTTGTTTGAGACGTATTTTCTAAAAAGAGTAGAATTGTTCTGTTTTTTGATTACAAGTCCCATCTTCATTCATATAAGAACTCTTTTCATCATAATAACTAGAAAGCCTTTTGACTATCTCATTAAATCTGTATGATCCTTTTTCGAGCAATGCGTTTCTTAATTGAGATTCTTCTAAGTATGGGAAGGGATGAATTTGAACAAACTCTCCATCGAAGCTCCTTAATAATATCAAATTGTAGCTTGTCTTAATCTCTGGATTACCGCGTACTATGTATCTTATTTTTATTCCTATTGGAAATCCTTCTAGTGTTTTACTTACTTCTAAGCCAAATTGATTTAAAACAATACACTCTAAATAGCCAACAAGATCCCCTTCTATGAGGTTGCCAAATTTTTCATGAAAACCACCTAGAGACAAAAAAAATACTTTTTCAATAATATCTTCTTTCATCGATAGATTGTTCTTGGTAAGAGCAACTAGTGGTGTTGCTGTTGATGACGGAAGAATCCAATCTATTGTTACAGGAGAAAAATCATCGCCGGAATCTATGCTTATTGTTCCGCTATTTTGATCATAAATATATTTGAATAACGGACTTGTTCTTTGTCTTATATCTTCGTTGCGTAAAGACGCGCTGAAAGAAATTCCCAAATAAAAAATAGCGATAGCAATAATGATATTGGTTAAGATGATAACCCATTGCTCCTTCATTTGTTTTTTAAAACTTGACCAAATTGCTATTAAAAAATTTTTCATGGTTTAAATTTTCTTAATGGTGCCCGGCTTCTCGAATGGACGCTTGATCGTACGAGTGACTTAAATTTATCAATAAACTCCTGTTTAAACATAATATGGTTAACCCCGTCCTCTTTTTTCTCCTCTATATAATTTGGAAGGGGCTGGGGCTTATGAATACCGGGTTCGTCTGTGGCAGCTGTAATTCGTAGTCCGGGCAACGGCCTAATTCTCTGAGCAACTGCCGCTCCTACCTCCCGTCCTCCCTTTTTAAATCGCAAATGTATTGTCCATATACTTATAAATGGATTTTCGGTCTTCAGATATTCTCTCAAAAGCGAAATCCACTCCTCGCTTTTTTCGTGGTTTACGAACACCAGCAAGCTAAACTTAACAGGTTTGGTACCATATTGACTCTGCTTCTTTTTCACAACCTCTGTAAATTCATCGAACGATTTGAAATGTGGATATACTCCGGTCAATTCTACGGGCTCCATGCGTAATTTTTCAGGAGTTTCGCCAAATGAAAAAAAATCAAAGTCTGGATAAGCTCTTTCTGCTTGGTCATACTGTGCAAGCCACCAATCTTTCCCGGTATATTTTTTCATCGCCAGTACAAAAAAATAGGCCGCAAATCCTTCCCGGGCTTTCTTTACCTCTTCTTCTGAACTGCTAAAGAATTTTTCTGGGCCGACTTTCTTTAAGATTTTTTCTACTCGTTCAAAAAGAGTATGTGGATGTGCAAAAAATATTCCTTGCATATATTTCTACTTAAAACCTTTACTTGAGCGCCCGGTCTCTCCCGCCTTCACTAAAGCTGCCTCCTTCGCCGAAGTGGCTACGAAGGCCGAGTCGGCGGGCAAGCGAACGGGCGCTCAATCCTATGTAATTACAAAAAATAATTCTTTAGCATTTTATTGATTGTTCTTCGTCCCCAGCCGCTCTTTAAATATTCTTCGCGCGATTTGGCATCTTTCATGTTTACAAACGCTTCGTAGTATATAAGCTCGTAGGGGCGAAATGGTCTCGTGGCCTGACTCTTGCCACTATTATGTTCAGTAAGCCTCTTTTCAATGTCGGTAGTATATCCAATATATAAACTTTGATTTTTCTTGCTCTGTAGAATGTAAACGTAATACATATTTTATGGATGGCGTCGCGTAATAAATCAAAGATTTACACGCGACAGCCACGTAAAAATTTTCGCAGAAAATTTTGTACGTGGCGGAGGCGGTGAGATTCGAACTCACGATGGGTTGCCCCATACCTGCTCTCCAAGCAGGCGCACTAGGCCGCTATGCGACGCCTCCTTTTTACATTTTATCTATTATTTTCTTGCCCTTCGCCCTCTTCGTTTTGAGATCTAATTTTCTCAATTTGTTTTCGGAGATTCTCCTTGTTCATCTCATTCCCGAGATATTCGGCAAACGGACTTCTCTGCGGGTCCTTCGCCGCTTCCTTGGCGTACGCAAAAAATTCGTAGGTCGTAAGCGTGCCTTCTTGAAATCTCCGCCACATTTCCACATCTTTTTGCGTTAATTTCTCGGGATCAAACGCATTATCTATAAAGTTGGCGGTATTCAATTCTCTCGATTCTTCTTTCCTCTGGACCTCGCGTGCGTGTTCTTTCAGCTGCGCCAATTCCTCCTCTGGTGAAAACTGTTCTTCTAATTTTTCAAAACTCATATGTTTATTCCTCTTAATCTGGCAACTCTCTCTTCCGTCGGGGGGTGGGTCATAAATAATTTCGCAACCACATTATGCTTTTTACCATGCGGGTCGGAAATCCACAAATGGGCCGTGGCGTTATTAGCTGAACGCATCGGACGGGAATAGGCCGAAATTTTTTCAAGAGCTTTCGCGAGCCCCTCCGGATAGCGCGTAAGCATGGCGCCCGAAGCGTCTGCCAAAAACTCACGCTTACGGGAAATAGCAAGCTGAATCAGCATAGCTGAAAGCGGCGCCAAAATGGAAAAAATAATTCCTATCAAAATCATCGCCGTGCCTCCTCCGCCGCGCCTGTCCTGATCTCCAAACATGCCCCTAAACCAAAGCGAGCGCATGAAAAAATCAGAAAGAAGAGCCACGAAACCCACAAGAACCACGACAACGGTTGATAAAAGCATATCGCGATTGCCGATATGCGAAAGTTCGTGCGAGATAACTCCTTCCAGCTCCGTGCGGTCAAGCCGTTCCAAAAGCCCCGTAGTTACGGCCACAACGGCATGCTTTGGATCGCGCCCCGTGGCAAAAGCATTGGGGGAAGGGTCGCGCACTAAATAAATTTTGGGGGTCGGAAGACCCGCGGTAATCGCCAGATTTTCAACGACATTGTAGAGTTCGGGCGCCTTGCTTTTTTCAACAGGTTCGGCCCGGCTCATTTTGAGTACCAGTTTGTCGGAATACCAGTAGGCCAGAACATTCATCACGATGCTGAACACTACAGCAACAATCAAAATGACATTACTTCCATATACCTGCGAGAAAATCCATCCGACGCCAATTACAAAAACCAAAAATCCGGCAAACAAAATCCAGGTTTTGCGGATATTTGATTCGCGGTGTTTATATAAATTAACGGCCATACACTGATTTTACAAAATTTGCTGCAAAATAAAAGGGCAGACCTTCATCTGTCCTTCTCGTTTTGTTTTGTTCTTGCTTTGATTTTTTAAGCGGGGTTAATCTGGCAACAGGCTAGCGAGATTTTCCGCCTCTAAACTTTTCTTTTATGATCCGTTGCTTCAGTTAGCTTGAAAAACCACGGAACCACGATACCCTCGTCAATAAAATGCAATATAAATCCGGCAAGCAGTGCGTTGGGCCAAAAACTTACAAATCCCAAAGACGGAAAAAGCAATGTCCACAACATCAACGCCCCGGCGTTCAAAAAGGGAGCTAGGGCCAAATAAAAGTTTTTTGTCAGTTGACGAGAAACATTGTGAGTTAGACCTTTATTCCTAAGTATCCCAACAATATAGCCACCGAGAATCTCCAACAAGAAAACCCCTATAACAACGGCGCTAATCAAGACGATAAGCAGCGCTTGGAGAAAGTTTACAGCAGAATTGATATCGGGAAAAAGAGGGAATATAAACTTTACGACAATAGCATCCAAAAGGACGACGCTGAAAAACGCAGGAAGGTAGTATTTTCTCGAGCCGGGCATGACAAATAGAACTGCCCAAAAAAAAATGACAGCGACCATAAAAACCACAACAAGAATCATAGTTATCCCTCCGATTTATCAATGAAACCCATGTAAAGAATACCAAAAACCGGCGCAAAAGAAAAGAGGGAGTCGAGGAAAGGGTTTTGGTAAACCTAAAATATAACAAACCTTGACGGCCGTTAAGGTTTGTTAAGCAAGAAAAAAGGATCTGCTTCATTTTTCAAATCTTTGTATATTTGTTAAGCAAAAAATGGATAAAAAAAGCCGCGTCTGACGCGGCTCTCGTGCAAAAATTTATCTAAAAATTTCGGCAATGCTTTTTTCGCAAAGTAAACCTCCGAGCTGAAGCTCTTTTTCATATTCGTCTATCGTCGCAACCGCTCTATCTATTTTATCGGAGTTCAGCGGTTCAACCTCAACAAAAACTTCCAGCCTTTCCGGCGGTGAAATGCGCGCGGTTCTGTAAACCACTACTTCCACCAAATTTCCCGCGGGACTTTTCGTAATCCATATGTTTCCGCTTTGCTGAACAGTAAAAATTTTGCACGAATCGGCAAGCGCGGCGATAACCGCCAAAAACGCCCCTATTTTTTCCGGATCTTCGTATTTTACGCTCAAATTCAATTCCCCTCTCACCATATTAGACCCTTTGTTTAATTGAAACTTTACCGTGAGCTGCGGAGAACGGTTAGCGCCGACTCTATAACGAAATATAAACTCGTCGCCGCCTCGTTCCATAATGTAGTACTGATCAACGCCAACAAAAGGAGTAAATCTTTCAACAGTAATTCCGCAATGTTTTAAGCGCTCTCCAAATCGTGTAATAAAATCGGTAATAACCAAATCCGTATTTTCACCGTTGGGAGTAAGCCAATACTTACGTTCAATCTCCATCATTTTCCTCGGTAATTTTGAAAGATCAAAAATCTCATCTGCGCTGCCTTGAGCGCCGATAACTAAATCAAGAAGAGCCGAGGCCTCAGAAAGACCGATTTTGCCTTTTTCAGACACCAGCACTCTCCTCTTTAAGAGAAGCTGAAACCCAGATAAATTTATCACACAAAGTTTGGCAAATCAATGATTTATGCTTTAGATGAAAACCCGCGCAAAAGAAAAGAGACTTTTAACAAATCATAATGTATAACAAAAGCCGACGGCCGTTAGTTGGTGTTTACCTCAAGCGGAATAAAAAAAGTCGCGTTAAGCGCGACTCTCGTGCAAATTAAATTCCGAAGCCAAACGCTCTACTTCATTTTTCAAATCTTTGCAGATGGGATGATTTCCTCCTATAGCTTCAGATGCAAGCGGAAGTAAGTATTCGCGTGTTTCAATGACATATTTTACCTTTCTTTCAACTGGCCATATCCCAAAAGTTCGCAAATTATCCAAGCGGTCGCAGCATTTAATAACCGGGACAACCACATTTGGATGGATTTTTATATCTTCAAAATATTTCGCGGGATCTTTTTTAATTTTTCTGACTGAGCCGTCGTATTCATAAAAGGTTGTCTCTGTTTTTGAAAGAGCGCAAATCGCTTCTTCGACCCCTGCTCCAAATAATTGACGAACAACGACCAACGGAATAAAGCTGTCCTCAAGAGCGTCGTGTAAAAGGGCGATAATTACGGAGTCAGCATCGTAACACCCATGATCCATAGTAAGAAGGGCGACCCGTCTGCAATGCTCAAAATATCTTTCGCCTCCGTCTCTTTTTTGCGTTCTGTGCACTTCCTTTGCCAACCAATACGCATGCGCCACGCGCAAAACATCTTCCGGATCGCCATTAAGCTGACGAACAACTCTTCGAAAAAATTCCGTCCGGCTCATTTGGTTCTCCAAAAGTTAGGAAACTCTAAGGTCATTTTACTTCCAAGAAGCCGCTATCCACAAGGGTTTTGACTTCTTTTTTCTTTAAACATTTTTTACATATGCCGCCAGGGGGGTTCTCTCTATTTTCCGCATTATCTAGAGCTAAAAATCGCTTGAATCTGTTTTCTAGTTCTTCCACTGTTAAGGATGTCCACGCCCAACCAAGTTTTTCTCGCCACCTGTCCGAAGGCCATTTCTCAGAGGGCCGTTTCTTCAACAACCGGCCGCCGAAAACCTTTTCATCTCTGGGAATAATTCTAAAAATCCAACCACTTCCCCAGAATCGATGATAATCGCCTTCTTTTTCGATCTCTACGTTTTGGGTGTGAATTATTTCACCAATTTTACACAAAACACATCTATAGGCAACCTTCTCTTTTATTTTCATGACCCCTCCTTTTACCAGAAATCTGGCATTGGAGAGTCTGGATCCGTATACATCATTTCGATATTTCCGGACCGAAGTTTGAAAAAACGAACTACACTAGCCGCACCGCACCTATAAAATTTATTAAGAATTTTTTGCTCCGCCTCTGTTTCGGCTGTCAATATGATTGTTTCGTTCTCGCTGTCAGCCGGTTTTCCTCGAAACCCAACTTTCATGGTTGTGTCTCCTTTTCAAAGAACTTCGTCTGCGATACGGCCTATCCGTATAGCAATTTAAAAATAACACCATATTAAAGACTGTACTTAAACTTCCGACAAATCCGGCCGAGCTGTTGATTTTTAAGTACATTTTTGCTAAGATAGTGTTGACGAAAATTTTCGTCAGTTATGGCAAAACGCATTTTAGAGGGATTAAACATAGATGAAAAAACCGAGCAGGTGTATCGAGCCTTGCTTTCTTTGGCCGACGCTCGGGCAGGAACAATTGCCAAAAAAACCGGCATAAAACGAACTAGCGTCTATTACACACTTGAAACGCTAAAACAAATGGGGCTGGTAAGCTCGTATAATGAGCGCGGAACCGAACGATTTTATGCCGAGCATCCGAGGAAACTAAAAGATTATTTTGATTCCAGAATCATTTTAGCCGAACGGCTTATTGAAACGCTTGCTAAAGACATTAAGCCGCCCGTTGACACAGGAAATGTCCGCCTCTTTGAAGGAAAAGGAGGGGTGGAGAGCATTATTGACGAAATTCTTGCAACCAAAGACAAAACCGTTCTTTCCGTGGGTTCAGCAGATAAATTTCTGACCGAGTTTGGGCATATGGGGTACGGGGCAAGGAGAAAAAAACTTGGAATATTTTCAAAAGCGCTTCGCTTTGAGACAGATAAAAAACACCACCAATTTGACCCATCAGGACGCCATCAAAGCAAGTTAAGCAATATTCGCTATCTTCCGCCGAATTTTGACTTTCCGGGCATGCTGCATATTTTTGACAATCGTATAGCGGTCATAACTTATGAGCGCGGAGGATTGGGTTTTGTCGTCACAAGCCAAGAACTTTCCCAAATGATGCACTCTTTTTTTGAAAATTTGTGGGCTACTGCAAAAGGGGGGCGGGAATGATAAACAATAAAAAAACGAAATTACCACATTGATGCTATCGCTACAACATGGTTAATTTGATTTTTTACAAAAACCCGCGCAAAGAAAAGAAGCGGGGAAAAGTATAACAAAAGCCGACGGCCGTTAGTTAGTGTTTACTTAAAACCAATTAAAATAAAAAGTTAAAACTTTACGCTCACCGCTTCGCGTTCTTGAGCCGAATCAACTTCAAAAAATTTTTCCTCGCCGAATCCGAAAATTGAAGCTATAAGATTTGAGGGAAAAGAATTAATCTTGGTATTCAGGTCGCGAACGGTCGTGTTGAAAAACCTGCGCGAGGCCTGAATTTTGTTCTCGGTATCGGCTAGCTCGCGCTGAAGGTCCAAAAAGTTGGCATTGGCTTTCAAATCAGGATAATTTTCGGCAACCGCGAAAAGTGTTTTTAAAGTGTTGGAAAGCGCGTTTTCCGCGCCTTCGCGTTCAATCGGAGTGCCTCCTGCCAAAGCAACTCGCGCTCTTGCTTCAGTCACGCCGGTCAAAACTTTTTCTTCATAGCGCATATAGCCCTTTACGGTTTCCACTAAATTGGGAATAAGATTAAATCTGCGTTTCAACTGGACATCAATATCCGAAAGCGCCTCTTGGGCCCGAAAACGCAAAGTGATAAAACGGTTATAAGCGTAAATAACCCACAAAACTATCAGAACAAATATGGCTATAATCCAATATAAAATCGTCATATGGCTTATGATAGCAAATTTATCAAGTCAAAACCAAAATTTACATCTCCATTCCGGAAGGAGGCATATGAGAGGCCTCTTTCTTTTCCGGTTTTTCGGCCACAACGGCTTCGGTGGTCAAAAACATAGCCGAAGCGGACGCGGCATTTTGCAAAGTTGAGCGGGTTACTTTGGTGGGATCCACTATGCCCATTTCAATCATATCCTCATACGCTCCAGTAGCGGCATTATACCCCTTAGCTCCCCTGAACTTGCGCACGGTTTCAACCACGACAGAGCCGGAAACGCCCGCGTTTTCCGCAATATGCCATAGGGGCTGCGTGATGGCTTTTTTAACTATCTGATAGCCGAGACGCTCATCATGGTCAGCGTCGGTTTTTTCCGTTTCGGAAATATTTTTTTCAAGCGCGGCTGACGCCCGAACAAAAGCCACTCCGCCTCCGGGAACAATCCCCTCTTCAATCGCAGCTTTGGTGGCCGAAACCGCGTCTTCAATACGATGCTGTTTTTCTTTTTGTTCCACTTCGGTTGCGGCTCCCACGCGAATCACCGCGACTCCGCCGGAAAGTTTGGCCAGGCGCTCTTCCAATTTTTCGCGGTCAAATTCGGAATCGGTTTCGCTTATGAGTTTGCGGATTTGAGATATTCTTTTTTCAATATCCGCTTTTTTGCCCTTGCCGCCGACGATGGTTGTATTTTCCTTAGCCGAAATAACTTTACGGGCAGAACCAAGCATCGCTAAATCCGTATTTTCAAGTTTCATTCCGGCCTCTTCAGAAATTACTTTAGCTCCGGTAACCAAAGCGATATCCTCCAACATTTCTTTTCTGCGATCTCCGTAGCCCGGGCCTTTAATAGCCAATGAATTAAAAATACCCCGAAGTTTATTTACCACAAGAGTTGCCAGCGCTTCGCCATCAACTTCTTCGGCAATAATAATAAGTTCCTTTTTGCCGGTCTGGGCCAGTTTTTCCAAAAGAGGCAAGATGTCCGAAATCGCCGAAATTTTTCGGTCGGTAATAAGAATTCTGGGGTCTTCATAAACCGCTTCCATCCTTTCGGAATTGGTAATCATATAGGGAGAAATGTATCCCTTATCAAATTGCAGGCCTTCAACAATTTCGTGCGAGATGCCGAAGGTCTGCGAGGCCTCAACCGTGACTACGCCGTCTTTCCCGACTTTATGGATAACATCGGCTATTTTTTCGCCGATGGCTTCGTCTTTTGCCGAAATGGTCGCGACTTGCGCTATCTCTTCTTTTCTGGAAATGGGGATGGATATTTTTTTCAGTTCCGAAACGACATCCGCGACCGCTTTTTCTATACCCGCTCTTAAACCTATGGGATTTGCGCCCGCGGCCACATTTTTAAGACCCTCGGTAATGATGGCTTGGGCAAGAATCGTGGCGGTAGTAGTGCCGTCGCCCGCGACATCGTTAGTTTTAGTGGCGACTTCTTTTATAATCTCGGCTCCGAGATTTTCAACTTTATCTTCCAGCTCAATTTCTTTGGCTATGGTTACGCCGTCATTAGTGATTGTCGGAGAGCCGAATCCCTTATCTAAAACGACATTGCGTCCTTTCGGACCCAAAGTAACCTTAACCGCGTTAGCCAGCGCGTCCACTCCGCGTTTGAGCGCCTCGCGCGCTTTTTCATTAAATAATATTTGTTTTGCCATATTTGCTTAAATTTTAGAGTGATAAAGTAAAAAAGTTTAAAAGTTTAATTTTTCGCAAAGTTTGTGTCGGGGTAGCCATATATTTGCTTAAATTTTAGGCGGAAGCCATATTTACATTATTCAATAATCGCCAAAACGTCTTCTTCTTTGGCAATAAGATATTCGCGCCCATCAACTTTTATTTCATTTGGGCCGTATTTTGAAAATAAAACCCTCTGGCCTTTTTTAAGACCGACCGGAATCAATTTTCCGTCTTCATCTCTTCGGCCGTCGCCAACCGCCACCACCCGACCCTGTTCGGGACGTTCTTTTTCGGCGGTGTCGGGAATGATGATTCCTAATTTGCTTTTGCCTTCAAGTTCTCCTTTGCTCAAGGGCTCCAGAAGAACCCTGTCGCCTAATGGTTTAATTTTGACCATATTTGCTTAAATTTCTAATTTCTAATTTCCATTTTAGCACTCTTGACCAAAGAGTGCTAATTGATTTATATCCCCTATTGTAGGCAAAACAAAACTATTGTCAAGAGAGGTTTAAAGCCATTTGCCGGTATAGGATTTCTTATTCTTTTTCAGGTCTTCGGGAGTCCCTTCGCCGATAATTTCTCCTCCCATTCCGCCTCCCTCCGGCCCCAAATCAATAATCCAATCGGCGTTTTTTAAAACATCGGGGTTATGCTCAATTACTAAAACAGTATTGCCTTTATCAACCAAAGCCGCCAAGACCTTCAAAAGTTTCCGCACATCTTCAAAATGCAAACCCGTGGTTGGTTCGTCCAAAATATAAAGTGTCTTTCCGGTTGATTTTCTGGAAAGTTCCGTCGCCAATTTGACTCTCTGCGCCTCTCCTCCGGAAAGATTGGTGGCCGGCTGACCCAATTTCATATAAGAAAGTCCGACATCGTCTAGTGTTTCCAATTTTGATTTTATTTGCGGAATATTTTTGAAAAAGATCAGAGCTTCTTCAATGCTCATTGCCAGAACCTCGGCTATGTTTTTTTCATTGTAACGGATTGATAGCGCCTCCTGATTGTATCTGGTGCCCTTGCATTCTTCGCACTCCACGTAGATATCCGGCAAAAAATGCATTTCAATTTTTTTAACGCCCTGTCCCTCGCATTCTTCGCATCGGCCGCCTTTCACGTTAAAACTGAACCGCCCCGATTTGTAGCCCCTGGAGCGAGCTTCTCTGGTCTGGGCAAAAATTTCCCGTATAAATGAAAAGACGCCGGTGTAAGTCGCGGGATTAGACCTGGGAGTGCGGCCTATCGGCGACTGGTCAACCGTAATGACTTTATCTATGTTATGGACGCCCTCTATGGTTTTATGTTTGCCCGGAGCCGCGCGCGAACCGTAAAAATGCTGCGACAAAGCTCTGGCTAAAATATCATTGACTAAAGTTGATTTTCCGGAACCCGAGACCCCTGAAACGCAAACCAAAGCGCCTAAAGGAATTTCAACATCAATATTTTTGAGGTTGTGTTCCGAAGCCCCGCGAATTTTGAGTTTTTTTAATTTTGAAAATTGTGAATTGGCAATTGAAAATTTGCGATCAAGTATCTCCACCCTTTTGCGCCCGGCAATATAGTCCCCGGTCAACGTCTTTGCTTTTTTAAGCCGGTCATAAGTTCCTTCAAAAATAACTTCTCCCCCGTGGCTGCCGGCCCCGGGCCCCAAATCAATAATCCAATCGGCGTTTTGCATGGTATGACGGTCGTGCTCAACCACCAAAACCGTGTTGCCCATATCTCGGAGATTTTTAAGCGTGGCAACCAAGCGGCTGTGGTCGCGCGGATGCAGGCCGACCGACGGCTCGTCAAGCACATAAACCACCCCCGAAAGCCCCGAGCCGATTTGAGTGGCAAGCCGCACGCGCTGCGCCTCTCCTCCCGAAAGAGTGACCGAAGACCGGTCAAGCGTTATGTATTCCAGCCCGACATCAATTAAAAAATTAAAGCGTCTTAGTATCTCTTTAAATAACGGCGCGAAAGCATTCTTTTGGCTTTTGGGTAATTCTTTTTGCGATTGCTGTTTGATGAAATCAATTGTTTCGGAAACCGGTAAAGCCGACAATTCGGATAAATTCTTTCCGCCGACTAAAACCGAAAGGGCTTCCGGCTTGAGACGCGCGCCGGAACAAGCCGGGCAAATTTCCAGGCGCATATAGCGCTCGATTTCCGCGCGAGTCCATTCGGAATCGGTTTCTTTCCAACGCCGTTCCAGATTGGGTATAACCCCCTCAAATCCTTTTTCTTCAGCACTTTCTTTTTCTCCGTGCAAAATTAAATCAATAACTTTTTTGGGCAAATTTTTAATCGGCTCGTTTAAAGAAAAATTGTGGCGCGATGCCAAATCTTCAAGCATCCACCAATACCACGATTGGCGTCCGACGCGATGGGAAGCGCGAGACCACGGCTGAATGGCTCCTTCGGCCAAAGTTAAATTTTTATTGGGCAAGACCAAATCGGAATCAACCTCAAGCTTGGTGCCGAGGCCCGTGCAGGCGGGACAGGCGCCGTAAGGACTGTTAAAAGAAAAAAGCCGCGGCTCTATGGGCGGCAGAGAAACCCCGCAATCGGGGCAAGAAAATGTCTCGGAAAATAAAATTTCCTTAAAATTTTTATCGCTTGTTTTGGCGCCGCCGTATTCCTCGGCCGGAGCCACGCCCACAAGGCCCCTTCCCAAATTAAGCGCTATTTCCAAAGAATCGTGCAGACGGCTCCTGTCCAGATCGCCGGCTATTATTAAGCGGTCCACGACAACTTCTATGGAATGTTTCTTTTTCGGGTCAATATCTAAATCCAGCGCTTCTTCGGTCCTCATCACTCCGCCGTCAAAACGGACGCGCAAAAATCCCTTTTTTTGTATTTCGGAAAATATTTTTTTGTGCTCGCCTTTTCTGCCCCTGACCACCGGCGCCAAAATGAGAACGGCTATACCCTTAGGCAAAGACATAATCTTGCGGATGATTTCGTCGGCCGTCTGCTTTTTAACGGCTTTTTGGCAATTGGGGCATCTGGGCTCTCCCAATCGCGCGAAAAGCAAACGAAAATAATCGTAAATTTCGGTTATGGTGCCGACGGTTGAGCGGGGATTTCTGGTTACGGAGCGCTGGTCAATAGCAATGGCGGGACTAAGTCCTTCAATGGCTTCCACATCCGGTTTTTCGCGAAGACCCAAAAATTGGCGGGCATAGCTTGAAAGGGATTCCACGAACCTGCGTTCGGCTTCGGCATAAACGGTATCAAACGCCAGCGACGATTTGCCGGAACCGGAAAGACCGGTGATTACCACCAGTTTGTTTTTAGGTATTTCAAGCGATATATTTTTTAAATTATGGACTTTCGCGCCCTTGATGCGGATAAAGTCAACGAGGCCTTTTTTGTCTTGAGAGCTCATTTTAAAAAATGGACAATTATCCATTATATAGCCGCGTCAAGGATAAGTCAATGTAAAAGCCCCCGCCTCCTCACTGAGGGGGCGGGGACTTTATTTCTACGCCTTAAACCCAAGAACTGGCAGGCCTGATTTAATCATCTTCCAGATATCGCCTGCGCGAGAGAACCCCAGAACGGCTGACGCGCCGAAAATGGTGAAGTGCAGCTGTTCGGGTATCTTTTTCACTTCACCCCACCAAAGAAACTTGAAACCGGTGGCAGTGAAATAATCATGAATCACGAACAGCCAAAAAACATAAAGAAGAACCATCCAAAACTCACCCTTGAACCGGTCAATGTGAGCGCCATCCTCCTTTTTATTGGTCTTATTGATGCTCTTGGCGCCGAGACAAAACACCAAAAACATCAGATAAGCTAGGGTCGCTTCGGTGGTCAGCGCTCTGCCTGCCTGTACCAAACCCAGAGCATCGGCCAACAAAATCTTAATCCAGACAATTGTGGCAAAACCTCCCAGCCACCACAAAAAACAACCCACGTTCAAGCAAAAATGCCTTCGAATCGCGACTTTAAGCTCTTTCATCACATTTCTCCTTAGAGATGTGGGATTCATTGACTTGTCAAAACTTCAATTCAGCTATATAATACCATAATGGTAAATAAAAATCAAGTAGCTAATGCCCCCCTCACTCCCGGAGTATATTTCTTCAAAAATGGCGCGGGAAAAACCATATATATAGGAAAGGCGCAAAATTTAAGAATGCGCCTGATGTCATATTTCAGACACGATGATTTTGACAGCCGAAAACAAGCTATGCTCAAAGAGGCCTCAAAAATTTCCTGGCGCGAATTGAATTCGGATATTGAGGCCTTGATACAGGAGGCCGCGCTCATCAAAAAATATCGCCCGAAATACAATGTTTTAATGCGCGACGATAAACAATATTTTTATGTCGCGTTTTCGCGCGAAAAATTCCCAAAAATTTATATAACCCACCAACCCCACCTTACTCGACATCCGATGTCGGGTAAGGTGGGGCCGTTTACTGACGGATGGGCGATAAAGACCGTTTTGAAAAACTTGCGCCGCGCCTTCCCCTACTGCCAATGCGCGATTATGGGCGGACTAAAACATTCCCGTCCCTGCCAGCAAGCCGCGATCGGCCGCTGCCTCGGGATTTGCTGCCTGAAGGAAAATAAATGGCCCGAATTTTATCCGAACGCGAAGGCGCGCGCTGAAAAATATAAAGAAAATATAAAAATAATCAAAAAAATTCTTTCCGGAAATTATTCATCGGTTATTAAAAAAACGGTTCAGGATATGGAAGTCGCGTCCGCAGAAAAAAGATATGAAACCGCGGCCGAATTAAGAGACGCGATTAAAGCGCTTGAAAATATTTTCTCACACCGGCCGTTTTTATCCCGGGACGAAGAATCGTGGCGGGAAAAAGGTTTGAATTATTTAAAAACAACTCTCGGATTAAAGGGTGCCGAAAGAATTGAATTTTTTGATATTTCAAACCTGCAGGGCAAACTAGCCGTCGGTTCAATGGTTGTTTTTACCGGAGGCATGCCGGATAAAAAAGAATATAAAAAATTTAAAATTAAAACGCGAAGCGAACCGAATGACGTAGCCATGCTCAAAGAGGCGCTGATACGCCGTTTTAAACACGCGGACTGGCCGAAACCGGATTTGATTATAGTTGATGGAGGAAAAGCCCAGCTCAACACCGCTATATCTGCTCTCATCCCAAGTGGTCTAAGTCGGACTTGGACCATTGCGGCTTTGGCCAAGCGCGAAGAGGAACTATATTTGCCGAACGGACGCATTATTAAACTGAAAGACGGCCCGGAACCGCTTCTGCACCTCTTAACCTCTATGCGCGACGAAGCCCACAGATTTGCAATTTCTTATCATCGGAAATTGCGCGCAAAGCAAGCAATAACTCGATTATAAGAAATTTAGAGAGGGGTCGGGAGAGAGCATTCTCTCCCGTGTAGGAAAACAGTCCGTAATTACGAGACGCCAGAAACCGAGGGTTTCTGGGGAGCAAAGCGACGTCACCTACCACAAAAAACTCCGCTCTGCCGCCTTGGCCTAAACTTAGTTTAGGCCACGATGCAAAAAACTTTTATTTTAGGGTCTTTTTCTACTATGTTTTAGGCGGGCATATTTGGCGGTTTTTTATTCAGCATAAAATTCCTTTCTTAAATCGTTTTCGGAAATATATCTTAGCGCCTGATTATAAATTGCTTTTATGGTCCCGCGATCCAATTCTTTGTGGTTTGGAATGGTCATCGTCTGTTTTAAATCGCCAACGCGTCTTTTAAGTTTTATATGACTGCCTCTTTGGTTATCAACAGAAAAACCAAAGCTATTAAAAATTCTGATAACATCTTCGCCAGAAAGAATTTTTAATTTAGGCATTGACTTTGGCGGTCAGTTCAAAATTTGCCAAAACTGATGGTTCCGGGGCTAAATCAAAATCGGCCAGATTTTCGCCTTCTAACTGAAGCTCAACCGCCTCCTGGATGTTTTTAGTTAAGTCATCGAGGGTTTTTCCTTGAGTTACAATCGGCAAATCAATGCCCTGTGCTATATACTGATTGTCGCCCTTATAAATATGAAACTGAATAATTTTTTTCATTGGTTTTATTGTACTAAATTTTAAGAAATTAGTCAAAATCTGTTTTTAACCTCCCTTCGCGACGAGGCGCACCGCTTTGCCATCACCTACCACAAAAAACTCCGCTTAAGCGCGATTACTTGACAATATGGACTCTTTGCCCTATACTTAAATAAATGGCGTTTATTAAAACTCTTTTGCCTTACGCCCAAATAGTTGTGGCTTTGCTCCTAGTTGGCGCTATACTTTTACAACAACGGGGAGTGGGCCTTGGTTCTGCTTTTGGCGGAGAGGGAAACATTTACCGCACAAAACGCGGATTCGAAAAAGTAATTTTCACAAGCACCGTCATTTTGGGAGCCATTTTTCTAATTCTTGCGATTTTGGGTCTATTCTAAATTCCACAAACATTTGTGTCCGTAAAAGAAAAAATAATATCTATTTTTCGCAAAAGCCGCGTTTTAAATCCGCCATCGGCTCCAGAGCTTAAACCGGCGCTTAAGAGCATGGCGACCAAAGAAAAAGTCGCCCTCCTAATCCTGTTTCTGCTGCTTTTTATCGGCATCCTCGGCACATGGGTAAACCTGCAAAAAAGATTCGCCATGGCCATTCCAGTGGAGGGTGGAATGCTGCGCGAAGGCGTAATCGGAACTCCATATCTGGTAAATCCAATACTGGCCTCAACCGATGCTGACCGCGATCTTACGACATTGATATACGCCGGACTTATGAAATCTGACGGCCTGGGCGGACTTGAAAAAGAATTGGCTGACGACTATTTAGTTTCCGAAGACGGCTTATCATATACTTTCACACTGAAAGATAATCTAATCTGGCACGATGAAAAACCTTTAACCTCGGACGATGTGGCTTTTACCGTAAACGCGGCTAAAAACCCGGCGGTAAAAAGCCCGGTAAGGGCTAATTGGGAAGGAGTGGAAATAGAAATTATTGACCCAAAAACCCTGCGTTTTTTGCTCAAAAAACCATACGCGCCGTTTCTTGAAAACACCACTATAGGAATCATACCCAAACACCTATGGAAAAATGCATCGCCCGAACAGCTAAGTCTTTCCGAGTTCAACCGCCAGCCAATAGGCGCGGGCCCCTATGAAATAAATAGCGTCAAACGAAATTCCTCGGGAATAATAACCGCCTACGGCCTAAAATCGTTCAAGGCCTACGCTCTAGGTAAACCATTGATTCCAAAAATAGAAATGCTGTTTTATAATTCCGAGCCAGAAATGCTCGCTTCTTATGAAATCGGCGGCTTAGATTCTTTGGGGTCGCTATCGGCCGTAAACGCGTCAAAAATAAGAGGTTCCGAATCAAGCTTAAAAACCCTGATATTACCCAGAATCTTCGGCATATTTTTTAACCAGAATAAATCCGAAGCGACGCGCGACCAAAAAGTAAGACTGGCTCTGGATATGGCGACCGATAAAGAAAATCTGGTTAAAAACGTATTAAATGGTTTCGGTGTCGCGCTCAGCGGCCCGCTCCCTCCCGGAATTATAGATATAGATGAAGAACGCGAAACATCATTTGACCCTGAGGGCGCCAAAAATATCCTTGATGAAAACGGCTGGAAACTGAACGAGGAAAGTGGCATAAGAGAGAAAAACGCCAAGGGGAAAACAACCATTGAATTGTCAGTAGACATTTCAACCGCCAATACTCCGGAGCTGGTCAAAACAGCCGAACTTGTCAAAAATATGTGGCGGGAAATCGGAGTAAAAATGGAAGTGCGCCTTTTTGAAATCGGAGATTTGAACCAGAGCGTCATCAGGCCGCGCGATTACCAGGGATTGCTTTTCGGGCAAGTGGTCGGCAGAGACCCCGATCCTTTCGCTTTTTGGCATTCATCCCAAAGAAACGACCCGGGCCTGAACATTGCGCTTTATGCCAACAAAACCGTGGATAATATTCTTGAAACGGCCCGAATAACGAACGACGCTGACGGCAGAAAAAATAAGTACGCGGATTTTGAAAAAGAGGTGGCCAAAGACGCGCCGGCAACCTTTCTTTATTCGCCGTATTATCTCTACGTCGTCCCCAAGAATTTAAAAGGTTTTGATACCGGAATGATAACGGTTCCGGCAGAAAGATTCGCCAACGTGAATAAATGGCATCTTTACACCGCTATGGTATGGAAAATATTAGTGAATTAAAATCTTAAATCTCCAAAATTTACGCCCCCGTGGTGGAACTGGCAGACACGCAGCGTTCAGGACGCTGTTCCCGCAAGGGAGTAGAGGTTCAAATCCTCTCGGGGGCACTAAATTCTGGCAGATAAAAATTTCATAAAAACAATTAATAAAATCATAAAAAATTAAAAAATAATAAAAACAACCAATGATAAGAGAAAATAGGGAAAGAAGGCCGGTTTCCGCGAAAAGAGGAGGACACCGAAAAACAAGATCGAATTTTGTTTATCAAAATGGAAACGGCCAGCAAAAAAAATTCATACCGCCGGCCAAACCAGGCGTATTAAGAATAATCGCTCTGGGAGGATTTGCGGAAGTCGGACGCAATATGATGTTTTTTGAATATGGCGGCGATATTTTAATAATAGATATGGGACTTCAGTTTCCGGACGAAAATATGCACGGCGTTGACTACATCATCCCCAACATTTCATATCTGGAAAATAAAAAGGACAGAATAAGAGGCGTAATAATCACGCACGGACATTACGACCATATAGGCGCCGTACCGCAGCTGATGAGCAAACTTGGTAATCCCACGATTTATACCACACGACTAACGGCAGCCATAATCCAAAAACGCCAGGAAGACTACCCTTATTCGCCGAAGCTGGACATTGAATATATTAATGAAAAAACCGAAACAAAACTCGGCGTGTTTACGATTCGTTATTTTCCGGTAACCCACAATATTCCCGAGGGCGTCGGACTTGAAATAGAAACGCCTGTCGGAATAATCGCGCACCCGGGGGAATTTAAATTCTTCTATGACCGAAAATTAGAACCTTTGGGACTTGAACCGTTTAGACAGCTCGGCAAAAAAAATGTCCGGCTTTTGATGCTGGACAGCACCAAATCGGAAGAACCCGGACGTTCAGTGCCCGAATGGCAGGTTGAAGAAAACATAGAAGAATTGCTGAAAAAAGCAGGCGGCCGCGTGATTGTTTCAACTTTTGCCTCGCTCCTGGACCGCCTCACCCAAATAGTCCACATTGCCGATAAGCTCGGACGAAAAGTGGCCGTAACCGGAAGAAGCATGCAGACCAACCTTGCCATAGCCCAAGAACTCGGCCTTATTAAATTAAAAAGAAAAACCATAATCCCGATAAAAGAAATAGACGACCATCCTGACGATAAAATTGTCATCATCACCACCGGCGCTCAAGGAGAAGAAAACGCCGGGTTAACCCGTATGGCCTCCGGCTCTCACCGCGAAGTCAGGATTAAGCCGACCGATACGGTAATATTTTCTTCGTCCATCGTCCCCGGAAACGAAATGTACGTCCAGACGCTTCGCGATAATCTGGCCCGACAAGGAGCCATAGTTTATCATTATAAGATTTTCGGCATTCACTCGGGAGGACACGCCACCAGAATAGAACTAAAAGAAACAATGGAGATTGTTAAACCGCAATGTTTCCTGCCGATACACGGGTTCTTTTATATGAGGGCGGTCAATGCCAAGCTGGCGGAAGAAGCCGGAATTAACCCGAAAAATGTAGTGGTTCCGGACAACGGCCAGATTCTGGAACTGACCAAAGATTCCATTAAACTGCTGGACGAAAAAGTGCCGACTAATTACGTTATGGTGGACGGCCTGGGCGTTGGCGACGTTAAAGAGGTGGTTTTGCGCGACCGCCAGATGCTCGCGGCCGACGGCATATTCGTAATCATTGCCGTAGTTGACGCCCAATCGGGAAAAGTCCGCGGGTCGCCGGATATAATTTCCCGCGGGTTCGTATATCTTCGCGAATCAAAAGATCTTCTGCATCAAACCAGACTGATAACCAAAAAAATAGTTGAAAATGCCGCCCAAAATATGCACCCCATAAATTGGGCCTGGGTAAAAGATAACCTTCGAGACGATGTCGGCAAATTCCTTTTCCAAAAAACTCATCGGCGGCCGATGGTGTTACCCGTGGTGATTGAAGTATAAAAATCTTGACAATTTAATTTGTCTATACCATACTATTACCGGATGAAACGGGGCCGTTGTTATTAACCCATTCGGAGGGACAAAGCCATGGAGTCTATGCTGAATTTTTTCAGCTTCCCCGAAATGTCTGTTTGGCTGCCGCCATTAAAAGCGACGGGTGTAACGATATTGATATTTCTTTTTTTCTACGTTATCTCTAAAATTTTAGACGACGGCAATCTGAACAAGTTGGTAAAAAATGAAATAATCATAGGCAACCTTCATTCTCGTTTGGAAGTTTTATCGGCCTTAACGACCGAAAAAAACGCGCTATTGGAAACGCTAATCAAAAACAGGCCGAAGGCCCTGCCAACCAAAGAGGCATCAAGATTTGCAAGAGTGCAACAAGAGGCACGGGAAGTTATTCTGAGCCTTAGAAAACACTAAAAAAACGGCCCGATGTAATCCGGCCTCAGCGCCCCAAAAGCGCTGAGGCAATTTTTTTATTTTATCATTTCTGCACGATCGTTTTTTTTTGATGAAATAGATTTTTAACCTGCGGGGCTTATAATTTTTGGCTAATCAACACTCTTGACAAATCATGTGTATTTGCTATAATGAGGAAAGTAAAAAATAGGTAAGGAAACGGCTCTTTTAACCAACGCGCCATGAGCGCGGAAAGGAAAAAAAATGAACGGGTTGTGGCGGGTATACAGTACGGTGATCTTTGTTTTTCAAGCGATCGTCGGCGGCGTCACTTTTTACTTGACGGGGGGTTGTTATATCGGGATTGCCCTAGCAGTCACCACGGCCGCCACGTGCATCTTATGGTTCATCACGTACTACCTCAGGTTCTTAATCGCAAGCTTTGCTGTGTCCGTCGCGGCCGCAACGACCCTTGCGGCCGCGTTCGCTTTCTTCCCCCCACCCTCCGGCCCATCAACCGGAATTGCTGTGTTTCTTGCCTCAATTGCCGCGATCAACGCTATATCCGCCGCGTTCTACGCGAAAAGAACATGCACATACAAAGAATGCGGGGAAGTTAAGGAGAGCTTTTTAGCGCGTCTCCTTATCCTTTTGCCCTTGGGCGTGGGAACGTTTTTCGGTTTAGCGATTTACCTTTACGGGAAGTTTCGCCGACAGCATATCGCGGTCTGACGGCCGCGTAAATCCGCAGGGAGTCCGAAAGGACCCCTGCTTTTTTTATGTAATTTTAATTTTTAGTCGCGCTTTTCGCCTCTTCTTCTTCCGATTCCGCAGGAGCATAAATCTCGCCGAAGTCCTTTCTGAAGCCGGTTCCGGCGGGAATGATGCGGCCGATTATGACATTCTCTTTCAAGCCCCTTAATTTATCTTCTTTGCCTTCAAGGGCCGCGGAAATCAGAACACGGGTCGTTTCTTGGAACGAGGCCGCGGCCAAAAAGCTGGACGACGCCAAAGCCGAGCGCGTAATGCCTAAAGGATGCAATTCCGTCTTAGCCGGCTTGGCGCCTTTAGATAATTTTTTATTCATTTCGATGATTTCGGCGTTTTCAACCACTTCACCCACGGAAAAATCAGTATCGCCGGGGTCAACCACCCTTACCCGAGAAAACATTTGTTTAACTATCAATTCAATATGCTTAAAATTGGTGGAACTGCCTTGCGAAGCGTAAATATACGAAATGCCGGAAATAATATAATTCTGCGTCTCCTCTGCCCCGGCCAGATTAAATAACTCATGCAAATCAACCGCGCCATCAGAAAGTCTGGACCCCCGTTTTACCAAAGACGCTTTTGCCACCAGGATAGACCGGCCGAAAGGCACCCTGTATTCTTTTACCTCCTCTTTCTTGGCTTTTTTGGCCTGCTGGTCTATCAAAATCTTTATAATTTTATCCCGCTCGTTTTCCGTAATTTCCAAAACCGTGCCGTCATATTCGGAAAGTATTGCCGGACTTGCCGGAGAACGCATCTCAAACAATTCCTCAACTCTGGGCAGTCCGAGAGTTATGTCTCCGCCGGTGGCCACGCCTCCTGTATGAAAAGTGCGCATAGTCAGCTGCGTTCCCGGCTCTCCAATGGCTTGAGCCGCGACCACTCCGACCGCTTCTCCGAGCCTGACCACTTCATTGGTTCCAAGATCGTAACCGTAGCATTGCTGGCATATGCCGCGAAGAGTTTTACAAGCCAGGGGGCTGCGCAAATAAACTTCGTCAATTTCTGAGCGCTCCATCAAATCGGCATCATCAAAATTCAAAAGACGTCCTTTCTTGAAAAGAGTTTTTCCGTGTTTATCTTTAGCGTCATGCGCCAAAACTCTGCCGAAAACCCGGTTGGCAAATCCGCGGCCGTAATCATCTGAATCCTTGCGACTTACCCTCAAACCGGAAGCGTCCTTGCAATCTTCTTCCCGAACAATCATGTCCTGGGCCACGTCAACCAGACGACGAGTAAGGTGCCCGGCTACCGAGGTCTTCAAAGCCGTATCGGCCGTGCCTTTTCTGGCTCCGTGAGTGGCGATAAAGTATTCCAAAACGCCGAGACCTTCTTTGTAATTGGAAATTATCGGGAGCTCTATAATGCGTCCGGCGGGGTTCCTTACAAGACCCTTCATGCCGGCCATCTGAGAAACCTGCGCCCAGGTTCCTCGGGCCGCCGAAGAAACCATGGTGAAAACCGAACCCAAATTATCCAGTGTTTTAGGCACAAGCTCGTTAACTTGCTGCATAACACCGTTCCAAATCTCAACTACTTTTTTATATCTGTCTTCTTCGGTCAAAAGGCCGTCAGAATATTGTTCCTCGACTTTAGTTTCTTCAAGCCGCGCTCCGTCAATAATGCCCTTTTTCTCTTCAGGAATTTTCAAATCGTCCATTCCCCAAGACACGCCCGAAATCGTGGCATATTTAAAACCAAAGTCTTTTATTTTATCCAGAATCGCGGGTAATGCTTCTCTGCCATAATGGGCTATCAACATGCCGACAATGCGGCCCAAATCCTTTTTACTTACCTCGCTATTTATGAAAGAAAAATCTCCGGGCAAGGCGCTGTTAAAAAGAAGACGTCCTACCGAAGTTTCAAAGAAAAATTCTCCCTCATTTACAACATCCCTATATTTTGGCGTATCAGTAACGCTAACTTTAATTTTGGCTCTTAAATCCACTGCTCCAAATTCATATGAAAGTATGGCCTCATTGGGGCTTGAAAACACCCCGGCTTCGCCTTTAGCTCCGGGCAAAATTCTGGTCAGCCAATAAATTCCCAAAACCATGTCCTGGGTCGGGTTGACTATCGGCTCGCCGCTTCCGGGTTTGGTTAAATTCCGAATAGACCACATCAAGTCTTCGGCTTCTTTTTGAGCTTGGTCAGTTAAAGGAACGTGAACCGCCATTTGGTCGCCGTCAAAATCGGCATTATAAGCCTGACAGACCAGAGGGTGGACCTGAATGGCATTTCCCTCAATCAATACCGGCTGGAACGCCTGAATACCCAGACGGTGCAAAGTCGGCGCGCGGTTCAGTAAAACTAATTTCTTTTTAATAACTTCTTCAAGGGCGGCCCAGACATCGGGCGTCGGCTCGTCTATCATTTTATTGGCTCCCCTGATATTGTGCGCGAATCCCTGAATTATGAGTTTGGAAATCACAAGCGGCCTGAAAAGCTCAAGCGCCATATGTTTCGGCAAACCGCATTGATGCAATTTCAATTCCGGACCGACAACGATAACCGACCGCCCCGAATAATCCACGCGCTTGCCCAAAAGATTCTGACGGAACCTGCCTTGCTTGCCTCTCAAAGCATCAGCCAAAGATTTCAACGCCCTCTTTTGCGCTTGGGCCGTTACTGCCGAGTGTCCGCGCCTAATGCTGTTGTCAAAAAGAGCGTCAACCGCCTCCTGCAGCATTCTTTTTTCATTGCGGACAATAACTTCCGGAGCCGAAAGTTCAAGTAATTTTTTAAGGCGGTTATTCCTGTTTATAACTCGGCGGTATAAATCGTTTACGTCCGAAGTCGCGTGCCTTCCGCCGTCAAGCGGCACCATGGGACGAAGCGCCGGAGGTGTTACGGGAATTACGGTCAAAAACATCCATTCGGGCCGAATGCCCGCGCGTATAAAACCTTTTATCAAAGCCAACCGTTTTAATATCTTTCTTTTTTCCTGCAATTCGCTTTCTTCAAATCTTGCCTCCAGATCGTCCCGCGTTTTTTTCAGGTCCATATCTTTGGCCAAACGATGCAAAGCTTCAGCGCCTATGCCGGCCTCAAAAATATCCCCGTATTTCAGGCTCAAACGATGATACTCAACTTCAGAAATAATCTGCTGGGGCTTCATATTTTCCAATTCGGCCTTTGTTCTTGAATACGCGTCTTTGAGCCTGTTCGTTTCGTCTTTTTTGGAAACGGCTTTAGATTTTTGTTTGTATTCTTTTTCAAGCTCGTTTAATTTCTGGGCTCTGGCTTCCTCATCCACTTTTATGATTATGTAGCTTGCGAAATAAATAACTTTTTCAAGATCGGGCAGAGTTAAATCAAAAAGAAGCCCGATTCTTGAAGGAACCCCGCGCAAAAACCAAATGTGCGCCACCGGTCCGGCCAAACCTATATGCCCCATTCTTTCGCGCCTGACTATGGATCTGGTCACTTCAACTCCGCACTTATCACAAACTATGCCCTTGTAGCGAACCCGCCGGTATTTTCCGCAATAACATTCATAATCTTTTTCCGGCCCGAAAATACGCTCGTCAAAAAGACCGTCCTTCTCGGCGCGTTGAGTCCGGTAATTAATCGTTTCGGGCTTCGTCACTTCGCCCCTGGACCATTCCAGCATGCGCTCGGGTGAAGCCACCTTTAAAATTATAGATTGAAAATCAGTTGCTTTTGTTTCCATTGGTTTTTATTTATTTTTTTAAGCCTCTTCGGAAGAAACCGAGTTTAAAACCTCGCCCTCCCGAACGGCCTTTCGGGTTCTGGCGGCGATTGATTCTTTCAAACCGATTAAATCTATGTCCAAGGCCAAACCTCTCAACTCGTTTAAAAGCACGTGGAAAGACGCCGGCACGTTAGGAGTTTTAAAGGGTTCGCCTCGAACCATCGCGTCATAAGCCGCCGAGCGTCCCAGGACGTCATCGGATTTTATGGTCAGCATCTCCTGCAAAACATGCGCCGCGCCGTAACCCTCCAGGGCCCAGACTTCCATTTCGCCGAAACGCTGTCCGCCTCCCTGCGCCTTGCCGCCCAAAGGCTGTTGAGTGATTAAAGAATACGGGCCGATTGAACGCATATGTATTTTATCCTCAACCATGTGATTGAGTTTAAGCATATAGATTTGGCCGACAGTCACCGGCTGGTCAAAGGATTCGCCGGTTCTCCCGTCAAAAAGTTTAACTTTACCGGATGCCGGAATACCGGCTTTTTTAAGCTCCTCCCTGATTTCTTCCTCCGTGGCTCCGCGAAAAGCCGGGGTAATCGCCTGATAGCCCAATTTTTCAGCAGCCCACCCAAGATGCGTTTCCATAATCTGGCCGACGTTCATGCGTCCCGCAACTCCAAGCGGGTTCAAAATGATGTCCACAGACGTGCCGTCCTCCAAAAGAGGCATATCCTCAACCGGAAGTATTTTTGAAATAACCCCTTTATTTCCGTGGCGTCCGGCAAGTTTATCGCCGACTGAAATTTTTCTGACCTCAGCCACTTCAATCTGAATTTGTTTTATTATGCCTGTTTCAAGCGGATCTCCTTTTTCGCGCGAAAATATTTTCACTCCTACCACCCGACCTTTGCGGCCGTGAGGCATGCGAAGCGATGTGTCTTTAACTTCTCTGGCTTTCTCTCCGAAAATAGCGCGCAAAAGCCTTTCTTCCGGAGTAAGATCGGCCTCTCCTTTTGGCGTAATCTTGCCGACCAAAATGTCTCCGGCCGTAATTTCAGCGCCTATACGCACAATGCCTTCTTCGTCTAAATCTTTTAATTTATCTTCGCCGACATTCGGAATATCGTAGGTTGTTATTTCCGGACCAAGTTTGGTGTCTCTGACCGCCGCGCTGAAATCCATAATATGGACCGACGTAAAAATATCTCTTTGAACCAATTTCTCCGAAATAATCACCGCGTCTTCAAAATTAGCTCCGCCCCATGAAAGAAAAGCGACCAGAACGTTTTGGCCCAAAGCCAATTGTCCCGAATCAGAAGAAGAAACGTCGGATAAGATGTCTCCTTTTTTAACTTTATCGCCGACGTTAACAAGCGGCCTTTGGGTGATGGTTGTAAAATCGTTGGAACGAAGATAATTTATGAGTTTATATGTTTTTTCTTTTTTGCCGGATTTAACCACAATTGTTGAAGCGTCTGATTTTTTGACCGCGCCGTCGTCGGTGGCAATAACCAAACGCCCCGAGTCCCGGGCGGCCACCCCCTCAACGCCGGTGGCAACAAGCGGAAATTGCGGCTGAACGCAAGGCACGGCTTGCCTCTGCATGTTGGAACCCATCATGGCGCGGTTAGCGTCATCATGGTCCAGAAAAGGAATAAGACTGGTTGAAATACTAAAGGCCTGAGTCGGCGAAACATCAAGAAAATCCACGGTCTCGCGCTTTATAATAGTGGGATAACCCTTCACCCTTGCTTCAACATCTTCATCCAAAATAACCCCCTGATCGTCATACCTGACCGAAGATGAGGCAATATTAAATTTAACTTCATCAAAAGCGTTTAAATAAATTATTTCTTTGGTTATCACTCCTTTTTTAACCTTGGCGTAAGGAGTTTCAAGTATGCCTAAACTATTAATACGGGTAAAACTTGAAAGATGCACTACCAGGCCGATGTTCGGACCTTCCGGAGTCTGAATCGGACAAATTCTGCCGTAATGCGACGGGTGAACGTCGCGTACTTCAAAACCAGCGCGTTCTTTAGTCAAACCTCCCGGACCCATGGCCGTAAGCCGGCGCAAATGTTCAAGTTCGGTCAAAATATTTTCCTGACGCATATACTGCGAAAGCTGGGAAGTTGTAAAGAATTCCTTAACAGCGGCCATAAACGGGCGGGCGTTAATCAGCTGTGCCGGAGTCAAAGTATTGATATCCAAAGTGGACATGCGATCCTGGATTGTGCGCTTCATACGCATTATTCCGATTCGTAATTTATTCTGAAGCATCTCTCCGACTCCGCGCAAACGCCTGTTGCCTAAATGATCTATGTCATCGGGAAGAGCGGAAGGGTCATTATTCATCTTTATGATTTGGGACACTACATCCACTATGTCGGCCAAAGACAAAATCCTTGATTCAGCGCGGCTCTTTTCGGATATGCCCAGGCGCGCGCTCATTTTATGCCGGCCTACGGCCGAAAGGTCATAGCGGTCGGAAGAAAACAAACCCTCTAAAAGCCCACGGGCCGTATCAACCGTGGCTAATTCGCCGGGCCTTAATCGTTTGTATATTTCAACATAAGCCTCATCGGTGTCGTGAGTTGAATCTTTTTCAAGGGTGCGCAAAATATATGATTCGCCGCCGTTATCAACCGCGCTGAATTCTTTTTTAATCCCTTCGTCGTCGGCAAGGCCAAGCATGCGCAAAAGCGCGGTAATCGCTATTTTTCTTTTGCGGTCTATTCTGACGTATATGGCGCCGTCCGGTTCGGTGGCGATCTCAAGCCAGGCGCCGCGGGATGGAATGATTTTAGCGCCGAAAAGCTTTCGACCGCCGTGAGCATCGGCAGTGAAATATAAACCGAAAGAACGGGCTAAAAGAGATACGACAACGCGCTCCACTCCGTTGACGACAAAAGTGCCCCTGGGCGTCATCAACGGCATATCGGTTAAAAATATTTCCTGTTCTTTTATCTCTTTAGTGCGTTTATTGGTCAGGCGCGCCCGAAAACGCAGAGGCGCCTCATATGACAAATTATGAGTTTTGGCGTGGTATTCGTCGCATTTTGGCTCATCAAAATAAAAGCCGGTGAAATCCAAACTTAGTTCTTTTCCGGTATAATCTTCTACTGGCGAAAATTCATCAAAAAGTTCTTTGAGACCGTGGTCTAAAAACCATTGGAAGGAATCTAACTGGGGGGAGGCCAGCGGAGGAAAATCAACCAACGGCGGCTTATAGGAAGAAAAATATTTTTTCTCCATAAAAATATGAAAAAATTAAATTAAATAAAATAAAGACAACAACCCCTTCTTATCCCTATTTAAGAGGGTTTTTTATTGTTTTTTGTTTAATTACTAGGGCAATTCAGCACCTAATAGTCTATTATACTCCTCCTAAAATTCATGTCAAGTCCTTTTTGACCTGTGGATAACCATTACCTTTCCCCAGCCGAAAAGGGAGAATTGATTTTTAGAGACATCAGAATGCCGAGTCCCAGAAAAAATACAAGCAGCGACGACCCTCCGTAACTGACAAACGGCAGAGGCAAACCGGTTATCGGCAAAAAACCGATATTCATACCAACATGAATAAGAAATTGAGCGACCAAAAGCGCCCCCAATCCCACGGCATAGAGCCGGCCAAAATTATCGTTTAAAAGAGAGCCCGTTCTTGCCACTCGCCACACCACCAAAGCGAAAAAAATAAATAAAAACGTTACTCCCAAAAACCCCCATTCTTCGGCATAGGCGGCAAAAATAAAATCGGTCTGATGCTCGGGCAAAAATTCCAAACGCGATTGGCTCCCGAAACCTATGCCGCGTCCGTATAAGCCGCCGGAACCTATGGCGATTTTGGCTTGAATAGTGTGATAGCCCGCGCCAAGCGGATCCAGATAAGGATTAAAAAATGAATAAATGCGGGAGCGCTGATAAGGTTCAAGAAAAGAAAACCAAAGCAAAGACGCCAACAAAATCGCGGCCAGAACCAAAATAAAAAAATGCTTTTTTGAAATGCCGGATGCCATTATCATGGCGAACCACAAAGCGCTTATTACTATTGCCGAACCCAGATCGGGCTGTAAAAAAACCAGCGCTGCCGGCAAAAAAGCGTATAATCCCGAAACTATTATGTGCTTAAAATTCGCGATCTCAATATGCCTGCGGGAAAAGTACTTGGCTAAAATCAAAATCAGGATAATTTTAACCAATTCCGAGGGCTCAAAAGAAAAGGCGCCGAACTTAAGCCAGCTGACCGCTCCTTTGGTTTCCTGTCCAAATATCAAAAGGGCCGCAAGCATTAAATTAACGGCGAAATAAATAAGAATCAGGGGCAAAGCGAAACGCAGCCATCTTAAATCCGCGAAGCTTATCCCGAAAAACAAAATCAGTCCCAGTCCTATCCAAATGAGCTGACGCCAAAAAAAATAATCGCCAGCTCCCTGCGGAGAAAAATCAAAGGACTTCATTGAAATCAGCCCCGCGGCCAAAAGCGGCATAATGGATAAAAAAAGAACCCAGTCCAATTTTTTGAAGTTCGCCGGCATCAACACCAACAGTATAACACCGACTAAACGGATATAAAAAATGCCCCGACGCAAAGTCGGGGCCTCGAAATCAACCAGAGATAGTGTCGGGAACTTTATCCAAGTCATCAAGCCACGGTTCGGCCGAAGCATCGGACGGCATCCGCCAATCCCCGCGAGGAGAAATGGCAATTGAACCGACCTTTGGACCGTCAGGCAGGCAAGAACGCTTAAACTGATTTCTGAAAAAACTTGAGAAGAAAACTTTGAGCCACTTCTTTATCTCGCCCACCGAGTATTTCTCTCCAAAAGCGCACAAAGCCATTCGCGCTATTTTAGACGGCCTGAATCCGAAACGTACGAAATAATATCCGGTAAAGTCGTGAAGTTCGTAGGGGCCGATAATGCTTTCGGTTTTCTGCGTAATCTTGCCTTTGTCCGGAGGCAGAAGCTCGGGTGAAATCGGAGTTTCCAAAACATCCAAAATGGATTCCCTGAAGCCGGATTCTTCCGCGAAAATCGTATCGGCCGCCCATCTCAAAAGATATGAAATCAGCGTCTTCGGAACTCCGGCATTTATGCCGTAATGGCTGGCGTGGTCCCCGAACATCGTGCAGTAGCCGATGAAAAGCTCGGAAAGATCGCCGGTGCCAAGCACAAATCCGCCCTCTTTGACCGAAACTGAAAATAAAATGTGTTTGCGCGCCCAGGCCTGAATGTTTTCAAGCGTTGATTTTTTCCTGCGCGTATCCGCGTCACTTCGTCCGTCACGCACCGCGGATCCGACTTCGGAAACGAAACTTTCAGCGTCTTCAATACCGATACTCTTGAAGGACAGCGCGACAAGTTCTTTTATCGGTATTTCACGGAAAGTCGCGCCTGCCGCGTTTATCATTTTGCAGGCGTTCCGGTAAGTCCGGTCAATCGTGCCGAAACCCGGCATGGTCAACGCGATAATATTGCTTCTAGGCAAACCTGACAGATCAATGGCGCGGATCGCGATATTTAAGGCGTGCGTCGAATCCTGCCCGCCCGATACGCCAATCACAATTTTTCTGCGGTCCGGCGGCAAAACTTCAAGACGCTTCATCAAACTTGTTGCCTGAATATTGAATATCTCACGGCAACGCTCGTCTCTTTTTTGCGGATTTCCGGGAACGAACGGATGCGGATCTATTTCGCGTTCAAAATCAATATTCTCCGAATTACCCATGGAATCGCTGAACTCAACAAGACGAAACTCCCTGGCATTATCAAAACCGTTTTGCCTGAAAGAACCCTGGCGCATGCGATCCGAGATAAGAGAATCCAAATCAACATCGGCGATTATATGAGTTGAAATGCCGCTGAACCTTCCTGATTTTCTGAGCAACGCTCCCCTTTCGGCAATGTAACCGTCGCCGTCCCAGCCCAAATCGGTTGTTGACTCGCCAAAACCGGCCGCGGCATAAAGCTGAACCGCGAGATTCCGGGCCGACGAACCGACAACCAAACTTTCACGATATTCGGACTTGCCGACGGTTATGTTGGAAGCCGAAAGATTGGCCAGAACCGTAGCTCCGGCAAGCGCCGCCATGCTTGACGGCGGCACGGGCACCCAGATGTCTTCGCAAATTTCGGTATGCAGAACAAAGTCCGGACGCTTAGCGGATTTAATCAGAATGTCCGAACCGAACGGAACTTTTTGGCCCAGCACGCTTATGATTTTACTTCTGGCTTCGCGGGCCGGAGCAAAATGGCGCAATTCATAAAACTCGCGGTATTCGGGCGGATATGATTTTGGCGTAACTGCCAGAATTTTTCCGCGCAAAAAAGTCACGGCGGCGTTAAAAAGCATTTCGTCAACCGTAAGCGGCAAACCGACCGTAACCATCATTTTCCAATCCCGCGTCAAAATAATAAGTTCTTTAAGCGCCGCAAGCGATGAACGGATAAGAGCGTCCGAAAGAAAAAGGTCTCCGCAGCTGTAACCGGTAATTCCAAGTTCGGGACAGACCGCGTAAGCCGCGCCTCTTTCATATACTTTTTTCAGCTCTTCAAAATGGCCACAAGCGTTCTTTGACGGATTTGCCAAGTACACTCTCGGAATAACCACGGCCACGCGAAGAAATCCGTGGTTTTCGACTGCCAGGAAATCTTTAATTTTCCTTTTTTCCATCTCATCCATGATTTTCTCCATCATGAACCGAGAATCTCTAGAATGGCTTTAGCGAACACGCCCGAAACGTCAGCAACGACAATTCTCCGATCGGATAAGCTGGAGCCGAGATTTTGGCTCATTGGATGCGAATTGGTGGTCAGGATCACCCCCGGAAACGACGTAACAATTTTATGGAAGGCCTCGCCGTCGTTTATGGCCAAATGGCTGATAACGGCGTTAACGTCGGACGCGCCGTGATTCAAATACGCGGCTGCGGCATTTATCAAACTGCCTCCGCTTCTTAGCATGTCGTCATAAATTATCACGCGCTTGCCCTTAACATCACCTATGACTTCCGCGACCCTTGTGGTCTCGCCATAACGATCTTTATCAATCATGGCCATGCCGGCCCCGAATTTTCTGGCGAATGTTTTAACCCATTCTGGACGGCCGAGATCGGCCGAAGCGAAAATTGTTTCTTGGGGGTTGGCGCACCAATTAAGTTTTTCCATCTCGTCTAAAAGAACTTCTTCGGCATACAATTCAAAACGCAGGCAATCGCCTTCAAAATAGTGCACAAAACCGGAAACATGAAGGTCCATCATCAGAAAAACATTACGCTTATCGCCGCCGGTTATAGCCGACAGCTGTTTTGCGACGGTTTTCGCCGTAACAACTTCGCCCGGCTTTACGGCTCTTTCCATCGTCGAGTAGCCCATAAACGGAATCGCGTAAATGACGCGCTTTACGCCGTATTCGGCTAAAGCGCATCCGATCCGATAAACTTCAAGCAAGTTGGCGTCTGTGCTGGTGCTTGCGACAAAAATGACATCACGGCCCATGAGTCCCGAGCGGCTATCGGTGGAAATTCGGTAATATCTCTCGCCCCCTCCGAAAGTTTTCCTTTCTATTTCAGAGAGTTTTGGAATGCCTATTTTTCCGGCAATCAATCTGGCAAAATATTCGGAATCCCGCGTAGAAAAAATCAGGGGCTCTGGCATTGCCGTCCTCCTTACTGGTTGAGTTTACAAAGAACTTCCTTCTTAGAGCCGCCTACCCCTTGTAAGAAGCTCTATGAAAGAGCGGTGGCCGGCCCGAAAGCGGGCCACCGCGAGAAATTAATATTTACACTCTTCAAAGGTCGTGTAGACGTAGCCGAAAATTTTCTTGAATCTTTCAACGTCTTTCGGCCTTCCAATGGCTTTTGCGATGTTGTCGCTCAACTTTACAAGCCCTTGGCCACTGGCTTCAACTGTTTTCACCACCAGAGAAAGGGCTTTAAAACCGAGGTCGTTGGTCAAATTTGTGCCCCAGCCGAAAGTCGTTTTAATCCTGCCATTAAATTCTTTATATAATTCAATAATCGTATCAACATCCAAACCATCGCTAAAAACTATCATCTTTGTTTTCGGATCAACACCCATTTTCTCGTAAAAAGCAATTGCTTTTCTTCCGAACAAAAACGGATCTCCGGAGTCCTGGCGCAAACCTTTCCAACTCCGCGCCTGTTCAGCAGTCATATCTCCAAAAAAGAAATCTGTCCCGTAAGTATCGGTAAGCGCGATGGAAAGGCCGAAACCATATTCGTCCCACCAATCCCATAAAACCTTGCTATGAGAAGCGCGAATCGTTTCATCGCTTTCGCCCATAATGCCGGACATCACCATATACATTTCGTGAGCCGAAGTGCCCATCGGCAAAAGTCCGTGCTTCATGGCCAAATACGTGTTTGATGTGCCAAGCATCTGACGCGGAATTTCTTCAGCCAAAACGCCAACGACGTAATCCTGCCAATCGCGACTAAAACGCCTGCGCGTACCAAAATCGCAAAAAGTTATATTGGGGCACTCGCAAAGTTTACCTATTTTTCCATCCAAACGCTTTCGGCCTTCGGCAAAAACCAAATCCCGCCCGAAACGGCTTTCCATGGAAAGAAGCGACCGATAATAAAGTTCGTTCACTATCGCAAGCGCTATTGTTTCCCAGTAAATAGCGCTTGACCACTTGCCGGAAAATTCCAGCAAAAACTGGCCGTCTCTTACCTCCAAATCGTAATCCGGCAATTCCAGTCCCGACAAAAATTCAAGATAATCTTCTTTAAACATTCGCTCGCCATATTCGTTGGTGCCTCGAAGATAATGGATTTCCGTTTTATTGAATTTCAGTTCGCGCGCGTAATCCAGCTCGCGGCGCAAATCGCTTTCCGGAACGAAATGCGCGATCTGGATAGCTGTTGTTCTGTTCGTCAAAGCGTAACGAACCGGCACATCCGGATAACGACGATAGACCACTTGTCCCATCGTAAATTTGTAAAAATCAGTGTCCAAAAGAGACCGGATTATTGGTTCGCGCTCGAGCATTCCGTTTTCCTCCTTTCATCCGGGGAATTGGCTGGACATGATTTTTTCGGCTCGGTCTGGCGGAGTCGCCAGTTCGGCTGCGGCAATCCGGCTTCGTCGGATTTTCATTTCAATTACCGGGCCCTGGTCCGCGCCGTCAACGAAACCGTTAAGCGGTCTTTTGACCGGATCAAGCGTCCTCCAAGTAACGGTTGAATCAAGCGTAATCTGCGTCGCTTTCCAGTTGGGACGCGCCACATTGGAGCCGACCAAAGTCAAAACGGGCGCGTGAACCGGAACCGCCAAAGCGCCCATCGCTTTGGCGTAAGCAGTGGAGCCGGCGGGAGTGGCCGCCAAAATTCCGTCAGCCACAAGCAAAGGGATGCGCCGGACTCCGTCTATTTCCAATTCAATCCAAGCGGTTTGCCCCGCCCCCCTTTCAACCCAGACATCATTAAACGCCAACGCCCGTTTCGTCATTCCCCCCGCATCCGTAATTTCAACATAAAGCAAAGGCATCTGATCCAAATCAACGCTTAAACTGCCGCTCAAAAGTTCACGAACGGCCGGACTTTCAGGGTCATTCATCAAAAATCCATGAGTGCCTTTGTTAATCCCGAAAAACGGAAGTCTTTCCCGCCAATGGCTTCGGATGGCATGCAGCATAAACCCGTCGCCTCCGATAACCGTAATCAAATTCGGATGGCTTGAATCTCTTAAACCCGAAACCCGAACAAATTCTTCGGCTTTCGGGTTGCGGCCGTCAAAAAGAACTTTCGGACGAACCTCGCTTAAGACCAGCTGGGATCGCCCCGAAATTCGCGCTCCGCGGTAAAGACCGTGACGAAGAATATAATCATTGATTTTACGGTCAACCAATCCTTCAACGGACTCGCGTCTGAAAACTTTTTCCCGGGTTTCTGAAGAGCTTCCGGTAAATGCTTCGTAAAAAACCCTGCTTCTCGGCGGAAGGTCGCGATCAGCCATTTCAATACCTTGTCTGTAAACAACCGCGAAATTAAGCTCGCGCCAAATTTCTTCCCCCCGTTCCCATTCGCGCTGAATAAAAGACCGGCCCTCGTTTCCGCCCTTAATCAAATCGGCGCCGACAATGTGCCAGATTTCTCCGCCGCCGCGAAACATTGCGTCAAGATTATGCGTGCGGGTAAACGTGCCCATTTCCAGATCAAAAAGTTCAACTCTTACGTTGGGTAAACCGCTAAAAGCCATATCAACCATAGTCGCGCGATGCACAGGATCAATATCATTGACGGTCGGCTTATCCGGCCTAGGCCCGCAGGGAATGATAATCACTTCATCAAACTCGCGCGCCACCATCTCAACAATAAGCCGGTGGGCAACGCGCGGAGGGTTAAAGCTCCCGCCGTAGATCGCGATTTTTTTAGTCATGCCGTTCCTCCCTTTCAGGGTGTTATTTTTTTTAAAAGAACGCTTGCCTCAATTCGCCTCTCGGCTCAATTAAGGCAAGAGAATCGCAGCCAAATTTGCTTGTCCCGCCATTGGCGGGGTCAGCTAAAATTCTCTTACTTGTCCCATCTCGCCCCGCCGTCGGCGGGGTAAAGGCGGGAAAAATTCTTTTAAAGAATAACATAAAGTCAAGAAAAGATCAAGTTTTCCCCACCTTTTTGGCTTAAAGCCAAAAAGGTGGGGATTTAAAATTTAATTCAAAGAACAACTTCATAAAAACTACTTCATGCGAGCTGACCAAATTTCACCTTCATATATATAGAGAACTCTGTCCCCGATATTGGTCAAAGCCATTTCCGTTGAAATCTGGCCGTCTTGAACGCGACTTACATTTCCGGTCGCGGGAACAAACACATCCAGCTCGCCATCTCTGACTATCGCCGCGCAAACGCCTTTGGGCAAAATAGCGATGTTAATATCCGGGTCGTCGGTCTGTCCATGCCAAACCCGGTAGCTTGCGTAAGTTTTGTCAAATGACAATTCAATTTTTTGATACTGTCCGTTTTTATCAACCGCTACGATGGATATAAATCTGGGCCCTGCTTTCGCCGATATTGGACATAGGCCGTCTAATTCCCGTACTCGTACTTGAGCGCAAGCGTTATCGCCGAAAGGAGCAATGATGAAACTTGCCCCCATCGCGTTTTGTATTCCCGCGCCGTCAAACCAGGTTATGGAATTTACCGTTGCTCCCCAGGTATTCCCGGCGGACATCACCGGCTTCAAGGCGCCTCTCACGACAAGTTCGCAGAGCCCGTCTTCTATCACGGCAAAAATCCTATTTTCATAACGGAGTATTTCTCGCACATTCAGATGAATTGAAAGTTCGGTTTCCTCAAAGTTAGCGGCGCTAATGAATGAGAATAACGGCTTAAATCCGTCATAATCGGCCTTAAGCCACCCTCTGCCTGCGTCAACTACTTCGCATTTCTTTGATTTTACCAGGCCAATCTCGCGCCTCGTATTAAGATCAATCAAACGACCAGATTCAAGCAGAACAACTCCGCAAGGAAAAACACGGATTGCTTTATCACTTTTATCGGAAAAAATTTTGTCGCAGATGAGCAAACCGCTGCCGGATATAACCGCGTGTTTGACTTGGACAGCTGGCGCCGTCATCAAACTCTTGTCGAAAGGCGAAGGAGGGATCGACCTTTGACCGTTTTGGAAAGTCGCCACATACCAGTCAAGGAGCTTTCCAGGAATCACGGAGAAATCGCGCACCGCGCGATTCAGACGCACGCCCGGAGAAAACACCGAAGCGTTGGCTTTCATCCGCCTCTCCAAATCACCCCGCTCAAAACCGTCAAGCGTACCTTTGTAAGGGTGTATGCCGGTATAAATCTGAAAGCTTACAACCCCCCAGGAAAACCAATCAGTCAGTTTGTTAAAATCCTTTGAATGCCAATCCCTGATGGAGGGCATAATCGCGCGCGCCGGCCATCTAGCAATCTGCCATGAATCAACATCAATAATTCTTGGTTCGGGGCCGCTATTCCGGGCAAGCACAGCTTTCCAATTTAACTCATTCGGGTCCACAAGAATCGCCCCAAAACTATGAGCAAAAGAAATCGTCTCCCTCATTCTGTCCGTTAAAATAGAGGCGTCTTTATCCGTAAAACCCTGACGCGCGCGAAAGTCATTGGTAAATAGACGCATAAAAGGTTCGCCTTCAACAAAATCCATATAGAATCCCGCCACCTTACCCCTTTCGTCAAAAACTAATCCTTTCGGCGCGACGATATATTCATGCTTTATACCGGAAAGAAGTTTTATTTTCTCCGCCATATCATCGCGCGACATCTTTGTTGAATCCAAATACAGCTTCACGGCAGTACCATGCGCTCTGTAAATTGAGCCTTCGCCGCCAGTGGCAACATGATCGCCTGAAGGGTGAATCGTAAGTTCGCCCCGACCATCAAGTTTTACTTTGATGTTTTTCAGGAATCTAGCCATGTTTGCGCCTGCCGGTCGGAATTTTCTGCCCTGATAACGGCGTACGCAATGTCGTCTATCGGCCCCCGGCCTCTTTTTCTGGCATCTTTAATGCCGCGAATCATGCGCCTCTTTGCGAACTCTCCCGCTAAATTTTTAAACGCCAGAAATTCAATAACAGCATTCTTCCAATCCATGCCGTCAATCTGCGCGATACCGTCAGAAAATAAAGCTGTAAGAGCGTTATTTTCCACATCCGAGGCATCCAAAAAAATCGTTATTCCGCGCATGCCCTCGCTCAACGTGAAATTTTTCACGCCGCCGAAAGTGAAATTGCCCTGATCCCAAATATAAATTTCTTCAGTCAATCGGATGGAATTCAGGTCTCCGCGGTGCGCGGCAACAAAACCGCCCAGGCCCCTTTCGGCATACGCGGGATAAAACGGAATATTATCGCTCCATTCAAACTTAGACATAAAGACACGCCCGGCGCGATTTTTAATCGCCAGAACTCCGTCGCCCTGTAAATTTACATAGCCCCCGTTTGCGGCAAGGCAGGCGTGCAAACAAGTGGCAAGCATATCTTTTTCTTCCAGACCAAGCATACTGCGCGCGCCGGATATTACGGCTTTTTGCCACAGATTTACCTTTTCTACCGCCCGCTCATCAAACGGCTCTCTGTCAAAAGTCAAATGCCTTTTAATGGCTTCGGCTGTTGAAAGCGCTATAACTCTGGCTCCAACATCAGTTTGCCCGCCGGTTGAACAGCCGTCAGACACTATGGCAAACGCTGCTTCACCGCAAACTCCGGAAAGAGAATAATCCTGACACGGTTTACCTCCGATAAAATGGGCTTGCCCCATGCTGAAATAATGATCGGTATAAAACCCAGTCATGGGCGTGTCCTCCTTTTAGAAAAACGGGGCGGTCCGAAGGACTTCGGGCCGCCCCTCAGTTTTTGGGGTCAAAATTATATGGTCGGAGAAATATTCTGGCTCGGGCCTCCGGTGCCAAGAGCTTGGCTCTGACTTGATATTGAGCTTGAAACAAACTCCGCAAGCTTAGCGAGTTTACCTTTGGTCGCTTCTCCGGCATTAATGAAGTGAGTCATTCCGGCTTCGTCCTTGAATCTGGCAAGAAGACCGGCATACTCATCCGCGTTAATGCCGACGAGCACGCTGATGATCGATTCCAGAATTTCTCCGGAAACCGCTTTTCTGACTTCTTCCTTAACCATTTTCATAGTGGCGACAGAATCGTTGTCTCCTCCATCGGTGATGATGAACATGATGCCGTTTACTCCGAACTCATCATCTGAAAGTTGTTTACCGTAAACATTCATGGCGCCAAGGGAAGAAAACGCGGCATCATTAAGCGGAGTGCATCCGCCGGGACGAATCTCCGGGTAATCGGCGGGGTTGATCTCGGATAAAAGCTTAAAGCCATGAACCTCGTTTACGCCGTTCGGATATTTCGTAGAGAAATAAACCACGCGAAGTAAAAGATTGTCTGATCGGGGGGATTTCTTGCAGGCCTCTACCGCCGTTTCAAGCATTTTGCGTAAATCATTCTGAAAGCCGTCCACGGACCCGGTTTCATCAACCGCGATGGTCACAAGCGTGTATTCAGTAGCACCCAACCTCTCAATGCGGGCTCCCTTGAAAGAAAATCCGCTTTTGCCGATTTTATGAATGATTGTTTCGTCGTTTGGTCTAGGCATTTTACTCTCCCCTCCGGCCGATCAGGCCAAAAATTTCTTGGAAGTAGTCAAAACCATTCCGCGTTTTTCCATTTCCTTCAGCCATACCTCTGTAATCGCCGGAAAATCGGGCCCATTGCCGACTTTTGGCACAGGGCTTGAACAATCGGTCAGAATATGGAACTTTCTGGCGTATTCTTCACCGAGATTTTCGGCAATCTGAGTCACGGTGGACTTCACGCAGTGAGAAAATGCCTCGCCGGCGATAGCCACGACGTCAACTTCAGCAAGAATGTCCAGAAGCGCAGTGTTAAGTCCGGTTGCGGGATCGGAAGGATCCGGCACTTCGGCCATCAAGGCGCCGTAATGCTCGGTAAACGGATTGGTGCCTTTCACCACATAGTCCACATTTGCGTGGAATCTGCGCGACCAATCGGCCAGAGCAACCGCAAGCTCTTTCTGAACATTGTGTCCGGGAGTTCCGATCTCGCAGTGCTCGGGCCAAACCATCAAAGAATATTTACCTTGATTTTTTTCAAGGGTCTCGGCGTAATCAATCATGCGTTTTCGCAAAGAAGGACTGAAGGGCGTCCAAATACCATTTCTGATATCGTCCGACTTAATAATGGTATAGTGCGCGGGATGTTCACCCCTGGAATTCACCCAGAATCCGGGATGGCCCACATCAATGACACCGTGAGAATCCAGAGTAACGTGAATATCTTCAAGCTTATGGCCGATACGGCGGATCATTTCAGCAAGGCGATTCATATCTGCGTTTGCGCCCGGAACCGGCAAGGAAGAATCGGGGTCATCCATAAAATCTTTCTGCGGATCAATGATTAAGAGATGCACGCGCATGTCTTTACTCCTTTTTTACCCCGCGTCTTTTGCGGGGCTTATTTAGGCGCAAAATTGCGCCATTTTCGAAGAACTTACGCATAAGGCAACGTGCCCTACGCGTCAGCTTCCCCAAGAAGCTGATGCTGTTAATCGTTCAGGGCCGATTAGCGGCATCAAATTCCTGGATTCTCTGCAATGTTATTGTATTTTATACACTAATACATGGCAAAAAAAATTATTTAAAGGATCTCAATCACATGGTAGCGGTTTTTAATAAACTTGTAAAGCGCGGCCGGACGGTGTGCTCCCCTTCTTTTGGCAGATACGGGCTTTACCAAACCGATAGACAACGCCTTTTTGCGGAAATTTCGCTTATCAAGTTTTTTGGCCAGAATAATTTCGTAGACTTTCTGGAGATCGCTTAGTGTGAATTCTCGCGGCAAAAGTCCATAGATTATATTGGTGTAACCTATTTTTGATCTTAGGCGCTCCAAAGCAAAACCGATTATTTTTTTATGGTCGTAAGCGAGTTTAGGAAGGGTTTTAACGCCAAACCATTTTATATCGCCGTACTCTTTGCTTGTTTTGGGCTCGATTCCGATTCTTGGTATCAGCGCGAAATACGCGGTTGAAACTACCCGGCCAAAAGGGTCGCGATTAACCTCTCCAAAAGTGTAAAGCTGTTCTAAATAAACGTTTTTCAGTCCCGCTTTTACGGAAAGCTGGCGTTTGGCCGCCTGATCAAGCGACTCGTCGGCTTTTATTAATCCTCCGGGAGCCGCCCAAAAACCCACATAAGGCCTTTTTTTCATCTCAATTAAAAGAACTTTCAGCTCTTCCGAATCAATGCTGAAAATAATGACATCAACGGCCACTGCTGCGAATTTGTATTTTTGGCTGGATTTATTCATAACCTTGCTCCTTTACTTAGTGTAGTATAAACACATTCTAATCCCGAATCAAAAACCCGTCAAGGGGGTTTAATGTGTTGATAACATTATAAATTATTTATGCTTTTATGTCAAATATCTACGGCCTTTCGGCCGGGTTATAGCGCCTTACGAGTATTTCAATATTTTTGGGCTCCTCGGTGATTGCCGTTTTGGGCCAGGAGAAAAAAACGGCTCTTTCGGCACTACCCCCTATTTCATCAACATTGGTAAGACTCGCGCCGATTGCTTTTCCTACATCATCATATAAAATCGCGGAAATCTGAATATTCTTTATCGCGAAAATATCGTTATTGCGTAAAACCGCGCTTAGTCGGGGCTGCGGCAAAAGCGAGAAATCACGGGAAACCGTAATAATGTTTGTCGGAGAATATTCGGCAAAGCGCCACTTGACCGGGTCAATTTCAACCAAAGCCCTCACCGGAATACGCTCTCCCGTTGCGAATGTGGGGTCTAATATTAAAAATTTTTCGTTCGGATTTATAAAAGTGGAGCCCTCTTTAAGGCCAATGACGATATTTTGTCCATCATAAATTTTCATGCGGTAAGTAAATTTGTCGGAGGCGGCCGAATTGTGGGTATTTTCAATGAGTGTGGCGACTTCGTAAAAACCGCCCGCTAATTTAAAAAGGCGGGTCCATAAAACTACGGGCTGGGTGAGATTTTCAAGACACGGCTTGCAGGGGCCGCCGCAATCCGCTTTTTCTTCTCCTTGATTTTTTTTATTGTCAAAACAAGTCGCTTCGGGTGTTACTTGAAAAGCAATATAAATGATTATTGCCAAAGGAATAATAATCAAAACGCCAAGATAAAAAAGCTGTTTTTTAAACCGCCAAGCTAATGCCATATATATTGAATATAAATGAAAAAGGCGGCCTCGGCAAAATTTGCCAAGACCGCCTATGATTCCCGAGCCTCATTTGCGCGGAGGCCTACGTTCGCACCTTCTGAAAAAACTCCGCCGCGCGACAGACGCGATACCCCGGAAAAATCTCGATTTCAATCATCTGGCGGCCTGGCAGAAGATTTTGGACTCCAAGAACCAGAAACTTTTGTCCGCGGACGATCCCCTCCTCGATGTTGTCGCTGACAACAATGACAAGATCATGCTTTTGAAATTCCGATTTTGTCATTTTTTACATCCTCCTGCTCACGGGTTTAAAGAACTTGCTTTCTCCGAAACCCTGCGCTTCGGAGCTCCACCCAACGCGCCATTACTTCTGACAAGAGCTAAGCTCTTGCCAAAATGATGCGCTCGGTGGAAAGGGAATCCGGATTGGACGGATTCCCGAACTCGCTCTCGGTTTTTTTGTTTTTTTACGTCAGAACATCACGCTCTCCTTTCTTTGTCCGGCTCATGAAGAGCCGCTGGATGGTTCGCGATGGTCCGCGTCAGAACTTTTTTTAGCGCCGTAAGAAAAACGATACGTAAAAGTATACGCAGGCGGCAAAGGAGCTGAACGAGATCCCCGCCAAAACGGCAAAGAGCATTTTGTGCTCAGTGGGAACAAGGTAAATTGCCGACAACACTCCTGCCAAAGACAGAATGGCCAGAAAAACTATCGAGACGGCTAAGGCACAACCCCAAAATCCCATCTTTATATTCCTGATGCCCCCGGGGGATATATCCCTGTAAGATGACATGATTTTCATTTTTGTCATACCTCCTTTTTTTGTGGATTTTACATCTGCTCCAAGAACAGCGAAGCTCCAAGGGCGCTTTAGAAAGGTACTTAATACTACTATCTAATAGTAGCACCTTATAAATAAAAAGTCAAGTTAATCGGGAAGGATTCTTCCTCTGTTTCTAAAATCGGATAATCCGGCCCAGCCGGATTATGCCGCATTATGCCGCGGCCTTGCGCCATCTTTTTTCCATTTCATTCGCCGCAGCCTGTTCGGCAACAGAACGCAGGAAAAAAGATTTAGCCCTTAAACGCATTACGATCGCCTCATCTGATTCTTTTTTTGCTGCTTCCCATATATCAAGACTTCTGCTTTCTATTTCTTCCACATCTTCAGCGTCCACGTCATCTGACAACTCATTTACAATTTGCAACATTACCGTAGCAGATATCGGAACCTCTATGCCCAAAACAAGATTATGAGCCGCCTCGGCTTTTTCCGTAAAAGACAAATCTTCTTTAGACATAATTTCTTTAAATACCGACAATAATTCTTCGTCTTTATTCTCCTCTGCTTCTTCTATATGAGTTAGGGATATTTTTTCCATATTAAAATTAAATTAACGCCGTCAAATTATATAATTCCATAGTAATGCCTCTCGGATAAAACACAACCGCGCCGCGTAAAAATAGCGTAAAATAAGAAAATGAAAAAGCCGCCGCGTTGCCGCGACGGCTCCTCTCCTTTTTGGAGAGTCGTTTCTACTGCGCGCCCTCCACCATCCTGATGACCTCGTAGATGGCATTATTGAGAGCCGCCACTTCATCGTTGATGGCGCCCGCGGCCGCGCTTACGGAAACCCGGCCCCTATGCTTCAGGATGATCCATCCCGAAGCATAGTAGTTAAAGAGCTTATTCTCCATCGGACCCCTTGAAAGAAGAGTTGTCCTTCTTTCAAAAGAGATGTCTCCGGAGGTGACGCCCAGTTTCGCAAGCTTCTTGTAAAAATCGCGGAGGGCCCACGCATCCACATACTCCCCGTACGCCGTGATAGACAATCTCTCAAATATGACAGCTGTCACGGGGAGATTTTTGTCCAAGGCCACGGTCTCTCCGAAGGTCTTGGTCGCGACCGAGGCCAAAAAGGAGAACACCAATCCGATGAGAAACATCACCAAAAACGCCTTCTTCATCTTTCTTCCTCCTGAGTCAAGATTCTGCTTGGGTTCTTGGCCTTCAAAAACCCCTCATTTTCCAACTCTAATTATACTCCTATTTTAGTATTTTGTCAATAGCAGCCAAGCGCAAATTTTACCCTTAAAACTGCCCGTAGAACCGCCCAAGACACTCTGTATCGGCGGCTGCCTATCCCGCACTAAAATTGAATCCTGTGAGCTGGCGATTAGCTGCTTTCCCCCCAAAGGGGTATCACCCCGACACCAGACGTTTCGCGTCGGTGCGGGGCACAGTCGGCACTACGATGTTTCGCCACACCACACTTCTTACGATCGTAAGAAGTGTGGTAGAATGGTTTTATAATGAAAATCCCTGTGACCGACAAATTTTTATGGAAAATATATGACCTTATAGAAACGACCGAAGATGTTGTCGATTTTGTCGGACCAAGAACTATGTCCGAAGCCGTTTACCCTGATACAAGACGACTAAGACTCGAGTACCAAAAAGAAAAAGCCAGAAGAAGCTTTGCGGAATTTATTCGCTATCTTGGAGAAAAAGGATATATAAACATAAAAGCTCTTGAGGCGACAAGGGGATTTATTTTAACCCCAAAAGGAATCACAAAAGCTATTCGCGCAAAAAGAAAATTTCAAAAAAGGCGCAGAAGAAAAGATGGGCTTTGGATTATGGTTGTTTTTGATATTTCGGAAAAAAACAGGTTGGCAAGAGACGGTTTTCGCGTCAACCTGGCAGATTTAGGCTACACACAATTTCAAAAAAGCGTTTGGGTATGTCCTTATGACACATACAAAGAAACAGAAGAAGCAATAAGATTTTATAAAATTACTTCTTGCGTAAAAATGTTTTTGATAAAAGAAATCTAATCTTTCACCACGTTTTCTACGATCGTGAAAAGTGTGGTGAGTTACTAAAAATCTAATCATATTTTTTGTTAGTTTTATAGTAAAAATTAGTTTTATAGTAAAAAGCTGTCCACTGAGGACAGCCTGAAAACAACTAAATCCACGGAAAATATAACTACGGCAGCAGTTTAAGCCTTTCTTCAGTCTATGGTAAGACTGGTCTTTAAATCGCGCGTGTAAATCCCGCCATACGACGGGACAGGCTGGCAGCTTAAGTTCTTCAAGTTGGCGACTGCCTACTCTCCCCTTGCGAGTACCATCGGCACTACGACGTTTTACGACCTTGTTCGGAATGGAAAAGGGTAGTTCCATCGCGTCAAGTCACCAACTTGGAAAACTCAAACTTTAGCCACTTTTTAGGTCAAATAAATCTATAAGTATCAAAACATCGGGACAGAACTTGGCCATTTAGTACTCCTCGGCTGAACGCGTTGCCGCGCTTACACCTAGAGCCTATATACGTGCTAATCTCGCACGGGCCTCAACGATTCCTAATCTTGGAGTCGGCTTCGCGCTTAGATGCTTTCAGCGCTTATCCGTTCCGAACATAGCTACCCAGCGGTGCTCCTGGCGGAACAGCTGGTAGACCAGAGGTTCGTTCGTTCCGGTCCTCTCGTACTAGGAACGACTCTCCTCAAGAATCAACGCCTGCAGTAGATAGGAGACCAACCTGTCTCACGCAATACTCAACTATTACTAATTGTTTGGACTATACCATCACCCCGCAACTGCGGGGGACCGACGTGTTATCCGCCAATTTGGCGAATCTGGCTCAACCGAGCCAAGTCTCTACGGGGTCAGTACACGCTTAATTCTTTTTTTTGAGTAATTTAACTCTCTATATCTATCAACAAGTTTCAGTAGTCGTGAAAAATCGCTATCATTTTTCACGTCTTTTTTAACTCGCAAAATGTCCAGCATTAATTCCAACTGCTCTTTTTTAAGTCTTACATATGGCCTAACGCTGGCAAGAAAATCTTTTATATCATCAACCTTGTTTATGGTATATTCGATTATTCCATCTTTGCGATTCCTTACTATACCGTAATTTATCAGAGAATATACTCGTTCAAAATTTTTACGATCTTTTGCTGACTGAAAAAATACAACGTATGGCGCGATTTGGAATCCGTAACGATAAGTTGGATTCGGTTTCGCGCGCACGTAAACACTTCCATCGCCATCTAAAAATCCGGCGATGTAAGCTTTTTCGGTCGTTGAAAGATGTTTAAGCATATACGACTTCCCTCGGTATTATCCTAGCATACGACAGGTTGTTATTCAATGTGTATAACTAGGACTTCACCGATATGAGTCGGTTTTTCGATCCCGCTCGCGCGGGAAAGCCGCCGTGTGTTCTCAATGTTTTAAGGTTCTCTTTGACGGTTTGAACCCAGCTCGCGTATCTTTTTAATCGGCGAACAGCCGAACCCTTGGCAGCTTCTTCACCGCCAGGATAAGATGAGCCGACATCGAGGTGCCGAACACCGCCGTCGCTGTGGACGCTCGGGCGGTACTAGCCTGTTATCCCCGGAGTAGCTTTTATCCGTTGAGCTTTCGCGGCATCTAATGCCAACGATCGGATCACTACGCTCTGCTTTCGCACCTGCTCGGCATGTCCGCCTCGCAGTCAAGCCGGCTTATGGCGTTGCCCTATCGCTCCGATTTCCATCCGGAGCTAGCCGACCTTAATAGACCCCTCCATTACTCTTTAGGAGGGAAGTGCCCCACTTAAACTGCCCGCCAGATACTGTTCCCCGCGGTTTTTGCCCTCAAGGTTAGAATATAAGCGACTGAAGATGGGTATTTCACTGGCGGCTCCGTGTCATCCGAAAACAACACTTCAAAGCCTCCCCACTATGCTACGCATCAGAAGCTTAAACCCAATATCAAGCTACAGTAAAGCTTCCGGGGTCTTTTCGTCTAACTGCAGGTAGCCGGCATCTTTACCGGCATTGTATTTTCACCGGGCTCCTCTCCGAGACAGTCCCCCAGTCGTTGCGCCTTTCGTGCACGTCTGAACTTACCAGACAAGGAATTACGCTACTTTAACACGATTATAGTTATCGCGGACATTGACGAGGGCTTCGGTCGGTCAGCCAGACTAGTTAACTAGTAAACTAGCAAACTAGCAAGACCGCCAACGTTAACCTTCTCGCATTGGTCAGGCGTCACCCCCTATACATCCTCTTACGAGTTCGCAGGGAGCTGTGTTTTTGGTAAACAGTCGCCAGGGGTACTTTTGTTGCAGCCCCGCTCTTGCCCCGCAATTGCGGGGTGAACGGGGCAACTCTTATTGCTAACTTACGAGTGCTTTTTTGCCGAGTTCCTTGGAGAGGAATCACCCGTTCGCCTTGCTCTACTCGAGCCACCCACCTGTGTCGGTTTACGGTACGGTCCCCGCGCTTATGATTTTAGAAGTTTTTCTAGGAAGGCTCTTAAAGAAAATCCCTCCCGCCGTAGCGGAAAGTTCTTCTGCGGTATGAACTTTGCCTTGCGGCCGCTCTCCGGATTTTCCTGGAGAACAGCTCTTGCCACAGAAACGCAAATCCAATAATGCGCTCTCTTTTATTTCCTCCGTCACTCCGTCAAAAAGCGAGGGGGCGCCGGAATATTAACCGGCTGTCCATCAGCTGCGGCTTTCGCCATTGCCTTAGGACCGGCTAACCCTTGGTTGATCACCATTGCCAAGGAAACCTTGGGTTTTCGGCGGGCCCGGATCTCACGGGCCTTGTGGTTACTTGTGCCAACATTCTCACTTCTCTACACTCCAGTCCGGCTCACGCCATAACCTTCACAGCATAGAGAATGCTCTCCTACCTCGCCAACGCAAAGCATTGGCGACCCAATCTTCGGTACTTTGCTTAGCCCCGATTATCTTCGGCGCGAAATCTCTTAACGAGTGAGCTGTTACGCACTCTTTAAAGGATGGCTGCTTCTAAGCCAACCTCCTCGCTATCTGAGAAACCTCACCACCTTACTTGCACTTAGCAAAGATTTAGGGACCTTAGATGTGGGTTAGGGCTGTTTCCCTTTTGACCAGTGGAGCTTAGCCCCCACGGTCTAACTGCCTCAATACGCTTCTGGTATTCGGAGTTTGGTAGGTGAGACGAGGTTTCCCCCTGTTCGCACCTTCCAGTAGCTCTACCCCCAGAAGTAATTTAAGACGCTAGCCCAAAAGCTATTTCGGAGAGAACCAGCTATTACCGAGTTCGATTAGCTTTTCACTCCTTGCCACAACTCATCCGATGACGTTGAACGATCAACCAGTTCGGGCCTCCCTCCATCTTTCGACGGAGTTCACCCTGGTCATGGCAAGCTCACCCGGCTTCGGGTCTAATTCGTACTACCTGCAAACTAGCTTATAGCTGTTAGCTGTCAGCTGATAGAAGTTGCCCCCTAAAAACTGTAAGCTAAAAGCTAAAAGCTGAAATGCAACGCGCTATTAACACTTGGTTTCCCTTTGATTGCGTCCCGTAGGACTTAGTCAAGCGATACGAATTAACTCGTTGGCTCATTCTTCAATAGGCACACCGTCACCCTCACACCTACTTTGGCATCGTTGCATCGTGTTTTCGTTATTCTTGTCACATATCCACTACAGCCAACGAAACATTCATTCCGCTGACTTACGTTTGTGATGCAACAAAAACACAATGCCAAAGTAGGTGTGGGGGCTCCGATTCCTTGTAAGCATATGGTTTCAGGTACTATTTCACCGCCCTCAACGGGCTGCTTTTCACCTTTCCCTCACGGTACTAGTTCACTATCGGTCTTGAAACGTATTTAGCCTTGGGAGTTAGTTCTCCCGGATTCCCCCGACCCATTCATGCGTCGAGGTACTCAAGTAATCCTTCGACTTCGCTCAGGATATAACACCCTGAGTTTAATCGAAGGGTAACGATTCAGAGAGCATAAGACCGTTTTTGAATACGGGGCTATTACCCACTATGGCCCGGCTTTCCAGCCGATTTTCCTAACGAAGTCTTAATTTTATTAACTCTCCTTGGGATTGCTCCCAAACGAACCGTACTTACAACCCCTAACTAGTTGACTAGTAAACTAGTTCACTAGTTAAGTTTGGGCTGTTCCCTTTTCGCTCGCCGCTACTAGGGGAATTTGCACATCTCGCTTGCGCTCGATGTAATGACTAATTCCTAATTTCTAATTCCTAAAATAATTAGAAATTAGACATTAGATAATTAGAAATTGCATATCGAACGTAAGTGAGATATGTGTTGTTTTCTTTTCCTCCAGGTACTGAAATGTTTTACTTCCCTGGGTGCACTCTCCGATTAAAATCGGAGTAATTTGGTTTTGCCAAATTGGGTTTCCCCATTCGGACATCCCCGGTTCAAAGGTTGCTCGCCACCTCCCCGAGGCTTATCGCAGGCACGCCACGTCCTTCATCGTCGTTTCAAACCAAGGCATCCACCATACGCCCTTATGTTCTGTCCCGGTGTTTTGATATTTATCCCGCCATTCTTTGTACCACTTACAAAGAAAACGGGATTTTTAGACTTATTTTCCCTCACACCTACTTTGGCATCGTTATGTCATGTTTTCGTTATTCTTGTCACGTATCCGCGACAGCCAACGAAACATTCATTCCGCCGACTGATACTTGTGATGCAACAAAAACACAATGCCAAAGTAGGTGTGAGGGTGACCCTTTCATAAATTGTCAAAGTTCTTGCGCACAAACGTAAAACCGCCTCTTGAAGGCGGGTTCTGCAAATACGGCAAAATTTGACGCTACATTCCCCCTCCGCCTTCTTTTTGTGGATATATTAACTGGTTTAACATTTGTATTTCCATTATATACCCCGCAAAAAGCGTGTCAAGTGGTTCACGAACAAAAGAAAATCCCCGCGACCGCGGGGATTTTCTTTCCACTAAACAATATACTCTAGTTGTTGGAAATATCCGAGCGAAGACGCTCTATAAACCTTGCGGCGGCTTCCTTTCCTCCGAGACCGAAAGCCAAACCAACAGCCAAGGCCAAAGCGGCGATAAATCCGGTAAAGAATGTCTGAACAAAAACTCCGGCGATGCCCAATTGATAGAGCGCCGCTAGAATGGCAAAAATCCAGATAGCCCACTTTGCAACTCCGCCCAAAAATCCAGCGGAAGGCAGATGAGCCGCTTTTGCCGAACCGGCGACAAATTTTCTGACCACATCCGCGATAACGGCCGCCACAACCAAAATAATCGCGGCAACTATCACATTCGGCAAATAGACCAAAACAATTTGAGCCAAGAATACATTAACTTCTCTCAAACCCAGAACATCAACGGCGGCAACCAAGAATACCAGTATGAAAAACCACTTCACGAGCACGCCAACGAATTTTCCGGAATCAAGCCTGAACCCAGCTCTGGAAAGCGGGTCTTCAACTCCCAGGCCCTGAAGAGCGCGATCAATTTTCAACGCTCGGAAAATCTGGATAACGACGCCTTCAAGAGCGGCGGCTATCACCCAGCCTATGATGAAAATGACAAGCGCTATAACTAATTGCGGCACAAAAGCCACAACTCCCACCCATAATTGCTGGAATGACGACAAAAGAACATCACCCCAAGTCTGTAACAACATAAAGTTTAATTATTTATATTTAAGGTTAAACCTTAATTTAGCTTATAAAACAGCTTTAAAACCGAAGAATTTCGACCTTTTTCGGTTTTAAAGCGAAAATTCTACTTTGAAACCCTTATTTTTTCGGGTACGCGTATATTATACCATATTTTAAGGCGATTTTCTCCTGTCTTAATAAAGTGTGGATAACTTGTGAACCTCAATTTACACAAGTCTGACTTGTGTCAAATAAAAAACCCGTCGTTCCGCTGGCTAGCGAAACGACGGGGCAATTTTCACTTCCCTTTGTGCTTCTTTTTTTTTATTCCAGCAACTGTCACTCCCCGTTTTGGAGAGGAGGTTGCTTGCTTCGCCTTCCTCTTCAGCGCGCGCCTGTGCCGCGCGCGCTCGCTGCCTTTGCCCCTCTTGATTGGTGGGCAACTGCCAGCGGCATGACGATCTCCTCCTCCGCCGACGAAATGCCCACAGAGGGCACACCTCTTTTTCATGCGGCTTTTCTCCTTTCCGTGACGAACCACGCGCCTACTTCTTTCCAGCAGCGCGCTTTGAGGCCTTAATGGGGTTCACCTTCCGCCCCACTTGCTTTGCAGCAGCCCGCTCTCTTGCCTGTGCCAACAAACCGCTATGCATCGGACAAGAACCCAAAGCCCACAGCGCGCCGGGGTCGGAGTAGCGTTTGCAGAAACCGCCCTCCTGCTCCCCGCAACCTTCGCACTCGGCGACCACCGGCTTCGGTGTCGCCGCGAACACCTGGTTCAGACTCATTGCCCTTCCTCCTTTTAGTTTGATTGTGATTTTTGGACCGCCCGGATAACCTCTATTTCTTTTTTCCCGGCCGGTCGCGCCGACGGTCTTCGGCTTGCTGCTTCCGGATTTTGCGCTTTGCAGCCGGGGACATCTTATCGAAGTCCGACGGCAATGTAAAAGCGCCGTGAGCCCGCATTGCCCCTGCAACTGCCGGATTCACTGGCCGTTGACGCGAAATTATCCGTCCGTCGATAACTCGCAAATCTCTGTCGGTTAACCTGTCGTCAACCTTAGAAAGGACCCTGCCTCCCAACTTTTCGTTGAGACGAAGAATCCCTTTGGTCTTGTTGCCCGATCGGGTACCATTCGCCGCATTCAGCTCCTGAGTGAGCCTCATACGCAGAATGGATGGAAAAGAATCCCATTCTCGAGCAACGAGCTCAACCGCGGCGTGATGCGACATCGAATTGACGATAATCGCGACCACATTTTTTAACTCTTTCCCCGCGTTCCAACCTTCAAAAACTACACCGCACGAATCACTCCCTGAAAAATCCTCCTCCTTTTTTCGCCACAACGAGAGGGGGATGTTTTTGTCAATCAGCCAAAGTGTCAAAAGCTTCATATTTCCTCCCTTCGGTTGGTTTGATGTTGCGGCAGAATCCTTATCCAAAGAAGATCCCGTTGATATGTCAATATTGCAAAATACTCCTACATTATATAGTATAACTATAGAAAAGTCAACCCCCACACCTATCGAGCTTTAAGGCTTTGGGAATTGTCCTTCAAACTTTTTATTATATAAACATAACTCATGAAATTAATTAAAAGCTCGATAGGTCGTGGGGGTCAAGTGCGCGATGCTGGGATCGAACCAGTCGCGACTCGCTCACCTCAAAGGATTCGCTCGCGCTCCCTAGAAACCCTCGGTTTCTAGCGCCCCGCAGTTGCGGGGCTGTTTTCCTACACGCAAGGACGCTTACGCTTCCTCCCGACCCCACCTCAAAGGTTCGATTCCTGCCTCAAAAGAAATAACGGCAAAAGCCGTTATTTCAAAATTGGGCGGTGCAGGAATCGAACCTGCGCTCTCTGCAATGTGAATGCAGCGTTTTACCATTAAACCAACCGCCCAAAAACTAGCCGACACTAAGTGTCGGCTAGTTTTAAACATTCAACTTATCAAGGAGTTTCTCGTGCGGATGGTCAAAAATCTCGCGCAAAAAATGGTCGTACATGCCCATCCGATATTTAAACTCGTCCGCTGAAAAAAGGGCGTATTTGAGTTCTTTGCCGATAACCGATTCAATCGAACTCAAAATACTCTCAAGCTTGGCGCGGCTTATTGAATCCCCTATCACCAAAACATCCAGGCGCGACGAATCATTGTCCAGAAATATCCCCGAGAGCACCACCAATTTTAGTTTTGAGCCGAGCGCCTTAAATTTTTTAAGCAAGACATCTTTGCCTATCGGAGCGGAATTGAGAATCAAGCCGCGAAGCTGATGCAGGAGCGCGAAATCCTGGTCCAAAATCCAGCCCCTTACTTTTTTATGCTTGGGTTTTTTATTTTTGAATTCAATTTCTATTTCTTTCGTTGACGGCTTGATGAAACCGATTTTTCTCAAAAGGCCGATTTCATAATTTGCTTTTCGTATATTAAGTTTAGTTCTCCGGCTTATGTCGCGCGACTCAAGTACCTCTTCGGCGTTCATTAAAAACAAACGCATTATTTTAACTAACGCCTGCGAGGAGAACAGTTCGGCTAAAATATCCATAATTTTACGCGATGCAAATCTACTAATGCATACTAATTATACCAATAGATTCGTATAATTAGAATCAATTCGTATATTGGTATCGATTATTTAAGTTCAACCTTTGCGCCGGCCTCCTCAAATTTCTTTTTGAGCTCTTCGGCTTCTTCTTTCTTTATATTTTCCTTAACCACTTTCGGGGCCGCGTCAACCAAGTCCTTGGCCTCTTTCAGGCCCAAACCAAGCGCTTCGCGCACGACTTTAATCACCTGAATTTTCTGCGCGCCCGCATCTTTTAATTCTACCGTAAATGAGGTTTTTTCAGCGGCTGCGGCTTCGGCTCCCGCGACTGCTCCGGAAGCTGCGGCCGGCGCCATAACGGCGGCTGACACTCCGAATTTATCTTCCAGGACTTTAACCAATTCGGCTAAATCCATAACGCTCATTGTTTCAATACTCGCAACCAAGTTCTTGAATTTTTCCGGCACTTCAACATTTTTATTTTCTTCTCCTAAATTTGGTGCTAATGACATATTATTTTTTATTTGCTAATTGATTAATAATTCCGACCAAATTTCTAATTGGACCGCCAGCACCTCCAACCAAGCCGCGAAGCGGATAACCGATAAGATATACGGTTTGCGCTATAAGCGCTTCCCGTGACGGAAGAGTTGCCAACCGTTCAATAAAATCGGCCAAAACATATTTCCCGCCAAAAATTCCGCCTAAAATCTTTAATCCTTTATGGCTTTTGGAAAAATTCCTGACTATTTTGGCAACCTCGGGCGACTCCTCATAAATAAAGGCAACCGCCGCTTCGCCATCCAAAGCCGGCAGTTCTCCGGCATAGCCAAAAGCTCCCAAAACCCGTTTCAGCAGGGTTTTTTTAGCGACTTTCAAGTCCGCTCCGGCGCCCAGAAATTCTTTTCGCAAACGCGTCATATCGCTTGCCGCCAAATCATGAAAATTAAGAAAAACGGCCATTTTTGATTTCTCGGCTTTTTGATGCAAATCCTTTATTATTTCTTCTTTTTTTGCTCTGGTGATGGCCATCTGACACAAATAAATACGGCTAATAATAAAGCCGCAAAATCGCCTCAATAGGTCTTATGGTATGCCTGCCTATTTTCTACGGCTTATATAATAAGTATAACGCAAAAGAAAACGGCGTCAAGTATTCAAAAGGCCCTCTGCATGAGAGGGCTGAAATTGGGCTTATTGCTTCCGGAATCGGGAAAGTGCCGGAGGAATGGGGTCAGGAGGAATATCTGTGCCGTGCGGAAAGGCTCTCGCGCGGGCCAAAAGAACTTCCTCGGTTTCCTCGTTATTCGGATCGGCCACGCAACAATCAACCGGACAAACCACCGCGCACTGCTCTTCGTCGTGAAAACCCACGCATTCGGTGCAAAGATTCGGGTCAATCACATAAACATCTTCGCCCTCGCTGATGGCCTCATTGGGACATTCCGGCTCGCAGACTCCGCAGTTGATGCATTCGTTGGTAATCATTGTAGCCATTCTTCGTCTCCTAAAAAAAGAGGGTCCTCTTATAAGCATAACAAAATATAACAATATGTATAGACAAAAAAATCCCGTCGCTTTGAGCAACGGGAAAAAATATTAGCTACGTCTTGCGTAATAATCCTCGCGATATTTATTAAACATCTGCTGCAGTTTCAGGGTCAAGGGTCCCACCGGAATTTCAAGGTCGTCTATTTTTTCAATGGGGATAATCCCGGTCGTGGAAGTCATGAGTGCGCCGTCCAACTTATCCATATACTGCTTAAGATAATAAACGGATATTGGCTCTCTTTTGGCCCAAAAGGCCGTTGGAGAGTTTTTTTCCACAATTTCCAGAACCACTTTCAGAGTAATGCCGTCCAAGACCTGGGGCCGGCCCGAATCGCCAGAAAGCGGCGGCGCAATCACCACTCCATTCTTAAACACAAAACAAACATTAGAACCGGTTGTCTCAAGTATTTCCCCGTCCGGACCTAAATACAAAATATCATGATAAGGAACTTTTCCTTCCGAATCCGGCTGTGATACTAAAAATCGTTCTCTCGCGCCGAAAAAATAATCCGGCCTTTTTACTTCAGCCAACTGCCTTTCAAATTTTCGCGTCGCCAGACGCGCGAAACCTTCTTTTCTTTTCAGGCGGAAAACACGGGCATATAGCAGTGGTGAGCCAACCGGATTCCAGCCGTCTAAAGTTTTACCGGCTGTGCAGTGCAGATGTATAATTGATTCTTCAAAGCCGTTTTTTTCAAGCAGTTCGCCGAGCCGCGCTTCCAGATCTACGCTTGCGATAACTTCAATTTTTGAAAGGTCTATAATTGCTTCTTTTGCGGAGCATTGAAGGCGTTGAAAATGGTCTAGCCAGTGAAAAATATTTCGTCCTCTGGCCTCCACAACCTCCAAAACCGCCCAGCCGCGAAGAGAACCAAGATCATTAAAAGGCACGCCCACATATGATCTACGCAAACCTTCGGTATCATGAATAACTCTTCCGATGAGTACGAATCTCCCTGCTGCCGGCCCTTTTTCCATTTTTCCTCCTTAAATGAAGGTGGAAAATCGCTCTAGAGAAAAGTTAATATAGATTTGTGCCGGCGTCAATCCGGCTTGCCCCGTTCTAGCGGGGCTTGCCCCGTTCTAGCGGGGCGCTCCAGGGCAAATGTCTTTCAAAATCGCTCCCGCTTTTTGGCGATTCGCTTTATTTTTCATTGCTCTATTGTATTCAATAATCATATAGGTCAAATTAAACCAATCTTTTTTCGGGAATAATTTCATCAAATCCTGCTCAATTTTTACGGGGTCATAATGGCTTGATAGTCCGCAGTAATTGGCGAATTGGCGCACATGCGTATCAACCGCAATGCCTTCAACAATTCCGTAGGCGTTGCCCAAAACAATGTTTGCGGTCTTTCGCCCAACGCCCGGAAGTTTGACCATCTCGGCCATGCTCTTTGGAAGTTTTCCGCCGTATTTTTCATCAATAATTTTTGTAGCGCCCATTATGCTCTTGGCTTTGGCTCTATAAAATCCGGTTGATTTTATTTCTTGTTCAAACCGCGCGCGATTGGCGCAGGCGAAATCGCGAGCGGTTTTATATTTTTTGAAAAGTTTTTCCGTTACCTCGTTAACTTTTTTATCCGTGCATTGCGCCGAAAGTATTACCGCGACCAAAAGCTGGATATGGTTGCCATAATTAAGCCGGATTTTGGCGCCGGGGTAAAATTTTTTAAGCCGACGCAAAATTTCCGCGGCCTTTTTCTTTTTATTCATATGTATATTTATATTTTAAACAAAAAAGCGACCGGAAAAAATAGGTCGCTATTTTCAAAAATTAAGATAGGATGGCTCGTTCAATGTGACGCGGCGGACGAGCTCTCCACACTTCCCTTTTTGCAATCTCAAGCGCGATGGAGCGCGGATCGCGGACGGTCCGCTTCGCTTCTTCAAGAACAAAACGGGTATTATGCCCGACAACCCGCTTGGCATAATCCAAACCCTCTTCAGGAGTGCCGCCGGCATATTCCACATAGGACGCGCCCGAGGCGCCGGCATTGACAACAAAACCGGGTACGATAATTTTTCCTCTTTCCCAAAGCGCCCGCTCAGCCGATTCCGTAACTCCAAGATTCGCCCCCTGTAAAATTACCCGAGCGCGAATTTTTCCTACATTATCCTCATGAATCTGGCGCGGTTCGCTTGAGGCCAGCGCTAGTATGTCAACATCGGCAAAAAGTTCTTCGCCGGGATTCAAACGACCGGTCGCAAACGAATATCCGCGAAGATCGCTGTTACGCGAAATGAGATCAAGAGTTCCGACTGGTTCAAAACCTCCGGCAATGAAATGGCACTGAATTACTCCTCCGAATCTTGGGTCGGCAATAATAGTTACTGTCGGCCGCTCGCCGACGCGAAACTCCTTAAGCCCCTTCATAAATCCCTGACCGACTGCGCCAAAACCTTGAATAGCCATAGTCGTTTTTGAAGAATGAAATTCAACGCCCGCGTATTCACACATCGCGATCAGCGCTTCAATAGAAGCAACGCCGGTAATTCCCATTTCATCATAAGGAATTCCGCCGAGATCCCGCGGCTTGCCGGTAGATACGCGCCTATCACCTAATTCATCTACCACCTCTCGCGCCGCCCATTCGCCAAGACCCACATCGAGTCCAAAAATGTATTTACCCGGTGTATCGCCTATTTTAATAAGGTCGGCCTCAAAAAGCGCTCGTGCCCATCCGCGAAGCACTGCTTTGGCAATTAGTGTCACCTGCCGAGGATGGCCGGACTCAAAATCAATTCCGCCTTTTATGCCTCCCCATGGGTCATATTCCGGTTTCTCGCCGATCGGCACGCAAAGAACCTGTTTCCAGGTCATGACCCGTCCTTTACCAAGAGTAATTGCGAGGTCGCATCCACGATACATAGCCGTTCCGCCCTTGCCGGTGCCGGTAGGACTGCGCCAAGTGTTATCAACGACAAGCCAGCCGATTTTTTCTTGTTTGGCTGATTTACGAGGATCGAAAACTTCGTGCACGGCTTCCGGTCCAAATTCGTCAGCGGGAAAATCAAGAACCGGTCTTAATTTTCGCACTTTGTAATGCGGGATTTGAAGCACCACTGCCTCCTTTCTTTCATATAAAAAACAACCTCGCTTATCCTAATTGAGCGGCGTAAAAAAGTAAAGATTATAGCGGATTGGGGTCGGTTGAGGGCGAACCGCAGTTGCATCCTGACATATCAATTGAGTAGCCGCTTGAAGCCGCGATATCTTTTTCATTTCCGGAAAAAGTCATGTTTTCCAGTGTCCCGTCGGCGCCGACGACTCTTAATCCCGCGGCGACACCCGTGACTTTCTGGGTGTGGTTACGTATCGTTGTATTTTTAACGGAAAACAAATTGGCGGTCGGCGCGAAACGAATTCCGTTTTGGAAATTATTTTCCGTAACGGCCGTATCAATTTTAGCCGCGTCGGCCGCGATCCAAAGACCGGCCTTATTATCCGTGTTAATACCGGTCGTCTTTCCGCCGGCGTAGCGTAAAGTAAAACCCTTCATATCCAAAATACCGCCGTCTTCAATCACGATTCCATACCAATCGCCCGCCAGCGGAATATTTACAGCATTGTCGGTATTGCCGCCCGCGCTGTCGTCATAAAGCGAAGTAAAAATAAGATCGGACGCGCTTGAATTGTTGGAGAATATTTTCCCGCCGTTTTTGATTGTTAACTTTCCGGCAGCATTATTAAAATCGGCATGACCCTTCACGACAATCTGCGGCTCAAAAGCCAGGGTTGTGCTGGCAAGCACATTAACTTCATTTTTAATCAGATACGCAAGTGAATTGGATTTAAGAGTCGTCGTTCCGACCGCGCTTGAAGTTATGTCGCCCGTAAGAACTACGGCGTTAAACGCGTTTCCGGAGCCGCTATTTGCGCTGAATGAGGCGACTGCGCCCGAACTTTCAACGGCCGAAACAGAATTATTGTTAAAAGTATTTGAAGAAATGATTGCTTGCGGCGCGGATGAAATGTAAATCCCATAACGATTATTTTCAAAAGTATTTCCGTTGATGGTCGGCGAGCCGCCCGCAACTCTTAAGCCCGCCGCTCCCGGACTAAGACCGGAATCGGAATTTGTGCTGTTTCTAAAAATAGAATTATTTGAAACGGAGCTTACCGAATTCTGCTGCAGCCAAAGCCCGTGGCCGTTTGAATATTCAACGGTAACGGCGTCAAAAGTCGCGTTCGTATTATCAACTGCGACCATCGCTTTATAAGTGGAATTTGAAAACCATCTGCCGCCATAGCGAATAATGGCGTTGGCAAATGAGGAATTCTGGCTGGTTGATTGAATTAAAATCTGCTGCCAGCTGCCCGCTACGGGACAGACAGCGGTTGAGGAAGCGTTTGACGGATCGCATATTCCATCACCGTTCATGTCTCCGCCGTAATCATCGTCTTCAAAGGCGGTAAAAACAATGGGACTGGCCGCCGTGCCATCGGCGATAATTTTTCCTGAAATTATAAGCGAGGGTTCGCTCAGCGTAACGAATTTTATCACTACTCCCGGCTCAATTGTTAGAGTTGAGCCCGCCGCGACAGTTATGTCATCACGGCCGATAAGATACGGGGAATTTTGTTTGGTAAGAGTTTTGTCGGAAGAAATTGTTGTCTGAACGCTTACCAAAAAACTGACGCTGTTTTTTGATTTTGGCGTGCCTTTTATTTGCTGACCCGAAGCATCAACGCCGTTTAAAATAAATTCGCCGATAGCGGTAGCCCAATTTACAGCACTTGTACCCGCGGTTTTGGAATCAACGCGCTCCATTGTTTTTTTGGCAGTATTATCGCCCGCGCACCAGTTGGAACAATTCGCGACCTCGTCAACAGTTGAGGTCGCGCCGCTTATAACGCGCTCAAGAAACAGGCGCTCGCCGCCGTTATTCAGCGCCCAACTTGCGCCGTCATTGCCGTATGGCGTCTGATCTGCGGCGACATCGCTTACGGTCAAATCGTCTTTCCGCTCCAAAAGATAATATCCGCCCGCGGAAACCGTGCCGGTTAAAGTTATTGACGGAGTGTTATCCTCGGCTCTTAAAATCCACAAGCCGGCAAAATCAATGTTTTGCGCCGAATTGTTCTTCAATTCAAGCCATTCGTCTTCGGTTGATGACGCCGTGCCCATCCAGGCGATTTCGTTTATGACTACCGGAAGGGAGGCGGTTTCTATGGTTTTTGATATTTCTATTTGATTGCCTGCCGCGTCGGCGGCCTTAACCGTGAAAGTGTATGCCGTGAAATCGTTTAAAAGTTCCGATGTTTCAACGCTTGAAGTCGCGCCGAATGTTTTTGGAAAACCGACGCAAGACGCGCCGTTTGTTTCGCAGTTTAATTCATAACTTGCGAGGTCTTCGGCCGTTGACGACCATTGCAGGGTTGCCGCAGTTGAAGTTGAAAGGCACCCTGACGAAAACGAGCTTGCGCATTCTATTATTGAAAAATTTAAGTCGGGTGAGGTTGTATCGGCTGGCTCTTCCGGCTCCGGTTCCGGTGAAGCCAAGTTGGACGAACCTCCTCCGCCAATGGCGCCCCCTCCCGAAGGAAGCGCGACCAAACCGTATTGGTCACGGATGCCATTATTTTCCGCCGCTTTTTTCTTGCCGCCATTCTCTTCGCCCCCTTCAACCTCTTCGGTTTCAACATCAACCACTTCAATCCCCCCCACCTCAACCCCCTCTTCATTTTCAGCCACTTCTACACCCTCGTTTCTTTCTGCCTCCTCTCTCTTTTCGTCCCTTTCAACCTCTTCGACCCCTTCACCTAAAATCTGCGTAGCAACAACCGCTTTCTGTCCGCTTGGAAGTCGAACTTCCAAATCGTTTTCTAAATCTGCCGACGTTACGCTTGAACCGTAAAATGTGGCGGCAAAACTAAAAATTTTATTTTTTGTATTATCAAAAATTTTCTGCGCCCAAGTTTTATTTTTGTTGTATAAAACTTTTGTTTCTTTTTCTTTCTCAATTTCGTCAAAAAATAGTTTTATGACGCCCGCCCCGTGCAAAACAGCTTGTTTGGAAAGACGAGACCAGTAATCTCCAAGTAGTTCGCTTGTATTATCAACAAAAACTAAATAATTATCTGGGTTTGTTGGATCTTGAAAAACTTTTGCCAGACGAAACTCATCGACTTTTTCATCTAGCCCATACATAAAAAGAATGGTTTCCCCACCAATAATTTCTACCCCAATTCTAATAGGTTTGGGCAAATCGTAATTTTCTATAGAATCTCTACTAAAAAAATTATTATTTGAATATTTGGCTAAATTATTAAAATATTCATCCAGATTTGTAAAAATAATCGGTCTTTGACCTTTTAACTTTGAAACTATGTCTATATTTTGTATATCAAATTGTTTTGTCCAATGTTCATACGGACTTCCCAAATCCAAAACAGGCGGATGCGGGTCATTACGAGTGTGGTCGGGAACGCTCGCATCCTGTATCAAATGCAAAATATGGCCTAGTGTTTTTAATCCTCTCTCTTTATCACCCCAAGCGTATTCATAAATCGCGCGCTCCCAAGAATAATCAGAGTCAGCAGAATACAGCTCTTTTACTTCACCAAGGCCGACTGAAGCAAAACCCGCCTGGTCAAAAGTGGCTTTGGCCCAGTCCTTTGAGCTTAACTGCCCCCAAAGCCCCCTTTCATAAACCGGGTCGTAAAAATGACGCAGCCAGCGAGGCGCAGCGTCTTCATCAATACTGCCCCGCTTTACTAATTCTTTTTCCGCATCAGTAAATGACAATTCCGTAAAGTTCAGATTAAAAAAATTAATGGTTTCCTGGGTTAAAGCCGGGTGCGTTGTTTGGTCGCTATAAGCCAAAACAAAAAACGGCCACAACAAAAGAATTGTGACCGCGGTTGAAAAAATCGTGGCTCTTTTTACATATCTATAATTTTCCATACACTATTCTCATTTTTACTAAAACTTATCGTTTGTGTATAAACACCTGATGGCACACTGAACTCTTTTCCTCCAACATTTACACTACCTCCCCCGCTTTCTATTTCATAATTAAAAATTGCTGAGTTGCTATCCAAACTTTTGATTTTAGATTCTCCAATTAGTTTCACAAAATCCGTAAGACCATTTTTCTCTTTAGTAACTTGAAGCTTCTGTAACCACTCCCCCTGTTTCTCCACCACAAAATATTTGCTCGCCAATTCTATATCGCCGGCTTTCAGGGCATCAATAAATAATTGAAGGGTCTCTTCTGGGGTTTGTCCGCCATAAGTATCGTTGGCATATTGTTTTTCAAGATCCGCGTAGTAACGCAGGGCTTTCTGTTCGGGACTAAAATAATAGTTCAAAAAATAAAGCACTGCCAATACCAAAACAACAATCAAAACAAACCCCCCAATAAACTTCAAAGACGTCTTATTTATCATATTTAATTCCCCTCCAAGTCCAAGTCCGAACTCGGTTCGGATTCCGAACCGAGTTCGGACTTGGGCCGGTTTATCCATTCACTTATAAATTTCCAATAATCCTCAACGCTGTTATCAAAATACTCCATCACCATACTTTTATCAATAAGTGACGCAAATTTTGTTCCTTGTTCAAGGTAATCAGGCAGACTAGACCACTTGTACTCCTTTAAAAACTTTTCCGCCCCCACTTTATCCTCAACATATCCCCTCTCTTTCCACATCGGGTCAAATAATTCTAAAGGATTCAGATGAATATATCGGCTTACATGCGTAAAATGTTTGTCTCCGCCTATATGCACCGCCTTAAATTTGCCGCTAAAGAGCGGCCCCGAGCGTTTATATTTAGTATTAAAGTACAAAGCGTGGCTTACCTGAAGACGGTGCAGAAAAGCGCTTATGCCTCCTTCTTTCAGTTCTTTCACCAAGAGATGAAAATGATTTGGCATAAAACACCAGCTTAATATCTCAACCATTGGTTCCTTGTCGGAATCCGTCAGAGTCGGAACCGAGTTCTGCATTTGACGCGCTGGCTTGCCGGAGGCATCGTTCAAATAGAATAAAATAGTTGCAAATCTACGTCTATCAAAGTCATCTTCAAATATAGTGCGCTTTTCCACGCCTCTGGTAAAAATGTGGTATATTTCCCCCTCTACAAAATCAATATCACGCATTGCCCTAAACTCTAACACACTGTCAGAACTCGGTTCTGACAAAACTGTGGATAAGTTGTGAATATGTCCATCCGAACCGAGTTCGGACTGAACTCGGTTCGGATCGAATAAACTATTGGAGCGAATCTAGAAACAATTGGATGTCGCCGGTGGGGTCGGCGCCGGCGGAAATGCCTTGTTCTAAAACTTCCCTAGCCCTACTTATATCCCCCATTACTTCCCTATAAAATCCGGCCATTTGATAATAAACAAAGCCGTTCTTGGGCTCGGCTTGAATAGCTTTTGAGAAACTTTCCTCCGCCTTCTGATTATTATGAATGTAATAAGCGTAGAGATCGGCCGAATTTAAAAAAGATGTGGCTATGTTGGGACGAATAATGCCCGCAAAACTCCACGCTTCAATCGCTCCTTCATAGTCGCCCGCGGACTTTCTCAAAATACCCAATTGAAGCCAACCCTGCAGATAGTTATAATTACCCTTCAGCATTAAAGAAACCTCCTGTATGTCTAAAATCAGTTGTTGGCGTCTTTCCTTCGAAATACCAACCACAACCTTAATAGGCCTCTCTAAATCAGGGATATTCTTGTCAATTACGGCAGATTCCGAACCGAGTTCGGCAGCTGCAGAACTCGGTTCGGACTCGGGTTCTGGTTCGAATAGCGGCGGAGGCAAGGGTAACGGAACTTTCTGGTCGCGCCAGATGAAATATCCGGCCACTGCGACAATAACAAGTAAAAATAAAGGCAAAAGCGGTTTAAATTTTAAGTTCATAAGGAATATTTTAGCATTTGGAAAATTTTGTGCAACCCCCCCTCCTCAAAATCCGAACTCGGTTCGGCACGAACCGAGTTCGGAATCGGAAATAGAAAAACCCCCCGCAACTGCGGGGGGTTTTTCGTAGCCTTAGCTAATCCACAAGGATTGATTAGTTGGGGCTTGTGAAGTACTCGGTGGTCATATTCGTTCCCGGCAGGCCAGGAAGGGCATAACCGTTCGTCCAGTCAAGATCATAGATGCTCGCGGACGTTGATGTTGAGCGAGGCGACCAGACCAAGTCATTATGCGTACTTTCCTTAGCTGTCGTAGAGGCGGTGAACATATTACCAGCAGTTTCTGACGCTAAATCAGAACCGGTAAACGCAGACGGGTACGCGGCATCGCCGTCAAGCTGGGCGCTAATTGTTTCAACGCCTGTAGCCGATTCAACATTAGCCACGGTCGCTCTGAAATCAAAGTATCTGGTAATGCCTGAAGGAACAACATAAGTGGTTGTGGCATTGCAAGTAACCGTGCCTTTGTCAGGGTAAACTTCAATAACTAATGGGCTGTCATTGGCGCTCGGTGTCTGAGCCGTTTCAGTAATCGCATTTCGTCCATTGACACAGTTTCCGTAGTTCACTAAACCATCGGTTGTGAAAGAGGAATCAACGGTTGATAGACCGCTGTCGGTGTAGGCATACAGGCCGTATGTTGAAGTTGTTGCCGTAACAGAGGATGAACCGATTGTGAAGGTCCACTTGTAGAACGCAACATCTCCGCCGGTTGCGGTAACGCTGAAACGATACAGAGTTTTGCCTGACTGGGTTCCGACTGTCAAAGAGTTGTTCGGAACGGCAAGTTTAACAAATGTCGGGTAGGCCTTGTTAATACGGATGCCGGTAGAAGAAGTGTCGTTGGCGGAAGGCGTAATGTTGCTTCCGGACGCCACACCAACTCCGTAGTTTCCGTTGGTTCCCTCATTGTTGCCGTCATAATCAACTTTCAAGAATTCACCTGAAGCAGTGATTGGCCCGCTATTTGTTAGCGCGGAAATGTCTCCTTTTATGATCAGCACTTTAGAGCTGTCTTTAGGAATAACAAAACCGGTAAGCGCGCTGGATGTCGCGTAGTCAGATGAAGGAAATACCGCTTCACCCACTTGCGTTGAGCCATCCCACAAAGTCACCTTTCGTTCAACAAGGCTGGTCGGAGAGTTTGAGGCTCCGCCGGTAAGCTGAAGCGCTACTTGTTTGAGCTCAATGTTTTCGTCTGAGGCGCTAAAGCGAATCTGTGAAAGAATCACTCCGGTTGAGCCGGCATTTACAAGCTTATATCCCGGGCTTCCGGCATCCAATGCGACAGAAAGGGAACCTCCGGTAGCAATAGTCATTCTTTGTCCATCAGAATCAGTGAAGGTCTCATCCACGGTTTGTCCGCTGGTAAGTCCTGTGGCGCCGGTAAAGGTTTCGCCATTATTAAGACCCCAAGCATAAATGGCGCCGCTTGCGGCAGAACCGGAAACATCACATTTTAAGACGAGCGTTTTTGAAGTTCCTTTGGCAAGAGTAAGTCCTGAACCGTCAAAAGTGAAGCTGGTTGAAGAACCCTCCGTAGTCGGATTCTTAATGTTTGCCGAGTTAACAACCGTAGAGCCGTCGTACATCTTACAATTGGTAAGGTCGGTTACCGCGCCGGTCGAAACCATATCATAGACAACCGGCAAACTGGTGATACGAATGTCTTCACCAGAAGCAGTTACATCAAGAATGTAGTTGGCAAAGACAAATTGCGAAGCTCCCTGAATTACGGTTTGCGCGATTGGAATGCTTGAAACCGAAACCGTCAACGCTCCGGATTTGACTGTCATCAAGCTGAAAGTCAAAGGCGAGGACGGACTCGGAGTAATGGTGTTGCCGGTAACCTGTCCGGTAACAGTGCCCCAAGCCGAAGGAGTGGTGGATGCCTGAAATGTATCATCGTTTTCCAGGTCAGTTCCAATCTTGCCTTTCAAAATGTATGAGTGGACTCCGACTGGGAAAGTAACGGTGTCAGAGAATTGAATTTCACCTGTTGCGGTACCCGCGGCACCTGAAGCATTGCCTTCCGTGGCAACTCCATCAACTGGTCCGGCAATAACCGCTCCATTTTCGTCATACAAGGAAACACTGGTGATGTCGTCCGCGTCTTCTCCGGACGCCTCGTTTTCAAGGTGAACGTTGAAGTGCATTGCCGCAACAGAAATTGGCTCGCCTCTCACATCAACCGTGAAAGCGCCCAACGGCTGGTTTGCCAAGTTAATGGCAACGTTCTGGGCAGGCGCCAAAACAGAGTTGGTGGAAACAGTCATACTTCCCGTTGAAATCGTAACCTGGGCGGCGTCATAGTACGGGTCGTCCGCGTTGTTAAAGTCCGCGCCGTCAGTTGCGGCGGCCGCGGAATCAAGCGGAGGAGTTAATCCGTATCCATAGAGCGCGCCGACAAACGCGACATCAGTTCGTTTCTGAATATCAAAGTCAATATTTCGGTTTGAACCGCCTGAAATATCGCCTTTAATTGATATTTCTTTGAAGAATCCTTTAGGCATCAAAAGCCCCTTCCCGCTGTTTTCAGTAAATACAGTGGTGTAATACTTTCCGTCGGCGCTCACTGTCGGGTCATAAACGCTTCCATTGGCATGAACCTTGACATTTGCCAAGTCATCCTTGGAAGCCGAGCCCGACTGGTACCACCTGATGTATTTAATGTAAACATCTTCGGCAGAACCGGCGGTGAATTTAACTGACGAGAAAGTATAACCCGTTGTCCCAACTTCTTTGGTCTGGGATGAACCCGGGTCTAATGAACCGCGAGCAGGACCAGGAACCGTTCCAATGGTTAATGTTTCGTTAACCGTGTGGCCCGCGCCGGTAATCGGGAATGTGCCGTTAACAGCGGCGTTCGCGGCAACAGCGCTTATCGAAAGATACGCAATCTGTCCGCCGTATCCGCCACCCGATGTTTGAGCGTTTCCGCCGACAACCATCGTTTTGGTTTGACCGGCTTTAACAACAAAGTCCTCGGTCAAAGTTGCCTGATGAACGGAATTCAATGTTTTTACAAGACCAACCTGCGTTCCCTGATCATCCATCAAGATGAGTCCAGCAAACGCGGCGTCCTGTGCAAGACCGGTTCTTTCAATCGTGAGTGAATCCACCGTTACATCTCCGTCAGAAGACGCGGTGAAATTAACAACCGTGAATGGAACGCGCGTGGAGTTAACCGGAAACAAACTTGCTACCGGCTGTGTGCCGGCAGTAACCGTCAATCCGCTTCCAGCCGGAACAACGACCGGAGTGGTTGGGGTTGTTGGAGTTGTCGGCGTAGTCGGAGTTGTTACAACCGTTCCGGCAACCGCGTTATATTTGGCTCGCGAAATTGAACCAAAATATCCGACAGCCGGAGACACTCCGTTAGCTGCCTGCCAAGCGGCAACCGCCGACTGTGTTACAGAACCAAAGTATCCGGTTGCGCCACCCGAAAATGTGAAGTGGCCGGTACCGGTCAGATAGTTCTGCAAGCAAGTTACATCATCGCCTTTAGAACCCACTGTCAGGTCGTTGGCGAAACTGCAAGCTCCGGCAGAAACTGTGCCGCTTGTAGCTTGACCGCGCAATGACAAGTTAACGTTATTGACCGTGGTTTGGTCAGCTCCAAACGACTGCAACAGCGAAATAATTGACTGGATCTGAGCCTCGGTTAAAGCCGCGCTCGCGACCGGAACCAAAGCGGAACCCGCCAATAAAATCGCAGTTGACACAGAAACAATGGCCGAAGCCACTTTTTTGTGTTTTGCAATTAATTTACTCATAAATAAATTTTCATTAATTGATTCTTCTTCATCCCGCGCTAGCGAGATTTCAAAAAATCTTCAGAGAGTAAATACTTAACCTCGACAAAGTTAAGATTCTCTCTTTTTAAATAATCCAAACTGGTAAACTTTCGGTAAATGAGGCCTATCCTTATCAACGTAACCCCGCCAAATGGCGTACGGAATACATTTAATCGACCGGACCAAACCTCAACTTTAAAGCAATTTAATTTTTCTTTCTCAGATCATCAATCATTTCAGTCGCGTTATTAAATTATCAAAGTTCTCTATGCGGTCTCTCAAACGAATACGTCAAATCGAGCCATTGTCTGGCTTTGAAATACGCTCTGCACCTCAAACAACCTTGCATCCATTTCTGATAATCTGCATTAACTCTTATTATAATTCCCCATTTCAAGCCTGGCAAAATAGCCATATGTGGATAACTTTGGAAGGCAAAATTGGGGTTTCTTTAGGCTACTAAAAAGCCCCCTTCAAGTCAATAAGGGGACAAAAAATAAGTATAATATATGTATTGTGTCAACCCGCTAATTTATATCGGCGCCATCTTTTTTCGCCTTCTTTTAGCAAAAGACCTTCGCCGGCCATTCCAACCAAATCCCGCTGTAAAGTTTTCTCGCCTATCCGCCCCCTAAACACGCCTGCCAGCTCCCCTACGCTAACCCAATCTTTCTCTTTTATAAAAGAGATTATTTCCTCTCGTCTTTCACCATTACCCTCCTTCACCTCATTATTCTCATTATTCCCATTATCCTTTTTATTTTCGGTTATTTCAGTTATTTTATGGTTTTCAAGAGTTAAGCTTTGATTATCTTGTTCTTGTTGTCCATTAGATATTTGTCCAATAGATTTATGTCCGATATGCCCAACAGCCGACGGCTCTGGCAAAATATCATATCTTTTCTCAATTAGATGGTCAGATAGACTTTTGTATTCTCTTTTTAACACCTGAAAATTGGCATCTGATATAAAAGACCCTGAAGCCGCAAGCTCAAAAACCCTGACCGATTGATTTATTTTTTCAGTTACCCGGTCAATCTGCCGCACCCTGTCATTGGGAGGAGCGGTTTTTACTTTTAAAAGCGATTCAAAAATTTCCAAACCCTCGCGGCGCAAAAGCCATTTTAAGGGCTCCGAATCCGAAAAAAGATCGGTCACCCGATAAAGCGCCTCGGTCAATTTTTGCGAGCGTTCGTAAATTTGTTCCAGGTGACCATTTTTTTCGCCAGACATTGTTTATAATTCTAAACGCCCCAAAATTTTTTGCAAATCCAAAACGTGCAGAACCGAGTTCTGCGTCAGAACTCGGTTCTGCACGAAGAAAAATAGCGGACTCAATTGAGTCCGCCACTAAAAATGTGTTTTTTGCTTTCTACTTTTTGGGGGTTAAAACCTTCGGGTCAAGAATAAAACTCTGGCCCGGCGGAATCATGATTAAACTGACCTTATCGCTCAAGCGCTGGATCATCTGCCACTGTATCAGCGCCGGAGTCAAAGAGGCAGCCAGCTTGGCATTGGCTTCGGCCTGCTTGGTTGCGCGCTCTAGAGTCGCCTGCCCTTCGCCCTTGGCTTTTTCAATAACCTGTAGAGCTACGAATCTGCTGGCTTTGACCTTTTGTTCTTCCTCAAGAGCTTTTTGCGTGGCAATCTGTTTGGCCTCAATGGACTCCTTGAATGCTTTACGGAAATCAATGTTATCCAGCAGCAAGTCAACCACTTCGATAGAATAGGGCGAGAGTTCTCTTTCAAGGCGTTCGCGGACTGTCTTCCTGATTTTTTCGCGGTTTGGGGCGATGTCCACGCTATTGTATTTTACCGTTTCGTCCTTAAAATTTTGTGCAACACGAGGCCTTACAAGAACATCGAAATAATCCGGACCAACGGTCCTATACAACTGCTGAATGGTCTGAGGCGACACACGAATATTCAATGTGGCATCAACGAAAACATCCTGCGTTTCCCGGCTAAAGGAATCCAGCTTCTTAAGTTGGTGGCTTCTGACGCGAACATTAGCCTTCAACACGCTTTTCCATGGTGCCACAAACTTCGGACCCTCTGAAATCTGTCCCGTGATAGCGCCAAACTCCGAAATCACGCCAACCTCCCCGGCCGGTATCTGATAAAAAGATGAGACAAAGGTAATGATGCCCGCCAGAGCAAAAACGACATAACGCACAAGCCTTGGAAGGATACGCAAGTCTTCTGGGAAAAATTTTTGTGCGAAAGCAAAAGCAACAAAAACCAGTCCCAAAAGAACAATCACCACTATCCAACCCATTCTTTTCTTCCTCCAAAAAAATAAAGGTGCTACCTTCGCCAAAAGCCCCGAGCTTTCGGCAACCAAAACCCAAAAGCATTATACACACCCCGAAAAAGTTGTCAAGTGTGATTACTATTTATTTGCTCTCCAAAACCCCCACACCTACTTTTCAATACTTCGTTTGCGCTTCGCGCTTTGAAAAGTAGGCGTGGGGGCAAATCTTAGACAAATTGAATTTATGCAATGGCGTTTGCCGGTGGTTTCTTTCGGCCCGTCATCAAAAACATGGCCTAAATGCGACTTGCATCTGGCGCAGACGACTTCGACTCGCTCCATCCCTCCGGAATCGTCTTTTTTAAACTCCACCGCGCCGGGAAGCGCTTGGTCAAAACTCGGCCAGCCACCGCCAATGCGGGGCAAGCCGGTTCCGGAATCAAACTTGGCATCGGACGAAAAAAGCGGATTTCCGCACGCCGCGCACTTGAAAGTCCCCTCTCTTTTTTCATGTAAAAGTTTTCCGGAAAACGGCGCCTCCGTCCCCTTTTCGCGCATTACATTATATTGTTCTGGGGTTAGTTTGTTTTTTATTTCATTCTCATCCATATTATTTTTTAAAATCTACTAATTTCTATCATTAACATTCATCAACGGCCGTTGATGAATGTTAACTTAATTTCTGGTTTTAGTTTTTAGTAATTCGGTGAATTTTTCTTTTACTTTTTCTAATTTCGGATTTATCACTGTCTGGCAATATGACGCTGATTTGTTTTTAGCGTAGTAATCTTTGTGGTAATCTTCGGCCGGATAAAATTTATCTAAAGGTTTTATTTCGGTTACAACCGGCGCGCCCTCCGCGGATGACTCGTTAATTTTTTTAATGAATTCTTCGGCTTCTGTTTTTTGAGCATTGATCGTATAAAAAATCGCCGAACGATACTGCGTGCCGACATCCGCCCCCTGCCGGTTTAGCGTCGTTGGGTTGTGAGCCGAGAAAAAAACGATTAAAAGTTTTTCAAATGATATTTGCGCCGAGTCATATTCTATTTTTATTACTTCTGCGTAGCCCGTTTTACCCGAACATACCTCCTCATAAGTCGGATTGGGCCTAAAACCGCCGGCATATCCGGGCTGGACCGATATAACGCCTTTTAACATTTTGAAAATCGCTTCGGTGCACCAAAAGCACCCCCCGCCGAAAACAATTGTCTCTTTTTTGCCTTCCGTCATGTTTTAAGTTATACCAATTTTACCAAAAAAACTATTGTGGCAATAATAACAATTTGTAAACTTATTCCTGTAACGGGCATATCTCTTAACTTTTTGTAAGGAGAATGAATCCACTCGTGGAAGCGCTGCAAATAAATAATGGGACCTTTGCGTATGCGAACGTAGACAAACTGGAGCGCGTCCGGCGTAATTCCGCCCAAGACGCCAGCTAAAACAGCCGCAAACGCATTCGGCGAATAAAATAAAACAAGCGACAAGATTATGCCGAGTGCCGCGTCGCTTCCTATTCTTAAAATATCGCCAAAAAAATCGCGGTCAAATAAAAAACGAGAGCCGATATGGGGGTCTATGGAGCCGGATTTAATCTCATATTCCCAATGCGGAATGGCATCCAGAATAAAATGGGCTATAAAACCGGCAAAAAAACCGGAGATGGGACGCGACGGATTTAAACTGGCCACAGCCGCGCCAGCGATGGCATGAGTGGTTAATACCATAAAAATATATTAAGTCGAACTTGATACATTACAGGATTTCAAACAAATTTATAACCCCGGTTGAATAAAGCGCGTTAAATGCGAAATTTCCAGTCAAAATAACGGGCCAGATTCTTTTGAATTTATAATTCAAAAAACCAAGCGGCATCACAAGAATTTCATTTGGCAGAGGAACAATAGAAGAAAACAAAAAAAGCAAAATCATCGGCGCCCATTTGTGGCGCTCACCCACCCGCTCAAGCGCGACAATCGCCTTTCTCTTGTCGTCAATTATTTCACGTCCCAGACGCCCGACAATATAAGTAAAAGAATCGGCTAGGGTTACGCCGACGGTAATCAAAATTATTGTTATCCAAAAATTAAGACCGGCTCCAATAAACAAGGGCAAAAACGCCACGGCCGGCACGGGAACAGCGAGATTAAATCCGCTTAAAACCGCGACCGCGAAAATCCCGAAATATCCGTAATCGGCGACAAGTTCTCTGACCATGCCGTTTTCACGCGCGATTTGGGCAAGATAAAAAACCGCGATAATTATCAAAATTAGCGCTCCGCCTCTTACAAAAATTTTTGTTGCTATTTTTATCATTATAGTATAACATTAAAAATGGATTCTGTTTTTTGGCCTAAAATAAGGGTTTTTTAAGTACACTTGACAAAATACAGGAATAAGAATATAATAAAGATTGACACTTTGTAGAAAGGAGGGGCCCCAATGCACTGGCCGTAACGAGCACTAATACTGCCACCCTGTCAGTACGCCGCAGGGTTGGCAGGATTTTCCGAGGCGCCCCAGGGACGGCGCCGGAGGCCCGCCCCACATACCGCCAAACCAAGCCGGCCAACGGAGGCGATCATCATGCACCCTCCCTAGTAAGAATAGCCCTCTCCGCCGCAGGAGAGGGCTATTTTAATTGAAAAAGAATAATTTTAATCTATAATTTTATTATTGCGGGATCGTCTAATGGTAGGACACATGCCTCTGGAGCATGGTATCTAGGTTCGAGTCCTAGTCCCGCAGCAGAATTGAACGCAACGAACTCTGAATTTTGAGACGAGGGGTTGAAAAAAATCGCAAATCGCCGAAGAATGATTTTTTAAGAAGGTGTGAATAAGTTTTTGGCGCAATAGCCGCCAAAAAGTTAAAATAAAAGTGAGTAATTGACGCAAAGGTCGAGCAGTAATGTTAATAAAATTTCATAAATGAAAATTTTACATAAAATTGCTTTTTTGCTTTTGGTTGTGGGAGGCCTCAACTGGGCGGCATTGGCGCTTTTTAACTGGGAAATCGGCTCGCTTTTCGGCGGACAAACTGCCGCGGTTTCAAAGTTCATCTATGTGCTTGTCGGCCTTTCAGCGCTTTACGAAATATTCGGACACAATAAAAACTGCAAATCCTGTTCGACTTATCCGACAGCGTAACTCTCGCTTCCGTAAAAATCTAAAACCCCCGATACCATTCGGGGGTTTTAGTTGAAAATGATAGTGGCATTTTTTAAATGCCGAGATTTAACCTCTGGAAACATTAGACTTTCAAATACCGCCTGGTTGCAATCGAGCTTGAAATTACGCCGAGAACCACGCCAATTACCAGAAGAATCAGAAAAATCATAAAAAAGTTTGAAAGATAATATCCGAAAATATTCGGCCCCCCGAAAAATCTTTCCGTAGCCGGACCAAGCCATAAAGTTATCGGATAAAAAATCGCTATGGTAATTACGGCCGAAATTACGCCGTAAAGAACTCCCTCAATCATAAAAGGCGAACGCACGTGGCGGCGGGTCGCGCCGACCAAACGCTTAACCGAAATTTCATCACGCGATGTATAAATCGCGAGACGTATGGTATTGAAGACAACAAGCATCGCGATTAAAGAAAACACGACTGTGGCGCCGAAACCGGTAGCGCGAGCCGCGGCCAAAAATCCGGAAAGCCGCTCAATAACCACCTGATTCTGAAAATAATTTATTTTATCTATCAGCGACGAATAAGCGCTTGAATCCAAAAATCGCGCGATAACTTCATATTGGTCGGGGTCTTTCGCGCGGATATTCAAACTCGCCTGCAATGGATTTTCGCCAAGCTCGTCAAGCGACTGGGTTATCAAGGCGTTAGCGGCATGGCGGGTTCTGAATTTATCAAGCGCCTCTTCTTCCGAAACGTAGGAAACGGATTTTACCTGCGCCAATTGAGATAGCGCCGATTTGGCGTTTAAAATTTCTTCTTCGGTTGAATCCTTTTTGAAATAAACGCCGATATCAACCTGCTCCTCTATGCGCGAAAGGGCCGAGGTCAGAAGAACATTGGAAAAAATAAGCGAGCCTATCATAAAAAGAGCCAGCACCATAACCAAAATGGCCGCGAGCGAAACCCAGCCGTTTCGCCAAAAATTCACCGTCCCCTCCTTTATCACCCTTCTTAGCTGGACTTTCATTTTTATATTTTAACTTTTATTTTTTTAATTTTAAATCAAATGACGTAGCGGCCCTTTTTATCGTCGCGAACCACCCGTCCTTTTTCCAGAGTTATAACCCTCTTCTCAAGCGAATTTACGATATCGTAGTTGTGGGAGGCAAGAATAACCGTTGTCCCCAAATTGTTTATTTTTTTCAAAAGTTCGATGATTTCGCGCGTGTTCATGGGGTCAAGATTTCCGGTGGGCTCATCGGCCAAAACCACATCCGGCCGATTGACAATGGCGCGGGCGATTGCCACGCGCTGTTTTTCTCCTCCTGAAAGTTCATGCGGAAAATGCAGAGACCTGTGTGTCAATCCCACCAATTCCAAAACCTGCGGCACGTCACTAGCAATATCTTCATCGGAAGCATCCGCGGCTTCCATGGCAAAAGCAATATTTTCGTAGGCGGTTTTGGTCGGCAAAAGCCGAAAATCCTGAAAAATGGAGCCGATCCGGCGGCGAATTTGCGGTAATTCGTCCCTGGTTGCTTCATGCACATTTATTGATTCAAAAAAAACTTTTCCCGAAGTCGGTTTGTCCTCGGCCAAAAGCATTTTTAAAAGAGTAGTTTTGCCAGCTCCCGAATGCCCGACAATTGAAACAAACTCTTTCGGCTCAACGGTAAAACTGACATCCTCCAAGGCCGCGGATGTCGGCGAATAAATTTTTGAAACTTTATCGAAATAAATCATGCCAATTTAATATTTTGCAAAATTTATGCGGGGTTAAAAACTACAAATTTAACTCGGCATCAATAAATTCGTCTAATTCTCCCGAGAGCACCGCTTCAACATTGGAGGTCTCAACATTTGTCCGATGGTCTTTTACCATTTTATAGGGATGAAAAACGTACGAACGGATCTGATGTCCCCATTCGGCAGTGCCCTTTCCGGAAACAGGACGCAACTCTTCAATTTTCTCTTTTTCCTGGGAAATTTTCAACTGATAAAGCCGCGACCTCAAAAGTTCCGTTGCCCGTTCGCGATTTTGGACCTGCGAGCGCTCTGTATCCACATGAACGCTGATGCCAGTGGGTTTATGAGTCAGACGCACCGCGGTTTCGCGCTTATTTACATTTTGTCCTCCAGGACCCGAAGAACGGGCAAAGCCGGTTTCAATATCTTCGGGCTTTATTTCAACGTCTTCGGGCAAAACCATTTTCGGCATCACTTCAACTAAAGCGAAAGAGGTGTGGCGCAGTTTTTTGGCCGAAAAAGGCGAAACGCGAACAAGTCTGTGCACGCCCGACTCGCCCTTAAGACTGCCGTAAGCCGATTTGCCTCCAACTTCAAAAGTAATATTCTTATACCCGCCCGATTCATTTTTATGTTCATGAAGAACGGAGAAGCTCCAGCTCTTTTTGCCGACAAAGCGAGCATACATTTCAAAAAGGATTCGCGCCCAATCTTCGGCGTCATCGCCTCCGGCTCCGGAATAAATTGATATTACGGCATCGCCCTTATCGTATTTGTTTCCAGATTTGGATTTTTCCTTAAGCTGATTAAGCTCTTTTAGGATTTTTTGCGCTTTTTCTTTGTTTTGCCAAAAATCCAGCTCAAGCATTTGCTTTTCAAGCCGCTTAATTTCTTTGGAAAATTCGCTCATCTGCCTATTTTAACGTAAAAACCTCTGTTTTTCAATAAAAACGGGGAAATTAATCTTGGAGTATCTTTACGACTTCGCTCGAACTTACTTTATCAAAAATTCGTGAATTAAGGAAGTCGCCCCGCCGCCGCTCGCCTCAAACTGCTTGGCGAAGATTTAGAATATTTTTTGCCCCTAAATCCAAAAATGGTTTTGTAGTTCTTTTCTCCAAAAAGTATCGGATAAAAATTTTCTTCCGCTATAAGCTCATGTTTACCATTCGTGGCAAATACTTCGCCTTTATGTATAATCTTGTAATTTTTGATTTTCTTTAATAATTTGTATCCTTTTGGTTTGGCAACTTCAGAAACAACATCAAAATACTTTGCGACCGTTTTGCTTTTGGGTAGTTTAATATCAACGAGGCCAATGTAACAAAATAATTTTTTAATATCCGTTACGATCTTTTTAAGCGCGATTGAATTATTGTCTTTCCCATATTCAAAAGCGAGGCCAATTTTCGCTTGGGAAATTAAAGCGGTATCTCTTGTTGCGTTCATAATCAGCACGTACTTGGGTCGCATTGCTTCGATGCATTTTCTTGTATTTATATCGAGCTTCGTAACGATAACGGCATCTTTTAATTCGCTTTTTGTGGAATGGATGTCAATTACAATATCCGCTGATTTTACAATTGGCGAAATCTTGTAAGCGAGCTTCTCCTCGTGATTGCCCTCTTTTTTGCCGGGAAACGATCGGTTTAAATCTTGATCAATAAATCTTTTTCGTAATTCAAAAGCTCTCCTATTGGCAACCTGTGCAACAAGAGTGTCTTTATCAATATTCAATTTTTTTATTTCTCTCACGACTTTTAACCCGATTCTTTCGTCGCCGTGAGTTAAAATGTTAAGTATAATTTTCATGTTTATATTTTAGCGTTTATGACTACTTGTTAAAAATAGGGGTTGTCGTTGCCGACAACCCCTATCTGTCGACTTAGATCTCGCATACGCCGCGACAAGCATCAATGTATCCGATAATCTCCGTGATACTTGGCGTTGCGCCGAACATCCGAAACTCGACCGTACCCGTGGACGGTTTGAACCGGATGAGATCCCAAACGTTCTTTTCTCCTCCTTTTGAAGTGATGTAGATCATCATCCCCGAAAAGTCGGAGAACACAGGAGGAACGCCATCAGTTTCCGCCATAGTCCGGTACGCGTTGATTCTCTTGGAGCCGGAGTGGTCGCCAAGAAAAATGAGGCGATCAACGATGTCTTTCCGGCAGAGATTGAGGATTTGTACCGCTTCCTCACCGCTTACCGAAATATGGACATGGACAGCGGCTACCACTGATGCGGCTACACGTCTTTCGTGCGGAATTGATACCCAGATTTTCTGGTGGCGTTTGTCAAACAGATTGACCTCGAATGCGACAACCCGCTCTTCCTCTGCGAACTCTGAATGGTCGAATGCCAGATCGAGTTCGGAAGCTGCTTTGAGCAGCACTTCGTCGTTGGCGACGAGTGCCTCCCTTACCTCTGCCATGTCACGACACGGCGGCGTCCTGTCCTCGATCTGTCCAGCAAAGAGTTCGAAACCGAACTGCTTCTCTGGCATTCCTCGTTCACGGGCGATCTGATATACGCGTGGAAGCAATTCACCGATCGCGGGAACGATTTTGCCTTGAGCGTTTACAATAAAGCGCTCTCGCTCAACACCGAAAGTTCTCATGGCTTACCTCCTTTTATTTTGAAAGAACTGCCCAGCACGACATTCGTGCTGGTGGCTACGCATTTTTTGATAAAATATCCAGCCATCAACACAAACTAAAAACTCCTCTCGCTAAGTCCGAGAGGAGTTTTGATGGCTGGGTTTAGGAGGATATATTAGGCCAAAGCAAAACTAGGACTTTGCGAGTAAGTCTGCAAAGCCCACCACCAATTCAATGAAATTATGTTTCGGTTGAGTTTCATAGGTATATTGAGATGATAGCAAATCCTAGTTTTGATATCAACAATTTCGCCAAGCAGTTTGAGGCGAGCGGCGACGGGGCGACTTCCTTAATTCACGAATTTTTGATAAAGTAGGTTCGAGCGAAGTCAAATCTTGGAGCCGGAGGGGAGATTCGAACTCCCGACCTTTGCTTTACGAAAGCACTGCTCTGCCAACTGAGCTACTCCGGCACAATTTTGGCGAGTACAACTGTTTCAACCAATTAATAGTTTAAAGATTTTACGAAAAAAATAAAGAGGACGCAAAAACTAAAAAAATATCTCCGCGTTCGGGAGCAGTGCACGGATTCTCTGCTGTTCATCGGAATTAAATTTGTTGCCCTCCAGAAACAAAAGCGAGAGATTCTTCAGCCGCGCGATCTCATCAGGGATAGCTGTAAGTTCATTAGAACTCATGTAGAGCGCGGACAATCCTCCAAGCGATAATATGGCTCTGGGAAATTTTTGAAAAAGATTCGCGTTTAGCGACAGCACCGAAAGATTTGAAAGTTTCCCGATGTCCGGCGGGATACGGCTGAATTTATTATTATCAAGCGCGAGCACTAAAAGATTCTCCATTTTAAAAATGTCCGGAGGAATTTCGGAAAGATTGCTGTTATTTAAATAAAGCTCCCGCAGATTTTGGAAACGGCCGATATGCTCAGGCGCGGCTTCAGCCGCCGAACCGCGCAAATCAAGCACGCAGACTTTTTCGGGATTCTTAAGCGCGACTTTAAGGTCTGTATAAATATCAACATCCGCGCATGGCTCGACCGGCGGCGCTATAACGGTTTCAGCCTTTTTACGGGCCGGCAAGATGCTTAATAAAAACAAAAGGCCCGCCAAAGCGATAATTAAGATTATTCCGTATTTTGCCTCAATTTTCGGCCTCAAAACATCCATATATAATATAGTATAACAAATTCTGTTAATAAGTTCTTTTGCGGATAACGAATCTCTGCGCTATTATAAAAAATAATGAAGCGGTTTGCGCAAACATTTCTGGCAGTTATTCTTGCCTCGGGCCTATACTTCGCCGTCCAATACGTCATTGCCGCCTGGCAGGAGCCGGCCTGCGCGCCTCCGGGGTGCAACGTATCCATCGCGCTGGTGCCTTCGGGCGCGATTATGATGTTCACGGAATCATGTCCGTCGGAATGGACTCGTTTTAACGCCCTTGACGGACGATTTGCTCGAGGCTCGGACACATACGGCGCGACAGGAGGCGCAAGCACGCACACTCATCTTGTTCAGGGAGGAGTTGGAACTTTTATCGCGCAAAACGCAAGCCCCCAAGGCGGAGCCAATTCAGTTGCGGGAGATCACGGTCACGATTTCAGCACCATATCCAATTCTTCAAGCAACATACCCCCATATCTTGACATTATTTTTTGCAAGAAAAACTAAACCGAATTCAATCTTTTCAATCTTAGAATTAAACGCTTCTTAATGTCGCGTTTATTATTGAATTAACAAAATTTTAAAACTCTATAAATCCGGGCGGCTGTTGCACTGGAGGTTCGGATGGCGCGGGAGGTGAAATCGGGCCTGATGGCTCGGACGGAGCAGGAGGTTCAGACGGCAAGCCGTTTCCTTGCTGGCCCTGCCCGGGCGCGGAAGGCGCGGATTGCTGGCCCTGTCCTTGAGACTGTCCCGCAGGCGCGCCAAGACCCCCGCATTCAGCCGAAACATTCGTGGCGTATAGATTCGGACCGCTCATGCTTGTGGTAACCGACTGATTATTGTCAGTTACGCTCCACGATGTATTGCCGTTCGGAGAACGAAGGGCGGAAGTCGTGATGTATTTATTCGTTTCGCAGGCGATCGTAAACGATCCGCTTTCGCTCGCCGACCAGGATTTCTTCTCGGTTGTTGAAGTATCATGCCACACTTGCGTTGAGGTTTCGCGCCATTCCCTTGTTGACGTATCGCGCCACACGCGATTTTCCTGACACCGAAATTCAGTGGCATAAATGACATCGTGCAGGGAAGGCATTTGATTCCAATATGATGAACAGTCGGAAAAGCTCTCTTCATGGCAATTAACACTGCCGCCGCTCTCGCTAGTCGCTCCGCCTACTTGTTCCGGCACGCAAACCACTCCTATAGCGCCGGCAATCTCCCAACGACCGCTTTGCTGTTCTTCCCAATAGCCACTTGTAATGGTCTCCCAATAGCCGGACTGCGTATCTTCATTCCGGCTTCCTGACGCCGTAATCGTGTAAGAAACGCTCTCGTTTGACGCGGCAAAAGCGACGCCGAAAACGAAGAACGCCGCAAATCCGGACAAAAATATATTTTTAAAAACTCGGCTCAACATTTTAATCACTGTGTGAAAAGCGGAAGAATATCTATGGCGCCTGCCGTGATAACACGTGAATTCCGATACGCCTCTGCCGCCTTAACCATAATAGGATCGCCGACATGCGCGTCTGAAAAAACCGCGGGGCTCGCAATCAATTTCTGCCCCCCTCGCCCGTCGGATTCGCCGCTGAATTCAAGTTTCGCGAATTGCGTGCCCGCCGTAATCTGAATGGTCGCGTCCCGACGGATAATCACCTCTTTCTTCAAGAGCAGGTCGCTGTCAAATCCGGAAACAAAATAAAGTTTGCCTCCGGCATCAATGGATGTAACAATCGCCTGAAAATGGAACGGCGTATCCGAGTCAATGACCGCCGATGTTTCTCCGGCTTGCCTGGACCCGGCCTGCCAGAAATAGACAACAGCGACAACCAAAACGATAAAAATGATTAAAATTACAGCGTTTTTTGAGGGCATAAAATATAAAAATTAAGCTGTTATATTAATATGATAGCAAATTGCGCCTCTGTAGATATTCTGCGCTGTGGATAAACGCCGACTACCCTTTGCAAAAGTTCACTATACTAACAATGTTCAAAAATAACTAAAAAAGAAGGCCACCCCGTTGCCGAGGTGGCGTCTTAAATTTTCTGATGTTATTAGATCAAGGGTGTTCTTGCGCTACCTCGATTTTTTCTGCTTCCAAAAGGGCATTCAGGATTCTTGATAATATGCTTAGTGCTTCAGAGGAATCCATCCCCTCTTTCCAATCAGTACCCCCTTGGTTCGCCATTCCGGAACCGTTTCGCTCTTCATCAATAAGCTTAACGCCACCGGCAAGCGAATTACCGACCCAGAAAGGATCTGTGTAATAAATGGAGTAATCGACACATTGCACTGCCTCGTTCTCGGAATCACTCACACATATAGTAATTCCTTTTAATTTATCCCCGTGCGCTTCTTTGATTGGCGCCAAATCAAAACTAACGAAATACCTGCCGCCTTTAATTATTCGGACTATTTTTGACATTCGAGTCCTCCTTTTTCAAAAAACTTTTGGCTAACAAAACGCCTATTCTCTAACAGAGAGGTTAGCACGCAATATAAATTCTGTCAAGGTTTTCGTTATGGTTCAGTGGCAAAGAAGATTTTTATTATTATTCAGCAACAAAAAGTTCCATTTCCCTGTACCCGCCTTCGCATCCTCCTTCGTCAGAGACTTCGGATGGACGCAGTAAAGCTACGGAGGGCAAAGAAAAAGTCTCATAAAGTGCACTTTAGGAGAACAGGCTTGCCCCGTACCAAGCTTTGCTCTGGTACTGGGGTCAAAACCTTTTTGAAGTTGGTTGTTGAATAAAAAAAGCGCTGGAATTCGCGTCCAGCGCAGTATCTTTACACTTAGTGAAAATTACTAGCGGCACTTTGATCTGTCGAACTTTATTTCTACCTCCTCTGTGAAATCATACACCGAAACAGAATGCGTAATAATCATATTTTCGTGTTGTTCAACCTTGTTTTCGGCCGTGTTTGGCCTTTCAATCACGAATATGCCTTTCCCGACAAGCATGGAACAACCGATAACAAACACAGAACCAAAAGTCCCTGTTGGCCTTATGTCTGGATGAGGGTTGGCAAGCCACACATTTACATCACCTTGATTCGGATTGTAAACCCAGGTGTTAGTGTAAACATGCACTGTCGCTTTCCCTATATTGTCGTTGATTTCAAACGACGCACGATAGCGATACCCCAACGACTTGTCACTGTTGCCATAGGCAGTAACCGATACCAGTAAAAAACACGCAATAAGCAATGAACAGGCGGCGTTTTTGAGCATCTTCTTCTCCTATGGGAGGACCTTTCTTACAAAAAACTTTGAAATGCGGCGCCTCTTTCTAAAGTACCACCGACACATAAAAAAACAACCCACCGGAGTTTTCTTGTTAGAACCTCTGTTTTGGCGGATTTGAATTCTGTGGACTGCCGTCTAATTCGCTTCAGAAATATTGTTAGACGCTGATAGAGAGTAGCGAGTCGTTATCTTGACTATAAATTCTAAATGATTATTATTAACAGTAGAATAAGCAATATTTAAATAGCACAGGATACGAGGAGGAATGTGCATGAGAAAGGTTGTGAAGAAAACGACACTTTGGCGATGTTCAGTATGTGGCGCTGAATACAGAAAGAAATCCGATGCTCAAAAATGTGAGGGTATGCCAGTTGAAGAGCAGAAGTTTAGGGTCAGTGATCAAGTAACCAACTCAATGGAGCCGCGTGTATGCTCGTCAGGTGGCGAATACCGATTCAATGGGAGAATCAGTAAAGTTTTTGGACCGCAGCCGCCAGATGAAGAATATTGGAATAAGTGGCTGGGCGGATTGCCCAAAACGCATGTTTTCTATTACGAAGTCACTTACAAATGTCCCAAGTGTGGGCAAAAGAAAGATGCTACGTACTTTGGGCCAGAACTAGAAAAAGTAAAATAAATATTTAAAAGTGCTATTGCTCACACCTTGTGGGCTTTTTTGTTAGAACCTCCAAGGTTTCTGAAATAGAAATGGCGATTGATGTGTGATGGCGCCTCTCCTACGCATCCTCCTTCGTCAGAGACTTCGGACGGACACAGTAAAGCTACGGTAGGGCAAAGAAAAAGTCTTAAAAAGTGCACTTTTATAGACGACCCGCCTTCGCCAAGGCTACGGCGGGCAAGTGTTACTGCGTCCTTCGAAGCTTTAGCGAAGAAGGAGAACCTCTCTCAAGGCGCTACCTGATCTTTTGGATAACGGTTTACTGCGCCCTAGAAACGCTCTAAAACGCTGATAGAAAGCGAAATTTTCATCAGCCTATTGTTTTTTTGCTTATAGGAAGTATATTGAAACATAGACAGTTCAAACCCCTCGACAGGAGACACTGGGTATGAAAAATCTTCTTGGTAGTGCTGTTATTCTCATTGTTGGATTAGCAATCGGGCTTATACTGCCCAAATATCTTGGAGGAGAAAAAAATACAATATTGATATATGCTCTGCAAAACAAGAAAGATCCTTCAAAAGTAGTGGTGTCTATACAGATCTTGGAAAATAGTGAGGCGTGGCTAGCCTACAGATTTTCGCTGGAGAACAAAGGCAAAGATGCGATTCTGGCAGGATTCTCTGACGAAGAATGGAGCAGCCTTGCTTTAGAAAGCCAGAGGCCCAAACATTTCAACGCCAGCGCAGATTTTGAAAACAGCTTCCGCCTCCGTTACGTTGAACCTGAATAATATTTTGCGAGCTGAACACTATAGATGAGGTCCAACAGGGACCTCTTTTGTTAGAACCTCTATTGAACTATCACAATATCCTTTCTTTTTCAGAAGAAATTATCGTCGGCGTAAAAAGCGATTCTCTTTCCCTATACAGGGAATGTAACGATGTTAGAACCTCCAAGATTTTTGAAATTTAAATAACTTTAGCGCGGCTAAAACGTCAAAAGTCCAATAGTGTGCGGGTAGGGGGAATCGAACCCCCTTCTCAACCTTGGGAAGGTCGCATCATGCCATTAGACCATACCCGCGAAATTATTTTTTAACCAGCACGCCATCTGTCCACTCATACGGCAAAGAATAAATTTTGACATCGGCCTTGACCAGCGCGCCGTTTAACCACTCGTTAAAATCTCCGCCCTCTTCTCGCAGAACTTCCGACAAAATGTCCTGGCGCGCCTGCGGCAAAAGAGCAAACTCTTTGAACTCATCAACACTCCAACCATAAAGACTCCGGGAGGCATTTTCAAGGCTGTCGGCAGCTTTTTGCCAGGCCGCCTCAACTCTTTTTTTAGCTTCTTTACGGTCAATTCCTCGCGTTTCAAGCTCGGATTCAATCAATTCATTCATAATCAGCGATATAATTATGCCTCGTTTCGCCGTTTCTTCATCAATCGGTTCCAGGGTCGCTCTCCGATAATATTCAAGGCCCGAAAGCCGGTCGTAATATTTTCCGGCCCAAACGGAACTGCCGTTTACATTAATCAGCGGGTAAACGCGAAGATTCGCTGTAAAAAAAGATAAAAGCGCCAGCGCGACCAAGGCCGCCAAAATATAAAAAACGTATTTCATCGATTAAAATTGAAAAGACCGGTAAAAAAGCCGCCGATTTCAGACAAAAAAGACGAAAATTTTCCGGGTTCGTTGTCCGCGCCCTTTTGCCGGCGGTCAATTATAGTCATCAATTCCTCGCCGGGTTTTGCTAAACCGAATTGCCGGCGCAATTCCTTTTCAAGACCGTAAGAACTGGATAAATAATCCAGTCTTTTTTCCAAATCGGCCGATTTAATCGCGATATCCGCGCGCTCTTCCCTGACCCCAATATAAGCCGTCCGGGCGTCTCTTGCCCCGATATACGCTTTTATCGCGGCCTGCCCCAAAAAAATAAGCATCAAAAACATAACGGCCAAAACCGGACGGGAATAAATCAATTTTTGGTTCGGATTTCGCCTTTTAAAACCGGCCATTAAATTTATTATATCATTTTTTGGCATTGCCGAATTGACGGCCGGGGTTTATGATAACGGCATGTTTCTAAGCCCTAAAAATAAGAAAAGATACGGCGCCATCTGGACTGCCATCAGCGTTTTAGCCATTATCGCGATGATAATTTTTCTTATCATCCCGCTGATAAGCGTTTTCTAGTTCCGTCGTATCATTTTTATAAAAACCTCATGGGGAATCTGAACGCGCCCGAATTCTTTGAGGCGTTTTTTTCCCTTTTTTTGCTTGGACCAAAGCTTCATCTTGCGTGTTCTGTCGCCGCCGTAAAGATATCCGGTAACATCTTTTTTAAGCGCGGGCAAAGTTCTTGAAGCTATAATCCTGCCTAGAGATTGTGCCTGAAGTTTCATCGCAAAAAGCTCTCTGGGTAAAATTGAATAAAGTTTTTCAACCGCGTCTTTGGATTCGCGCTCAATACGAGACCTGGAAACCACCCGGCTGAAAGCCGGAACTATACTGCCATGCACCAAAATATCAAGGCGCGCCACATCAGCTTCACGTAAATCGCCGGGCTTGTAGGAAAAAGAGGCGTAACCGGACGTGGAACTTTTTAATTCATCAAAAAAATCGCGCATCAGCTCGCGGAGGGGCATTTCGGCTTGAATCAAAATACGGTTTTCGCCGAAAATATCAGTGCTTAAAACGGATCCCTCGCGGCTTTGAATAAGCTTAAGACTGGGGCTTAAATATTCTGAAGGAACTATAAGCCGACAATCGGCCCACCTTTCTTTAACCGATAAAATATCGTGGTCGTTCGGGAATTCGGATGGCGCGAAAATAAATTTTGTTTCGCCATTTTTCATACTTATTTCGTAGGCCACGGTGGGAGACGCGGCAACGACTTTCATTCCGAATTCGCGCTCCAATCTTTCAAGAACTATCTCCAAATGCAGCATGCCCAAAAAACCCAAACGCATCCCGCGGCCCAAAACACTTGAAGATTCTTCTTCGTACGAAAAAGAGGTGTCGCTTAAATGCAGGCGTAAAATTGCTTTTTTAAAATCGCTGAAATCATCTTCTTTCAACGGATAAACGCTTGTCCAAACTACCGACTGGGGTTCGTGATAGCCGCCCAGGGCCGGAGCCGGATTCAAGACAGACGTAAGCGTATCTCCCACTCTAACCTCGGACGGATTTTTTATATTGGTCGCGATGTATCCTATTTCTCCGGCTTGCAATTCGGCGGCCTGAGATCGGTTTGGCTTAAATACGCCTATTTCTTGTATCGTGAACTTAATTCCTGACCGCACCAACTTTACCTCGTCGCCTTTTTTGAAAATGCCGTCAAAAACTCGGATGTAGGCGATGACTCCTTGATGAGCCGAGTAATCAAAATCAAATATCAAAGCGCGGCGCGGCGATTCAACGTTCCCTGAAGGCGCAGGAACGCGCTCAACGACTTCTTTTAAAAGTTCCTCAACGCCTTCGCCCGTTTTTCCGGATACTTTAAGAATTTCTTCAGTCCCGACGTTTAAAATCTTTTGTATTTCTTCTTCAGTTTTTTCTACCCTTGCGCCCGCTAGGTCAATCTTGTTGACCACAGGAACTATTTTCAGCTTCAATTCGCGAGCCATATCCAAAACAGAAATCGTCTGGGCTTCAACTCCTTGAGTGCCGTCAACCAAAAGAATCGCCCCTTCCACCGCGGCCAGAGCCCGTGAAACTTCGTAAGCAAAATCAACGTGTCCTGGCGTGTCTATTAAATTCAGTTGGTAGTTGATAGTTGATAGTTGATAGTTCATCCGGACCGGCTGCATTTTTATGGTTATGCCTCGTTCGCGCTCCAATTCCATTGAATCCAAAAATTGCTCGCGCATTTTTCTTTTTTCTATTGTGCCGGTCAATTCCAAAAACCGGTCAGCCAGCGTTGACTTGCCATGGTCAATGTGAGCGATGATGACGAAATTTCGGATATTTTGCATACCCAGTACAATTACACCGATTTATAATTTCGCAATCTCATGCCAAACCACCTTCGACCCCTTGTGGTTTTTAAATATCTTTCTCTTTGTTGAGCGTCCTCTTTGTTTAAACATGCTTCATAATATATTAACTTCAATGGCCTGTAATTATCGCCATCTTTATCGCTATGCGGAACATAAGTGTAGAAGAACACAATCGGTGTAATTGTACTGGGCATAAATAAATATTCTAACTTATTTCAAGATAAATAAAAATACGGCGACCCCACGGCCGTCGCATATTTTTATCGTTTAGTTGCCGATAAGAACCTTTCCTGAAACGGCGTTCTGGTATGTATAAAAAACCTCGCGAAGCGCCGATTCATAACCAGCTTTTACTTGAAACCCTACGACGAGAAAAAATTTTCCCGATTCAAAATCCCGAATCAATTCTTCTTTGTTTGTGAAGTGGGAGAAAAACTCTTTGTATATATCAAGTTCCTGGACAAGAGTTTTTTTGGGTATTTTTTTATCTCTTGGATGTCCCCAGATTGTCTCAAGGCACTGCCTTGGTTCCCAGAGGGCGAAGCCCGTTCCTTTGTCCACCGACATTCCTTTGGATTCATAAAAGAACTTTTCGGCAGGCGTAAGGCTTGTCATCTCAAGTCGTCCTGAAAAGGGAGTTCTGCGGTAGGTTTGAAATCCCGGACATTGCGGAAAATCTGGAAAACCGGCAATCTCAATTTTCAAGAAGGGTCTACCCTCCTTGATAAACACGGTTACTTTATCGCCATCCCAATAGTGATAAAGGCCGATGATGCTCGCACCCACGTTACTGGCAACGCTCAACTCAACAAACAAAAGGGCCGCTGCAAACAGCAGAAGCATTTTTTTCATTCGCTTCACCTCCTTCTTAAGCGGAGAAGGCGCCTTCCTTGGACGCGGCTCCACATAGAGCCGGCCCGCAGAAGCGAGCTGAAAAGAACTACGACCGTATTATAATCGCCCGCACCAAAATGTCAAACCAAACCTCGCCCAAACACGGAACACCAAATATAAAACAGAGCGTATAATCTAATACAGGCGATCGCTTTTATTAGATTATTGGTGTAAAATCATATATAATTAAACATTATGCGGCTACCTATTACGGACGAATTTTTGTGGAAATTGTATGATTTTACTGAAGAGCTTGATAAAACATATGACTTTTTCGCCCCGCGCACACCATACGAAATAGTCTATCCTGAAATACATCGCTTAAAACGCGAGTATCAAAGATCAAGCGCGCGAACAGGTTTCAGTCAATTTGTACAAAATCTGCAAAACAGAGGATATATTCAAGTAAAGGCGCTCAAAGGAACAAGGGGCGTTATTCTCACGCCGAAAGGCGCCGAAAGAGCATTGAGAATAAAGTTAAAATTCGTAAAAAAGAAAAAGCGAAAAGATAATAAATGGATTATGATTATTTTCGATATACCAGAAAAACAAAGACGCGCAAGAGAATTGTTCAGAAACGCGCTGATAAATCTTGGGTATCAAAAACTACAAAAAAGCGTTTGGGTGTGCCCTTACGACGTGCACAAAGAAACAGAAGAAGCGATACGGGCATACCGCTCCATTCCTTACGTCAAACTTTTTATTATAGAAGAGATAATCTAATACGGGCGATCGCTTTTATTAGATTATTAATATTTTCGGCCCAATCCCCTATCCCTCAATCGCGCTTCGGGGTTCTGGCGCGACGGCTTCGCTTTTCCAAAATTTATGGCCAAGAGCTTCGGTTATGTCGCGGATTTCGCGATTCCCTGAAAACCAAAGAAATGCTCCGGCCGAAATAAGACCGGAGAGCGCCGCTGATATCCCGTGGAAAAAAACGCCCAAAAAAGTTTGGAGATCAAAAAATCCGCCGGTTATTCGCAAAACGCTGTAAGAAACCGCTCCTAAAATCAGAGCCGAAACCGCGTTTTGCAAAGACGAACGTAAAAGCGTTCCGTCAAGGGTCTTGAAAAAGCGGTTAAAACCAAACCACAGCAAAACGGCATTAATAACACTGCCTATGCTGAATGAAAGTACAAGCAAAAGGACCGAGGTCTGATTTAGGTCCTCAACGCGCAAAATATGTTTACCCAAAAAAAGCAGAGCCGTATTTGATTTGAAAAGATATAAAGTGCCCGCGGCCATGGCAACGGTTACCAAACCCGAAATAGCGTTCACGATAAGAGGAAAAGCGGTGCGTCCGGCAGCGTAAAACGCCCGCACCAAAAGCAAAACTATGCCCTGCGCCAATATGGATACGCTGAATAATCCCAAAGCGGCCGCGGTCAGCCGCGTGTCAGACCAGCTGAAAACTCCGGCGCCCAGAATTACGCGGACAATGTGCGCGCGTAAAACTATAAACAAAACCACAAACGGAAGCGACCAAAAAATAATATGGCGCAGGGAAGAAACAACGCCCGAAACAAATTCTTCTTTTTTGCCGTCAACAAAAAAACGGGCCATGGTCGGAAAAGTGGCGACACTATAAGACAGCCCCACAACGCTCAAGGGAATGCTGAATAAATTATAGGCCAGCTGAAAAACAGCAATGGAACCCGCGCCTATGGCCGACGCCATGGCCGTAAAAACAATCAAAACCAACTGATTAAAACCGAGTCCGGCCGAACGCGGCATGGAAAGTTTAAGAACATCCAAAGCATCTCGGCTGAAAATTTTAAAAGTCAGGCCCGGAAAAAGTCCAAGCGAAACCAAACTCGGCACCTGTATTAAAAAATGGAGCAAGGCGCCCAGCACAACGCCCCAAGCTAGTCCCGAAAGACCCATTGCCGGATAAAAAAACAAAATGCCGGCTATGATACCGACATTATAGAGAATAGGACTTAAGGCGTAAATAAAAAAACGGCTATGCGCTTGAAGGACATTAGAAACAAGAGTTGAGAAACCCAAGAGCAAAGGAGATAAAAGAAGTACGCGGCTTAAATTGATAAGTTGGTCAAAACTCGCCACAGAAAATCCCGGGGCGATAAAAGCTGAAATGTAGGGCATTAAAAAAAACGAGACCGAAATCAGCAGGGCCGCAACCAGAAAAAAAAGACCGGATACCCGCGAAATAAATTTTTTAACCTCGCCCGATCCGCGGCTTTCTTTCTGCACAAAAATCGGGAGAATCGCGGCACTAGTTGAAAATATGAGCAGAACTGAATATAAAAAATCAGGAACGCGAAAAGCGGCAAAATAAATATCAAGAGTTGCTCCGGCGCCGAAAGAGCCGGCGAGCAATCTGTCACGATAAAGCGCCAAAAATTTGGCGGCCACGCTTGATAAACCAATAAGCAAAGCGGCCTGATAAACGCCGGCCACCTCTCGGTTCAAAGACGATAAAAATTTTCTGACCATTGAACGGCCTATTCCCTGACTGGCGGCTCTTGGCGGGCTTCGGGCCTAGGCGCCGGCGGGGATATTCCGGACAAGGCGCTTTTTCCATTGCGCAAATTTCTTAATATCTGATCCACTTCTGCGTTTTGAGGATTTAAACTTTTTATCAATTCAAATTGTTCAATGGCCGCGGGCTTCATTCCCAGACGGTCGTAAATCAAGCCCAAAAAATATCTGGCGTTTGAGTAGTTTGAATTCAGAGCAACCGCTCTTTCAAAAACAACGCGAGCGTTATCCAGGCGGTTTGAACGATAGTAAAGCAAACCGAGCTGAAACAGCGCTCCAATATCGTTCGGGCTCAAAACGGCCGCCGCTTCAGCGCGCAGAATAGCGTTAGAAGTATTGCCCTGCGCGTCTTCTATTTGAGCTAAAAGAAAATGCGCGGGAGTATAGTTGCTTTTAAGTTTCAAAGAATCTTCAAGCAAGCCCTTGGCCTGATCAAGCTGATTCAAGGCCAGTGCCACCCTGGCCTGAACCAATAAAGGTTCGGGACTTGTGGAATTTCTTGCCGCGGCTTCTTTGTAAGCGCTCATGGCAAATTCCGAAGCCCCAGCAACCTGAAAAGGAATCACCGCTTCATAAACGCGCCCCATAGCCATCCAATTAAGATTTTCCGCTGGATTAAGATTGACCGCGGTTTGCGCGTTTTGTATGGCCCGGCTTAAAAAACTCTGAAATCCGCCTCTTATATCGTCAGCGGAAAGGTCGCCTCTATTGAGCAATAAAGCCATGTCCTGCAAATCTAATTCGGCCGCCGCTCTAAAATAAGAATCGCGCTGGTCCAAAGAAATCGCCAAACCCAGAGCTCCGCGCGCTCCAGCCGCATCACCAACCGCGCTTAATTGACCGGCTCTCCCAAAAAAGTAAGCCGAGGCGTATTTTTGTCCGAAAATGTAAAAACTGGAAAAAGAAACTATTAAAAGAAATATGATGGCCAGAGCCGATATGAATCCGATTCCTGAACTTTGGAAAAGAGCGATGTTATACTCTTTAGCCAGGCGGCGCTCGGAAATAAGCGCCATAAACATGCCCAAAAACAAAAACAGAAAAAGGGTTAAGGTGAATCCGACGTTGTAAACGAACAAATAAACAAAAATCATCAGGGAACCGCAAAGAACCAAAACAAAAATAGGGTCAAGTTTTGTCTGCCCGGAGCCGGCAAGGGCCTTTAAACTAAAATAAAAAAACGAAAGTGCGACTAACAAAAAAGCGGCAAAGCCCAAAATGCCGACCGAGGCCAAAAGAGACGGCACAAACGCGACTCCGCTTGAAAAACGGGTCGCCCAAAAAATACTTTCATTGACGGCAAGCGGTTTGAAGCGCAGCCAATCGTATACGAAAGTCGCCGGACCCGAACCAAGGAAAGGAGTTTCTTCAAGCGTCTTTTGCACAACCGTCCAGGAAGCCGGGAAAGACGGCCTAACTTCAAGATCGCCCAATCCTAAATAAGAAATAATTGACGAAGAAATTGCCGGAACCTGGATAAATAAAAGCACTACGATTAAAGCCAAAAGCGTTGCGCTAAAAATATTTATTCTACGCGGCTTCAAAGATAAAAGGTAGGCCATTATTACCAGCAAAAAAGAAAAAGTTACCCACCAAATAATACGATTGTTGACCATCACGATAACGACGAGCGAAATTAAAGACAGCCCCATAAAAACGGCGCGAAGCCTGCGTTCGGTCAAAACCTCAAAAAGAAAAAGCGCAAGCACTCCCACCACGCTGAAAAATATCCCGAGTTCGGTCCAGGAACCAAAGAGATTTGAAGATGCTGATGAAAAATTAATTCCCAAAAAAGAACTGAAACCAAAAACAACCCGCAAAAGCTGAAAGATAAAAATAAGAAGAGCGGATGAAAACAGGGCCGAGAACCAAAAAAATACTTCTTTCGGAGTGCGCAGATAAAAATAAGCGACAAATCCGGCAATCACAAACATCAAAACGGCAAAGAAACTTGAGGCGTCGTCATTTAATTCGTAGAAAGAAACATGCGGGCTTAATGAAAAAACACCGGACATAAACCAAACCGCCGCCATAAAAATAAGCGTCAAAGCCAAATAATTTTTTGGCAGCGTAACCGTTCCGGTATTAATCCGACCGACAAGCCAGCATAGAAAAGCGACAATTATCAAAAGATAAGATAAGGCCACTTTGTTCGTGCCCAGGGGATTTGAAGTAAGAGGCAAAACCCAAAACGGAACAAGAAAGCCGAGCAAGTAAACCGACCAGCGCCCCGCTCTGTCCCATAAAGAAAAAGAGAGTGGTTTTTCAGCTAAATTTTCAGCCATATTCAAAATAGTATCATAAGCCAATTTGACTGGCAAAACAACCTTATGCACAATAAAGTAATGGGACGATATATGACAATCAAAGAGGCAGCTAAATATCTGGGAGTCTCCCCGCTGACCTTGCGCAATTGGGATAAAAAGGGGCAACTGGTGGCCATAAGGCACCCGGTCAACAATTATCGCCTGTATACTTTTTCGGACATAGAAAAATTTCTAAAAAGCTTTGAGGGCAGAAGGCCCAGAAAATTGAAAGTCCGACTCATAGAGGATTAATCCTTTGGCAAGCCATTAACCCTTCGACAAGCTCAGGGTAAAGAAAACACCCCGCAGCTGCGGGGTGTTTTCGGCTGCGCGTCCGTAAGCCGAATTCTGTTTTAGATGGTCATTTATCTGTTCCATAAATTACTTTATGGAATCAAGCGGCACCTCCGCCTATGAGGCGGATACGGCCTTGCACCAAACGGGGTTTGCCATCAGCAATAAATTACTTTATTGCGAACTGCGATAGCCATAGAGCCCAAAATGGACATAAAGACACTCGCAGACTTTTCACCTTTGGTTCGGAAGAACCACCCTGAGCACAGTCGAAGGGTTGCCCTTCAATGCGTTCGCCTTCGGCGAACTTATTCAGGGTTAGTTTGCTTCGCAAACTAGTATCGTCTCTGTGGCACTTTCCCTAGCCCGGCATTACTGCCGGGCCGATGGATGTTATCCATCGCTTACACATTAAAAATGAATTTCAATGTAGTGTTCGGACTTTCCTCGGGACACAAGACTGTGCCCCGCGACCATTCAACGCGCAACTTATTTATATATAGCATAATTAAATTCAAAAGTCAAATAAAACAAAAAATTGGGTAATGCGTTGAGTAATGCACCGACTTAACATATCCTAACGGCCGTTAGGATATGTTAAGCGGATTTTAAAACAAAAAACTCGCCCGTCTTAAACTAAATAAACAAAAAACTTGGACACTCCGTGTCCAAGTTAATATAAACGTTTTAATTCAAAAAAAGAGCAATCTCTTTTTCTAATGATTCTGGTCCGGTTAAGGCAACCGTCAGCTGGCCGAGTGAAAGGAGACTATAAGCCACGCCAAGAACATCATCCTTTGTCACCCCGGCAACTTGCCTTTCCTCCTCTTCGCGATTCACCATCCGGCCGTATCTCAAAACATTTGAGCCGTTTTTGGCCGCAAAACCGCCGGCCGACTCCATCTTCATATCCGCGGCATTTAGCAAAAACTTGGAATCAACAAGCTCCTGGTCGCTGACCGGCTCGCGGGCCATTTTTTCAACTTCAACCATAATAACCTTGAAGGCCTCCACCGGCTTGGTGGTCATTGTCATTATGTTAAAAACACCGGCATCGCGAAATTCATCCGTGCTTGAACGCACACGATAAGCAAGCGCGCGCTTTTCCCTGACTTCCGAAAAAAGACGCGAGGACATTTTTCCGCCAAGAATATCCGCCAAAATTCTTGCCGCATGCCTATATGGGCTATGATATCCGCCGATTCTGAAACCGGCGGCAATCGTGGTCTGATCAAATCTGCCAACTCTTTCTATATATCTTGTCTTGCTTTGGTACGGCAGAAAACAGCGCGACATGAGGCCGGAGCCAACTTGCCAACTTTGGCCGAAATTACCAAGGGCCTTTTCGGCAGCGCTAAGTGCCTCGTCAAAAGTTATCCCTCCGGCAATTGAAATTACAATGTTTTCCGGCAAGTACCACTTTTTTATAAGAGCGCGCATGTCCTCGGGGCCGATACGACGAATAGTATTTTCGGAACCAATAATGCCCATCTGAAGGTTGAACATCGCCTCGGGCAAAAGAACCACCGGCGCACAAGCGGCATTATTTTCTTCATACATTCGCTTCTCTTCCAAAATTACCTGCCGTTCTTTTTCCCATTCTTCGTGAGCAAGTAAGCTATAATGCAAAGAATCGGCATAAACCCTCAGAACTTCTTGAAAACGCACGGCCGGAGCTAAAAACCAATAACCCGTTCTCTCCACGCCGGTAAAAGCGTTAATCGTCGCTCCGTTGCCTTCCATTTCGCGGGCAATGTCCATAGCATTTCTTGAAGGAGTCCCTTTAAATATCATATGTTCAAGAGCGTGCGAAACGCCGACCACTTCATCGTCTTCGTCTCTGGAACCAACGCCGACCAAAAAGTAAAAAGCGACAACTTCCGATGCCGGCCTATTTTCAACTACAACTCTTATGCCATTTGAAAGCTGGCCGACTCTGTGATTACCGATAAAACCAATACCACCGTTTACAACATCCCCACCCTCGGACATTTCCGCCTCCTTTTTTGGAAAAGAAAAACCGCGCTTATCATAGCGCGGCGTGGTTTATAAAGTCAATTTTATTTAAACCCCCGCAGAATTTTCTTCAACGACTTGATACTTATCCAAGTTCGCCTCAAATTCGTGCAAGCGCCTCCAAATACTGCGCAATCTTGTGATTCTTGTCCAATTGTCAATAAACACGGCTAAACTTGAACGCACTTCTCCAAAAGCTCCGGATATTTGGATAACGATTCCTAGAGACGCGATTCCAGCCATTAAACTTGAGCCCATAATAATAAAAGGCAAAATAACCATCATCTGATTATACATACTAAGCCACAAGTCGACGTAGCCGTAATGCAAATACAAACGGAAATAATTAACTTTAATTCCCGTAAATAAACCCGCCAGCGTTAACATGTTTGAATGGTTAGTTTTATCGTCTTCGGCCAAAACCAATTCTTTTCTAAACGCGGCCTCAACCACCTGATTGTTATACTCGAGTTTCGGCAGAAAGTAAGCGACTCCCCAAGTAATTGCCATTCCGCCAATACTTACTGCCAGCGCCACCCAAAACAGCGAGCCCGGGATATCGGTTAAAATCCAAAACTTCACTTCATTGCTTAAACCCCACAAAATCGGAGAAAATACCACCACCGTCATAACGGCATTCATCGCTTTGAGCCCCAGGGATTCTAAAATATCCGCAAAGAGAGCCGGATCTTCTTGCATACGCTGGCTTTCGCCTTCAATTTTAACCGGCACGTTTTTCCATCGCGGAAGATAATCAAAAGTTATGGCCGTGCGCCACCTAAAAACATAGTGGCGGGCTATAAAATTCATAATCGTTGATAAAAGAATCCAGCACACGGCAAGCCACGCGAATCGTCCGAGACCCCCGTAAAAATCTTGGAGCGCATAGCTTTTCGGAGCCTGCATTATGTTATAAAAATCTCTTTGCCACCGATTAAATAACACTGAAAGATAAACAAGCGAAGAAGAGAGAAGTATCAACAAGAAGCCCGCGCCGTAGGCCCACAAAGCCCATTTCTTTGACCAGAAAAAAGATTTTATCACCAGCCGTCCTCCTGATGTATCTTTAGTTTCAAATGACGAATTCTTGCGCAACTGTAGCACAAAAAATTGAATTAGCAAAAGCGCGGTTTAAGCCGCGCTTTTTTATTTCCCCGAAAGCAAAGACCCGATTAAAAAACAGTTTTTCCCGCAGTTTTCGGTTCGACGAACAATAATAGAGCGCAAAAAACCTTTTTCATCTACAATCAGAGAGCCGCTGACATAGGGCATTTCTGAATCCGGTTTGTACGCCTCCATCCGGTCGGAAAGAATGCCCGGCTCTTCCTTGAGCCATTTCATAAACAATTGTCTATCCTGAAAACGAATATTTCCCGTGGAATCGTAAAGGCCGGAAATTGCTCCATATTTAGCGCACAATTTCACATTTTTCACAAGCCGGCACAAAGTCCCTCGGTCTTGAAAGGTCAGCTGACCTCTGACGAATTTCATTTTAATGGCGGCCCCTCTAACCGACGAATAGACTGCCCTGTCTTCAAAAAAATCTTGCGATCTTACAAAGCCAACAATAAACAATTCACCGATTTCCGTTTCTTGGCTTCCGATTTTAAATGCCGAAGCCGTGGGGTAATTTTTCGGAAGAGGAATATACGCGAGATCTCTTTCCAGAAGAATCTCAACAGAGTCTTTCGGAATGCTTAAAAAATATTTTCCGATATAGACGCCGACGGTTCTGGAAATATGAATCAGGGCATGAGCCGGAGTAACAACGGTCGGCCGGCCATCTTTGACGATAAGGCCGCCTACCTGAGCCCACACCTGCCGCGCTCCCGTCGCCGGATTATAATTTTCAAGCGACACGATAGCGATATTATCAGGAATAATTTCATTATCTCCTTCTACGGATTTGAACGCCAAAAAAAACAGCGTAACAAAAAGCAGGAAAACAGTAACTCCCAGAAACTTAAGTTTCTTCATGGTGCCTCCCCGACGGCACTGCGGAAAAATTATTAATGTTCGGACCTGCTTAAATTATACTTCGTAAAACGCCAATAAACTTGTGCATAAGTTTTTCGGCGGATTCAATGCCTATTATAGTTCCTGAATTTCGCACACACCCGAAACGCAGGCAAGCTCTTTCGCTCCCTCAGTGGTATCGTCTTTTTCGTATAACACAATTTGAGAAAAGTCTATGGCCGGAAAATTCTTTTTCATTTCCTCATACCGCTCTTTGGTAATAGTTTCATAGGGTGCCAGCTGGTAGACCGTGTCTTCTCTCGGCAAAAAAGAAAGGCCGCCTAAAATATCCCATTCTTTATAAAGCCAATGCGCGACATCAAGCCATTCGTCATCTCCCACCGAGATTGTCACCGATGGATTATGCTCAGTAAAATTTTGTTTAACAATTTTCCAGTGTTCCAGCTGGTCAATGGCTGAAAGATTATCGCGAAAAATCGCTCCTTTCGGCGCTTTGACCGGAAACTCAATGACATAAGTATTAGCCAAACCCATGGCTTGCCCCACCTCCGGCTTATAAGGCGCTTTCTGGTCTTTTAACATTTGAAACAGGCTGTCGGTGGCGGAAATTCTGACTCTACGGATGTAATATTCCGAATGCCGAGGATGCATCCCGCTTGACGCATCTACTGTCTGCGAGAGATTGCCGGATGGCTTAACGCAGGTTATCGCCGCCGAGGGCGCAACGCCGAAACGGGCGGCATATTCTTTGTTAATCCGAACAGTCTCTTCACGTAATTTTTTTAAGACCCCCGGATTCCTTGCCGCCGGCGAATCCCATTGGCCGGTAATAGAAACGCCTAAAAGCCGTTCTTCATTGCAGTTTCTTTTCCAGTCCTTGGACAGATACGGAAAATCGGTCAGCGTTGACTGGTAAGTTCCCAGAATCGTCGCCAAACGAACTTTTCGCAAAAGCGTTTCCTCTGTGTCTTCGGCCCGGGCAACCACTTCGGATAGATTGCAGAAAGATTTTGAGCGCAGCAAAATTTCGCCGCACGGATTTGTGCCCATGGTAGAAACATCTTCCTTAACAATCTTCCAGCGGCGTGCCGGAAGCTGGTTTTTTAATCCGCCTCTGTTAAAAATTCCCCGCTCACCGGAGCCGGATTTGGCTAACGCCAGCCATTCTTCCAAAAATTGAGTGGCGGTTGGCTTTTCATTATAAACCGCCGAATTATTGGCCAGCATTCTCTGCGGTTCTTTTATGTAAAATTGGCCTTTTTTGGCATCGCGCATTTCAATATCATCAAGGTCGGAAAGAGAAATCAAAGCCGAGCGCCGAACGCCTCCTGAGACAACAATATCGCCTATTTTGCAGATGATATCGTGAACATCAAGATTTGAAAGACGTTTTCCCTGACGCGCCAAAATTTTCCTGCGCGAAAAATCCATAAGATCGCGAAGCGGTCCGGGGCCCGAAGATTTTCCTCCCATTGTTTTTAAGCGCGCGCCCTCGGGACGCAATTTAGAAAAATCAAAATCAATGTCTTTGCCCGAAAACCAGGTCTTAAGTCCGAGGGTTAAAGCGTTACACCAGCCCTCCTTTGAATCCTCGACAATGTGCGCCGGCAATTTTTCTCCGGTTTGTTTTTTAATCTGCGGAAGCTGCTGGGCGGTCTGCGACTCAACTGAAAAACCAACTCCCGCGCCGCACATTGAAACGTACATCATCTCGGCAAAATCTTCTAATTTCGTCGGCGCGATAAAAGAACAATTATAAGCGGCGACATTGGTGGCTCTGGCCGCTTTGCCGGCAAACTGCAAAAGACGCATTGAAGGCATTGCTTCGGCATTTAAAATCCCCGCGCGAAGTTCCTGATATTCCTCGTCCCGCAAATCATCGCCCAGATTTTCTTTCATAAAATTCATATAGCGATCTACTGTTTCTATCCAAGTCTCTCTGCGATTTTCTTCTTCAATCCAGCGCGAGTATGTGCGGTAATAAACAAACTCGGCTAGGGGATTTCTAAAATATTTTTTTGACTCGCGGACAAGTTTTTTGAGCTCCGTGGGGACTTTTCTGCGGGCCTGGCGGATTTCAGATCTTTTTTGGCGGTAAAGAATATAGGCCTTGGCCGTCTTGGGAAAATCCATCAAGATGAGCTGCTGCTCTACGATATCCTGAATGTCTTCAATGCCCGGCGTTCCGCCATTAACGAATTTTTTGCGCAGTTCTCTAATCACGGAGTCGGCCACGCGAATAGGATCATTTTTCAAATCGCCTTCGCCGTTTCTTTCTTTGACCGCCTCCATTGCCAAAGAAATTGCCCGCACAATCCTGGATGTGTCAAAAGGCACAATACGACCGTCGCGTTTGCGGACCTCTTTTAAAACCGAACCCGCCGGCTCTTTTCCGGCGGATAAAAATTTTTTTGCGGCCTCTTCTTTTTTTGCTGAAACAACCGTCATTGCCATATTAATTCAATTATACTCCGCCACGGACAAAACCGTCATCTGTGGAAAAAGGTTAATAAAACCCGAGTCTAATTCGGGAAAAATGAGCTCAAATTGTATTTAGCCGCGTTTTGAACGCCTTAAGAATGCCGGCACTGCCTCCCAGTCACTTTCATCAGCTGCTTCTTTTTTCGCTTTAACTTCGGTGCCGTTTTCCGCGCCCTCTTTTTTGTCCTTATCGTTTTGAAATAGTTTTTGAATTCTGCCGTCAGACGGGAAACCGGAAGCGATAACCGTTATTTTAAATTCTCCCCTTTTCAGACGGTCATCATGAAAAGCTCCGAAAATGACTTTGGCTTCTTTGTCTATGGCCCCAGTTATCACCCGCGCCGCTTCTTGAATCTCCCACATAGTCATATCTTCTCCGCCGGATACGGCAAAAAGAACACCTTTGGCGCCGTCAATGGACATGTCCAAAAGCGGCGAACTAATAGCTAGACGGGCGGCTTCTTCGGCCCTCTTATCTCCCGCGCCCTTACCTATGCCCATAAGAGCCGAACCCGAATTGGACATAATGGCTTTTACATCTGAAAAATCCACGTTTATTATTCCAGGCATGGTAATCAAGTCCGATATACCCTGCACGGCTTGGCGTAAAACCTCGTCGCACATGGCAAAAGCCGACAGAAAAGAAGTATTCTTATCCACCACCGCAAGCAAACGATCGTTTGGAATAACAATCATAGCGTCAACATTATTTCTTAATTTGACCAGACCCTCTTCGGCTATCTGAATTCTTTTCAAGCCCTCAAAAACAAAAGGCTTGGTAACAACGGCAATGGTCAATATGCCCGCCCCTTTTGCCGCGGAAGCAATTACAGGCGCGGCTCCGCTGCCGGTCCCGCCGCCGAAACCGCAAGTGACAAAAACCATATCGGCTCCTTTAAGCGATTCTTCAATTTCAGCTTTATTTTCTTCGGCTGCCTGCCTGCCTAGATCCGGGTCCATTCCGGCGCCAAGTCCTCGAGTTACGGTGCGTCCGATATGCAGTTTCTTGGACATCAAACTATGATGCAAATCCTGGGCGTCGGTATTGACGCCGATAAAATCCACCCCCCTCACTTTTGAACGGATCATGTGGTCAACGGCATTAAGCCCGGAGCCGCCGACTCCGATGACTTTAACGCGCGCGAATGTTTCCACGTCTGGTTTTACTTGCGGCATAAAAATTAGTTTATAACTTTTAGCTTATATCTGTTACCTTTTATGGGCAAGTTGACCATGCCGCCCTTTGTGTGGCGTAAATACGAATACGCCGCGCGGCTGGCGTATTCGTATTTACGGCAAAAGGGATTTAAGCCAGCGAAACGCCGCGTTTTTGGTTTTTGCGGTGAGGTTCGAGCCAAATCCCGGACGCCCCTGGCTGGCATCATAAGCCATAATACAAAGCCCGACTGCCACTGACCAAGGCCCGATGTCCAATCCGTCCGGCATTCTAGTTTCTTCAAAATCGCCCATCCGAACCGGAAGCTCCAGATAATCTTTCACGAAATCGGGAAGGTCGGGCAGTCTTGCTCCGCCTCCGGTCAAAACAACGCCCGCGGGCAAAAGTTTGACGCGGTCTATTTTCTTTAAATGTTTATTGGTCAATTCAAAAATATCCGAAAGTCTTGCCGAAATAATATCGGCAGCCTGTTTTTTTGACGATGCCGAGGACGCCGAGAAATTTTTTTTCATATTCTCGGCTTCATCAATGGTTGTTTTAAAACCAATAGCCAAGTCGCTTGTAATGTTTGCCGAACCGTACGGCAAAACTTCAAGCGAAATGGGCAGACCTTCTTCAAAAACAGCAAGCGACGAAGTGCCCGCGCCTATATCAATCAGCATTGCGCCCACCTCTTTATGGCGTTTCGGCAAGACCGCGCGGGCGGCGGCAATCGGAGAAGCAATAACATCTTCGGCCATAAACCCGGAAAGCTCGGCGACCCTAACCACGTTTTTGATGTCTCGGCTCAAAGCAGTAATGAATATAGCTTCGCATTCAAGTTTTGAACCGACCATTCCGGTTGGATCAGGAGTTTTGAATTGCCCGTCAACCGTAAAAGACAAAGCAAAACTATGCAGAACTTCGCGATTCGTCAAAGGCTCTATGTTTGATTGGCATTGCTCAAGGGCCCGAGCGGCGTCAAATTCCGAAATTTCATGATTGGCCCTGGATACCATAATCAGCCCCTTGGAGCGCACGTAAGCAAGATCCGTGCCGCCAACAGACAAAACCCCGGAGCGCAAACGTAAACCCGATTTCTTTTCGGCCATTACGACTGATGCCTTGAGACTTTTTGACGTTTCTTCAATATCTATGATTTTTCCTCTTCTGATGCCGGAAGAAGGACTGGAACCGACACCAAGAATTTTCAAGCCCTCGCCGCGTTTATCCCAGCCGGCGACAACGCTTTGGACGCCGGAACTCCCGATATCTATTCCTAGGACAAAATTTTTAGCCATTTTTGCTCTGCTTGATTCATAATTTTTAATTGTTTCGGAGTGTCATGTTTAAACCCTTTTAAGTGCAGAAGGGCGTGAATATACACTAAAAGAACGTGCGATCTTTGGGTTCGCGCCGACTTTTTAGCCTCGCGGCGAACAAACGGCAAATCAATAAAAATCTCTCCGGAATTTTTACCCAACGCGAAGGCCAAAACATTTGTCGGCCCGTTCTTACGGCGGTATCTGCGGTTAATCCGCGTCATCTCTTTGTCGCCGGTAAAAACCAGGCTCAAATCGTAACGCGAAAACAATATTTTATTTTTAATTTTCTGCCAGGGAAGCTCCGGAAGAGTCTTTACGGTCAAATTTTTAACTGCGAACGCCGTCATCGCCCTAACCAAGCTTTTCTTTCACAGCTTCGGCTACCCGATCGCCTGAAGCTTTGCCCTTTAAAACCGCCATAGCCGCTTTCATTACTTTTCCGAAATCACCGGCTCCTTTTGCTCCGGTCTCGCGAACGCTGTCCACAACAATTCTTTTCAAATCCTCGTCTGAAATCTCTTGCGGAAGATAAGCCGATATCATCTCTCCCTCTTTTTCTTCTTTTGAAGCCATTTCCTGGCGACCGCCTTTCAAAAATTCCCTAACGGCATCCTTGCGTTTTTTCAATTCCTTGGAAAGAACGTCTATAATCTCTTCATCCGAAAGTCCGACCTCTTTTTTTAAAACCTCTATCTCCTTATTGGCTATGGCGGACAAAATCATCCGCAGAACCGAAACTTTCAGAGTTTCGCCCGCCTTCATCGCGATTTTCAATTCGTCTTCAAGCCTTTTTTTAAGCATTTTGACGCCCCACTTTTATTTTACCGAGTTTTTGCAATTTTTCTATTTCTTTCCTGCGCTTAATGCGCGCCAGGGCGTTTTTGCGCTTTTTAAAATCGGACGACTTGCGCTCGTGAAAACGAACTTTGCGCACGCGGCCCAAAATCCCGGCCTGTTGAACCTTTTTGGTAAAGCGCCTCAAAGCGCTGGTCGTGGTTTCATTTTCATTTCTTTTTATTTCAGCCATAAAATTAAGCGTAAAGCGAAATACTAAAAATGTAAAATAGTTGTTTCTTCTATTTGTCCGTATTTTTTGCCCAGCCGCCCAAAAGATGCAAGTGAAGATGGTCAACGATTTGTCCTCCGTCGCGCCCGACATTAAAAACCAACTTATAACCCTTAAGCCCGACGCGTTCCGCCTGCATTTTGGCAATAAAAATCAGCTCTGAAATTATTTCTTTATGATTGTCCTTCAAATGTCCTATGGACTCAATATGCTCCTTGGGCACCGCCAAATAATGTACGGGTGCTGACGGCTTTATGTCTTTGAAAACAATAATACCCTCATTTTCAAAAATAATTTCGGCAGGGATTTCTTTTTTAGCTATCTTGCAAAAAATACAGCCATCCATGCTTTTAATTTCTGATTTTCGACTTCTTTTTCAGATAATCAACAACTTTTTCCTGGAGCACGGTTTCTTGGGCTCCGGAAATCATGTCGCGCACAATAGCCGTTCCGTCAAGGGCTTCTTTCTGGCCGATTATCAGAGCCGTAGCGGAACCGGCCTTATCCGCCAGTTGCAGCTGCTGACGCAAATTATCTTTGGAAAAAGACTGGGTAAGGCTGAACTTGGCTTTGCGCAAAGATTCAAAAATGGCTAAAGTCTTTTTCTTAGCCTGCGGCCCAATTTGAATCAAAGATACGTCTGGTTTTTTTTCTTTCACCGGATTCAACCCCCGAATTGCCAGCTCCTCGGCCAAACGGTCAACCCCCAAGGCTCCGCCAACGCCAAAAAGTTTCTTTTGCCCCAAATTTTCAGCCAGATAATCATAACGGCCTCCGGCAGCCAAGGCTACCGGCGCAGGAGCGGTCGGCTTTTTATCAGCCGGGTTTTCTGCTCCTTCGGGTTCTTTAGATTCCCCGGATTCTTTCTTCTTTTCCGGCGATGCCTCCAAAAAAATTTCAAAAACAGTTCTTGAATAATAATCCAGACCCCTTACTAAATGGGGGTCAAGAAAATAAGGAACGTTCAATTCGTCCAAAAGTTCCAAAACGCTTTTGAAATGGGCCCGGCAGGACTGACAGCTGAAATCTATGGTTTTGGGCGCATCAGCCTTAACCTCAACGCACGAAGGTTCTTTGCAATCCAGAAGCCGCAACGGATTGGTCTTAAGTCTCTGGCGGCAATTTTTGCAAAGCGAATTTATTTTTCGGCGATAATAAGCCAGAAGTTCTTTGCGAAAATCCGCCCGGCATTCCTTGTCGCCCAAAGTATTTATATGAACAATAAAATTTTTGAGGCCCATTTCCTGAAAAATTAGCGCGAAAGCGCGGATAACCAAAGCGTCGGAAAAACTTGATTCATCTCCCAGAACCTCCAAATCAAACTGTTCAAACTCGCGAAAACGGCCGCGCTGCGGATTTTCGTGCCTAAAAAAAGAGCCGAACGTGTAAAACATAACCGGCTGGGTCCATGATTGCATGCCGTGTTCAAAATAAACGCGAACCGCGGGCACAGTCCACTCGGGACGCAAAACCAAATTATCTCCGCCGCGAGTTTTAAAAGAATACATTTGTTTTTCAACTATGTCCGAAGTTTCTCCCAGGGTCGGCGAAAAAATCTCCGCATGTTCTATGTGGGGCGTACGAATGGGCTTAAAGCCGTAGGCCTCGGCTATTTCTCCGGCTTTGGATTCAATAGCTCTCAAAACCAAGACATCGTGAGGCATTATGTCTCTTGTTCCCTTGGGCGTTTTTAGAAATTCTTTTTTGGAAATTTTCTTGGGCATATTACAAATTAACCTAATTATTCTAATAGAAATTTAATTTTCTTGTCCCGGCATATAAGCAAACGCTGTCGGAGGCCATAATCTTAATAAAGCCCTGCCGGTTATGTTCTTCCTCGGAAGCGGCCCCCAACTGCGCGAATCCAAGCTGAAAAAATTATTGTCGCCCATCACGAAATATTCATCGTCTCCCATCCGCCATTCTTTGCCGTCAATGACCAATTCCTCACCGGGAAGACCGACTATCCTTTTTATGAAAAACTTTGACGGGTCCAAGGGATAGCGAAAAACTATAACATCGTCTTTTTGGGGCTCGCGGATAAGATTATAAGTCAGTTCGTCAATAATCAAATAGTCGCCCGATGAAAATGTCGGCGCCATTGATTCGCCCGAGACGATAAAGGGCTGGGCGATAAAAAACCGAATAGGCATCACAATCGCTAAAACAATAATGCCGAATTTGGCTATTTCCCAAACCCCGGACCAAAATTTAGATTGCATTTAATAAAAATAGCATAAAATTTGGCAAAAGAAAAGGCCCCTTAAGTGGGGCCCCCAATGACTCAGGAAACGAATATTTCAGATTTCAGGAGGAACGGGAAGATGTATGCCATTTACCCTACCAATATAGACTAGCGAGGTGTCATATTTATGAAAAACCTCGGGACGTATCCGAAATATTTCTTTTCTATTATAAAGCAATTTTTCGTGTGCTTTCCGGGAAATGATTTCAATGCGTTTTTCCTCGTCCTTAATCATTGCCGCGAGTTTCAGATAAAAAAATACTTCGGCAAACCACATAAAACACATTGTCTGTCCGCTTGGAACGATCTGGAACTTCTGATCGTCGTCAGTTTCTTCGGGATTATATATGGCTGAGACAAAAACTTTTCCTTCCCACGCAAATGTAATGGCGTATCTATTCTTATCATCATCAAACACTATCTGAGCAGTAATGTTAATTTCCGCTGTTAAGTTATTCACCAACTGGTTAACACATTGAATTATGCGGTCATCTATCGGATGTTTCTCGTGATTTCCGGAATACCTTACTACGGCTCTTTTTTCCATTACAGCCCTCCTGCCGCTCGGTTTTTAGCCTACGGCTCGAAGTATGAAAGAACTTCGTCCCGCCGTAACGGGACAAGGCGGACCATTCCGCCGAAAGTATATTAGCACGCAATGCTAAGGTCTGCAACAACATGCGAACGAAGCACATACGACGTACGGACGTTCAACGTCCGTATTAGGGTTCTAAATAATCCTTTTGTTCGCCCAATAATTCTTGGTCTCTTTCGCTCCATTTCAGCATTGAATCAATTAGCTCTTCTGGATTTAAAAATTCTTCTAAAGCATGCCTAGAAATTATTAGATCGTCCTTTTTTCCGACAATACCCAACAAACTGGACCACGGATATCTAAGTAATGCCGCTTTTGCACTTAAAACGCGTTTTATTCTTCCCCCTCGCCATTGGGGATGGGTATAATCTAACGCATTAAGATGAATATAATTTACAAGGTGCTGAAAATAACGATCGGAATCAACGCGTATTACTTTAGCTCTTCCTTGAAACAAAACGCCCTTTCTTTTATTACGAAGATTAAAATACTTAACGTACCCGCCGAATATTTTTCTGACAAACTCGGTTGCGCCTTCGGGAGTTCTGCAACGAAAAAGAATGTGCGCGTGGTTATTCATTAGAATATAAGCCAAAACCTCAACCAATTTTTCCTTTTCCGGACGTTGAACGTCCGTATTGTTATTAAAATTTCTAAGCTCCGCCGGCTCCCAAGAGTTAAAGATGCGCATCCCCAGCAAAAATCTTTGAAAATAAGAGTTGCCAGGAAATATAATTCTCCCGTCAACCCCCTTTTGACAAACATGATAAATCTCTTCTTCCACAAAAATCATATATTTTATATAGTACACGGACGTTCAACGTCCGTAAACATCTGTAAAATCAAAGGGGGGGGCGACAAAATTTGCGACCAATCATAAAACCCGCCCAAAGGGCGGGTTTAAAAAACTATTTCAAATTATTCCAAAAAAGAACTTCTTGATATTCGCGGCGTCTCTTGAAAGCCACCGAGCATTCATCCGTATGTGCTCAAGCGACTGTTCAATGGTGCGTTTGGCCGACGGCACGGGATGAGAAGCAAAAAATTCTTCTATTTCACGGGCCTTGCCTTCGGAAACAAAGTCGTTGATAAGGCCGCCGATTATGCTTTGAAACATAAAAATTCCGCCGTCCGAATAGCGCCTACTTAACTCCGCAAAATTATTCTTCAGAAATTCCCACGCCCGATCGCGAGCGTACGCGTTTGCGCCGACGCTTCCGCTGATGAAAAAGACGTCTTGAGGCCTCACTTCATCCGAGAGCATAAATTCAAGGACTGATTCAATCAGAGCTTGGGACCTGAATTTTCCAAGCGCTCTTAAAATTCTGGTCTTTTCTTCCGAAAGGCCTGTCGCGCGGTAAAGGTCAAGCAGGGCATGGTATTCCGCGTCGCTTCCATGGTCGGCCACAATCGCGTATACCGCTTCCTTCAAGTCGGGACTGATAAAACCGGATTTGAATTGCCTATACGCCTCAAAAACAGTCGCGGGGTCTTTAGCTAAATTTGCAAAACCCCTTAAAATACGGGAGCGCAGAAGTTTATCGGTGTGGGTTTCGTTATCTTTCTGTTTCCATCCGACATGCTCACTGATATCTTTCATCAATAGCCGCGAAAAATCGACCAACCCTCCTGAAAAATCAGTACTACAGAGCAAATTATCAAGCGAAGCCAAAATGCTTAAAATTTCCTGCCAGACGGCGTAATTTCTTTCTCCCCTGTAATACGGAAGCAACGAAAGAAGTTCCTCGGCTGAGACGCGTCCGGAGCGCGCGTTATAAAAAAGGTCGCTCAAAACTCCGAAACGATCTATTGGCGGAAGGTCGCCATTTGATAAAGGGACGCGCAATTTATGCAGAAACTCGGGCTCGTAATGAACGCGGCAAAAAGCCATTTGACCGGTGTTGATTTTCAACCATGTGTTGCCGGCGCTGAAAAGCGACTGATAGTCGGCTTCACTGCTCGGCATAGTTACGCGCAGTTCTCCCAAACCGCCGAGCTCAATGCCGAGCGGAATGGTCCAACGTTTTCCCCTCTCTTCGGAATCCAGAGTTTCGCCGCTTGAAAGAAACCTTTCTTGCCCCAAAGACACAAAGCCGCCGTCAATCCTCCTGACAGAAACCGAGGGATAACCCGCTTGTTTTGTCCAGCCGTCCATAAAAGATTTCACCGATTTGCCTGAAACTTCTTCAAAAACTTCGTAAAGTTCATCGGTTGAAGCATTTTTATAAGCAAAACGAATCAAGTAGGCCTTAAGACACTTTCTGAAAACCTCTTCGCCAAGATATTCAACCAGCATTCTTATGACGCAAGCGCCTTTTGAATAACTTATGGCGTCAAATATCTCATTTATTTCAGCGGGGTCGTTAACTTCAACTTCAATCGGGTGAGTGCTTTTCAGGCCGTCTTTGGAAAGAGCGTTCGCGTATTCCCCGGCGACGAATTGCGTCTGAATGTCCCATTCTGGAAACAAATAATCGGTGCATTTCGGCTCAAGAAAGCTCGCGAACCCCTCGTTAAGCCACAAATCGTTCCACCATTTCATTGTCACAAGGTCTCCAAACCACATGTGCGTGTTTTCGTGAATGACGACTTCGGCTACGCGCTGTTTGGCTGAAGCAGCGGAATTTTCCGGGTCGTAAAGAAGCGTAGTTTCTCTGTAAGTCACAAGCCCCCAGTTCTCCATGGCTCCCGAGGCAAAATCGGGAACAGCAACCAAATCAAGTTTTGGCAAGGGATACGGCACGCCAAGATATTCTTCAAAAAATTCAATGCTCTTTTTGCAAGTATCAAGCGCGAACCGGCCCTGCTCAACTTTTCCGGGCGTCGTCCAGACCCTGATGGGTTTCCCGGGAATAACTATTTTTGATTTTTGACCATTACCGCAACATTCGCCCTCGCAACTTTCGGCCTCTAGTTCAAGATCTTTGGTCCTGGTTTCGATTGATTCAAATTCTCCAACCGCAAAAGCCAGAGCGTAAGTTGACATCGGCGGAGTTTTTTCAAACTGGATAACTTTAAAGGGCCAAAAATCGGGGCATCTCTGAACCGGCATATTGGACAAAACCTGCAGATGGCGCGGCACAATAAAAGCAATTCTGAAAGTCGCTTTTATCGCCGGCTCGTCCCAGCACGGGAAAGCCCTGCGGGCATCGGTTGCTTCAAATTGAGTACAAGCCATCCATCTTTTTTCACCGTTCACTTCATAACTTGAACGATAAAAACCGCGCATTTTGTCGTTCAAAACTCCGCTAAAATTGATGGTGAGCGCGTATCTGCCTTTTTGGAAAACCCTATCAAATTTTAAAGTAACGGTCTCTGCCTCCTTATTAAATTCCGTACCCTGCAATCTGGGGATGAATCTGTCGCGAGCAATGACTTTCACGTTATATATTGAAAGGTCTACGGCGTGCAGGACGATTTCCGAGGTTTCTTCCAAAACTTCAATCTCTATCAACTCACTGCCATCAAAAGTGAATTTTTTAAGATTGGGAGTAAATGTCAAGTAATACTCATCGGGTCTTACATTTTTAGGAAGACGAACGCCGGGTCTTACAGCTGACGCTTCCGGACACACGATCCTGCCTCCTTTTTTCAAGGACCGAAAACTAATTTAGAGTTTAATGCCGCTATGTTATATTTACAAGTATGAAAATAATAGTCGGGCTCGGAAATCCGGGGAGCGATTATTCCGAAACGCGCCACAACGCCGGACGGCTCGCTTTGGAATACTTTGCCAAGAAAAATGATTTTCCGGATTGGAAGGAATCAAACAAATATTTTTCTCTTATTTCGGAAGGGGAAATCGGCAAAAAGCCGGTTTTATTGTTATTGCCAGAGACCTTTATGAATAACTCGGGCAAGGCGATCGCGCATCTAAAAGCTAAAAGCTATAAGCTAAAAGCTGAATTGATCGTCCTTCACGACGATATTGATTTGCCGTTGGGAAAAATCAAAATTTCATTCGGTCGGGGTTCGGGCGGGCATAAAGGAGTTGAATCAGTAATCCGCGCGTTAAAAACAAAAGATTTTTGGCGGATTCGTATTGGCGTCTCGCCGAAAAACAAGCTGCCGCATAAAAAAATTCCGGACTTTCTGACCTCGCCTATGCGCAAACCGGATTTTGAAACACTCAAAAAGTCATTCAAAAAAATTTCCGAAGCGTTGGAAACCATGCTTTCGAAATCCCCAGAAAAAGCGATGAATTTATTTAATTAAAAAGAAAAGGCGCAGCTCTTTGGCCGCGCTTTTTTATTTTACTCTCTGTTTCTCCAGCAGTCGCCCAATAAGCCGACCACCAGCATCAAAATCCCCAAGAAACCAAAAATTCCTGCTAAACTGCTGACTACTACCAAAGGAATATTAGGCGGGAAATCAAACTTAATAATAAATATCGTCAGGCCAAGAAGCGCGCAACCGATAAAAACGGCTATTTTATCCGGTTGATTCACGATAGTTATCCCCCTCCCATGATGGTTTTCCCCCTCTTGATTTAACACTGCTCTGGCTTGAATTATGCCGATTTTAATCTAAAATGCAATAGTTGGCAGAAAAACCAACCAAATACCAAAACCTATTTTGCCCACATCGCTACGATCGTAGTGATGTAGGCAAAACAAAAAGTGTATTAAAAATTAGGATAAGTCAAAATGCAATTTAAGGTCGGCGTCCATTGACATTTTTTCTACGGTCAAAACTCTAACATGCTGCTGAACCTCAAAAAATTCGGCCAAAAAATTTATCTCATTCGAGCACTCGTACGGAAAAACCCACGTACTTTTTTGCAACTCATAAAATCCTAATTTTTTGAGTTTTTTTCGCAAAGCATCGCGCGCCGTTCTTTTTTTCTCCGGTATGTCAAAAACAACAATGCGCCATTTTTTGTCCCAACGCACCGGTTTGGCCATCTCGATCTGGTCCGGATTATAGCGCATGGCGAACCTCTTTCCCCTCTCATTAATAACAATTGACACGGTGCCGTCATCCTCGTCTTTAAAATTAACCAAGCGGTCATACTTAAATTCTCTTAACACCCTTCTTAAGGTGCGGCGGTCAACATCGCGCCATTCTTTAGACAAGTTCTTTATGATATGCCAGTTGGTTCGTGGCGAGCGCGAAAGCCCCATGGATATTCCGGCCACCAACAACAAAAGTATTTTTTGTTTAGTCGGACTATAATAATATTTAGCCATAATATTTAGTCACATCACAATTGTACCACATTGATACGATCGGAGCAGTGTGGGCAAAATAAGTTAAGAATAAGTTAGGTAAGTTACAAGTAAGTTATAAGAAAAACGGCTTGCGAGGAGCCGTTTTTGCTTTATTATGCCGCACTATCTTTTTTCTTTTTATCCTCGTCATCATTTCCTTGATCATTGTTTTTTTGTTGATCAAGAAAAGACCCAAAAATAAGCGCGCAGATGCCTGTTCCGACCACAACCCAAAGAACGGTTGACAAAGACAAATTAAACATCACGGACAATACCACAAACGTTACTAACCAAGAACCCAATCCTGTCACCACCACTCAACTCTCCTTTTATTCAAAAACTCTCCTTGCATCATACATTCTTTCATATAAAATGCAATAGTTGGCAGAAAAACCAACCAAACAACTTAATACACTTTTGATCGCAGGGCTTGCCCCATATTTTTTGGAAAAGCCCGTTTTGTGGTGGGAAGAAAATGAGGAGGAAATAATAAAAAAGCGCGGTCTAAGTCCGACTTGGACCAGAAACACGGTTTTGGTGGAAACGGGACAAAAAATAAAGCAGAGCGAATTTTTACGCCGAATTTCGGAGTTGGGATATGAAAGGGTTTTTGAAACGATACTCCCCGGGACTTACAAAACGCTTGGCTCAACGATTGTTATCTTTCCAATCAATAAAAAAATCCCTTGGGGCGTGGAATTCTCGGGCAATATCGTAGAGGCGATTGAAAAACACGAAACAATCGCGAAAGGCGGTCTGACACTAAAGCCGCAAAAAAATAAAGAATTGAGTATTGCTTCTGGCGATTATGTCGTCCATATAGACCACGGAATCGGAATTTTCCAGGGCCTGGAAGAAAAAAACGGCGAAAATTATTTTAAAATTGAGTACGCTTCTCCCGCGCACGGAGCCGACCCCGACGCGCTTTTCGTCCCGATTTCGGAAAAAAAACGCCTTGAGCCGTATTACGGCCTTGAGCGTCCGCGGTTAAACAGGTTGGGCAGCCAATTCTGGACCAGAACCAAAAAGAAGTCGCGCGAAGAAATAATCGCCTTCGCCCAAGAACTCATAAAAATTTATAAAAATCGCGTCATTCAAAAACGTCCGCCCTACCTGCCTGACTCGTTTGAAAAAATTGTCTGGGATTCATTCAGGCACGAACTTACTCCGAGCCAGGAAAACGCCCTTGAAGAAATTTTAAGCAATATGGCTAGTCCCGAACCTATGGATAGAATCTTAACGGGAGATGTCGGCTTTGGGAAAACCGAACTGGCGCTGCGCGCCGCGCTTCGCGCGGCACTAAACAGCAGACAAACGGCGATCCTCGCGCCAACCACCGTGCTTGCCGACCAGCATCTTTCGGTCTTCAAAGAACGTCTTAAAAATCTGCCGATAAAAATCGGGGGCTTAACCCGCTTATCACCCGAAAAAGAAAATAAAAAAACGCTGGAAAATCTGGCCGAAGGCGAAACGGATATCGTTATCGGCACGCATCGCTTGTTTTCAAAAGACGTTAAATTCAAAAATCTGGGATTGGTGATAATAGACGAAGAACAACGCTTTGGGGTAAGACACAAAGAACATTTCAAAAAACTTCATCCGGCAACCGATATCCTTTCGCTTTCAGCAACTCCCATCCCGCGCACACTCACTTTCTTTTTGGCCGGAGTACGGCCGGCAAGCCAAATCAAAGAGGCGCCACGCGGTCGCAAAGCGCCTCTCACCAAAGTTTTACCTTTTTCCAAAAAATTTGTAAAGGAAGCTCTGAAAGCCGAGTTAAAACGCGGGGGACAGGTTTATTATGTCGCCAACCGCATCAAAAACATTCCCAAAATTGTTGAAATGCTGGAAAAACTTATTCCGAAATCCAAAATCGGCTCAATTCACGCGAGATTGTCCGAAAAAAATATAATTGAAACGATGCGCGATTTTCGCGAGAAAAAAATAGAGATTCTTGTTTCAACCACCATTATTGAAAATGGCCTGGATATTTCTTCGGTAAACACTTTAATTGTTGAAAACGCGGCGCTTCTCGGACTTTCGCAAGCGCATCAGTTAAGAGGCAGAATCGGGCGAGGCGATACGCAAGCAATCGCTTATTTCTTGTATAATCCAAAAAACCTCATGCCTAAGGCCGAAAAGCGCCTGAACAATCTTCTTAACTTTCAGGAGCTTGGCTCCGGGCTTGAACTCGCAAAACGCGATTTGGAAATCAGGGGCGCGGGCAACATTTTGGGCCGCGAACAATCGGGTATAGCCAACCGCATCGGCTGGAATTTATATTTTCAGTTTATGAACGAAGCGACTGAAAATCTTTCTCTATTTTAGAAGCCGAAAAAAAATATATAATAAAAATATGCTGATGAAATTATTCGGCTCATTTACACTATTAATCTTTTTTATAATTTTTGGGCCGGTTAACGCGCAAGCGGCGGGATTTGGTATATCGAAATACGGAGAAGCCGGCTATGGCTACGGCACAACTACCGGAGAGACTTCTACCGTCCGGATGACCAGTACATCAGGAACGGCCGGCGCCACGACTTCGGTTATGGCCACCACTTCTGAAATGACCCTTGCCACAACTTCTGAAATGGCCACTGCCACAACTTCTGAAATAACCCTTGCCACAACTTCTGAAATGGCCACTGCCACAACTTCGGTTATGGCCACCACTTCTGAAATAAGCTCGCCCTCAATTAAACCCGCGGCCGCCCCAGCGCGCATAAAAGATAAAAAAATTTCACCTAAAAACAAAACAACTTCGGCGCCGGAGCCGACAATAGCTTTAATTTCTACGGAAGAAGAATATAGCACCTCAACAAAAGCCGTTCTGAAATCTCAAATGCCTATTAAAACATTGGTAGTCGGCATAATCACCAATAGTCTGAAAATAGCGCGGCGCGTGATAAAATATAAACTGTGGCAAGCCGGTCAATTTTTATTTTCAATATTTTAATTATTCGCTTAGTTGATTAAAATAAAATATGCCTTATCTGGTTTCAATAATTAAAAGAATAAAAAATAATCCCGCGCCGGCCTTATCAATTTTAATTGTTTTAGCTCTTCTGATTTTAGGGAACCAGCGCCGGCGGCCGCCCGACCGTCCGCGCTTGCCCGCGGTCATAAAAGACGGGGGGTACGGCCAATTTCTTTTTGCGGCCGCCAGATTACCCGTGGCGGGAGGCGATGAAAATAATTGGGGCGAAATTCTAAATGAATTTTTGCGAGTCAGCCACGAAGAAAACGGCGAGTTAAAACCGAGCGGTCTGGGAGATATAACCGGTCTTGGCATAGTAAACGTCAAGGAGTTTGGCGCCAAAGGCGATGGCACTACCGACGACACTTCGGCGATTCAAGCCGCGATTAATTACCGAGGCAGTGACGGCGGAATGGTTTATCTTCCGCCCGGGGTCTACCGCGTTACGAGTTCTCTGATATTTTTCAATAACAATCATATGAAATTCGCGGGCGCCGGCAAGAATCTGACGAATATATTGTGGGATGGCGGAGCGGCCGGCCCGGTGCTTGATGTCGGAAGCGTCCGAGACAGTTTTTTTGAGGGCTTCAGAATAGCCGTCCAGAGCGTTAATCTGAATCTGGCAATAAAAATACATAATGCTTCGGGCGCGACCGTATCCACAAATAATGTTTTCAGGGATATTTACATACACCCCACGGCTTGGGCTATAGGCGGGGGGTCTATCACCGACGGCGTCAAAATCGGAGACGGCACGGACGCCAACAATGATTTTCATAAGTTCATAAGAGTAAGTATGGGCGATATTCTTCGCGACGGATTTGTCATAGAAAACTCGTCACAAGCAAAACACATACTCTTTGAAGATTCTCATGTGGGCTCCTCAAGATACGGCCTGCGGCAAGACGGAGGAGGAAGTTTCAAATGGGTCCGCGGCGGCATGCGCGGCCAGACCACGGCTAATTTCCACCTCGGTCAGCCGACGGATGTCATTATGATAGACGGCATTGATGTTGAGCGTTCCGCGTCTTTTATGGACAGTTCCGGCGCCGCGTCAGATTGGGCGACCATAGTGCAGAATGTGCGCTGGGATTCTCCATCGGAGGCAAACGCGTCGGGTAAAGTTATAGAGTTTAATTTTTCCGGCCCTCTGGTGCTGATAGGAAACAGGTTTCAAAGCGGGACAACGGACCTGATTGTAACCGGCAACACATCAACCTCGCTTGTCGCTATCGGTAATTACGTTAAAAATACGGCCACGACCAAATTTTGGTCCGGGTCGTGGAAAAGCATTGTTGCTCTCGGCAATCTGGTGGGCACTCCGTATACTTATCAAAACGCGGACGCGTCTTTCGGCGCGAATCTTTCCGTGTCCGAGGGTTCTAATTTTATCGTGCCCTCGGGCAAAATAGGAATCGGGACTTCAAACCCCCAAACCCCGCTGCATATAGTTTCTAATGCCGGAACTAAACTGGCCCTGGATCATCCCACTGCCGATTCAGGACAGGAAATATCATTTAGAGTCAACGGGGTGGATCGGGGGCTCATACAATGGTTCAACGGCGCTTTTCGTCTGCATCCAGACATAACCGTGCTTGATCCGACAAGTCCTCCGTTTGTGGTCAACTCCTCCGGCAATGTCGGCATAGGCATCACCAGTCCAACCAGCAAACTGCATGTTGTGGGCAAAGCAACCATAACCGGCGGGATTGACCCTCCCTATGTATCATTTTCAGATGAAACGCGAGAAAGCATAATAAAACGCGCCGAAAACATTGAAGAGCACGAAAAAGTAATGATGTTCTGGAACAGCCAGACCAAAAGTATGGAGGTCTATAATATTCAGGAAGACACTTTTTATTCTGTCAGCGGTGAAAAATTGGACTAGGCGGACTTTACTTCTTTTTCCACGTCGCCCAAGTACACCAAAGTCATCTTGCGCTCGTCGGGTTCAAACAGGGTTATTTGAAACGGGTAGGTTTTGCCCAATTCTATTTTCTCGCGCATAGTATTCTCGGTTCCAAATTCCGAAATATGAACCAACCCGGCCAAACCTTCTTCTACCGCGACCAGAGCGCCGTAACGGTTCAGCCGTATGACCACACCCTGCACGATGTCGCCTTTTTTATATTTTTCTTTAGCCCTCACCCATGGGTCCGGTTCCAGAGCTTTAATGGAAAGTGAAATTTTTCCGTTTTCAATAGCGATTATCTTGGCTTTTATTTTGTCGCCTATGTTAAAAAGTGTCCTCGGGTCTTCAACCAAAGACCACGAAAGTTCGGAGATATGAGCCAAACCTTCCAATCCCTCTTCTATTTTTAGAAAAATGCCGAAGTCGACCACGCCCGTAATTTCGCCGTCAACGATATCGCCAACCTTATATTTAGATAAAACTTCCTTCAGCTCCTCTGTCTGAGTTTCTTTTTCCGAAAAAATAAGCTTGTCTTCTTCTTGGTCCGCGGTAATTATTGTTACCGTCAAACTTTGGCCGATCATTTTTTGGAGCTCGCCTAAAATTTTTTCTTTATCGCCTCCCTCAACTCTCGGATAATGGATTGACCTTAATTGCGAGGCCGGCAAAAAACCCTGAATCCCTTCCCATTCCATAACTAGCCCGCCTTTATTGGCTTCTTTTATTACCAATTCCAAAGGTATCTTTTTTTCAGCCAAATCCCTGGCTTCGCGCCAGACTATCTCACGGCCGGCTTCTTTCAGCGAAAGTTCAACGTATCCGTCTTCATTTTCCGGTTCAACCACTTTCGCGGTTATGCGATCGCCCATTCTGATGTTTGAAACCATGTCGCGCGCGGCCATCAATTCGCGGCCATACACGATGCCGGTGCCGACCGAACCCAAATCCACGTACAGAGCCGATTTTTTGCGGGCAATCACCATTCCATCTATAAAATCCCCAACCTTAAGCACAGGGAAACTAACCGCCTTAAAAAGATATTCCATAGGACTTAATTCGGCCTTTTGGGGCTCTATCAGCTGTTCGGCACTATTATTATTACTGCCATCTAAATCCATAACAAAGATTATACAGTCTAGACCTTACCCCGTCAATCATCTATAATACGAGGTATGGTTATCACCTACTACGGCCTGTCGTGCTTTAAAATAAGTTCGGGAGAATTTGTTTTGGTTTTTGACCCTCCGTCAAAAAAATCCTCTTTTAAATCTCCGCGCTTCAGGGCTGACGCGGTATTAATAAGCCATGACCACGCCGACCATAACGGCTACGAAATGATCTCGGACAAAGAAAACGGCAATCCGCTCAAAATAGACGGCCCCGGGGAATACGAAATCAAAGGCATGGACATTACGGGCGTGCCTTCATTTCACGACCCTTCTTCCGGCAAAAAACTCGGCCGAAACACGATATACGCCGCGAAAATTGAGGATATAAAAATATGCCATTTGGGAGACTTCGGAGAGAAAGAACTCAGGAACGAAACTTTGGAATCCATAGGAACGGTGGATATATTATTTTTGCCGATAGGCGGAAAAACAGTTATTGACCCGGAAAATGCCGTAAAAATAGCAAATCTTCTGGAACCGAAAATAATCATACCGATGCATTATGAAAAAAAAGAACTGTCTGATTTCCTGAAAGAGTCGGGAGTTGAAACGCTGAAACCCGAAGAAAAACTTACTTTAAAGAAAAAAGATTTGCCGGAGGGTAAGGCGGAAGTAAAGATTTTAAAACCGGCTATTTAGAATAATTAGAAATTTAGTAAATGAGTTTTTTAGACCAAATAGAAAAATTACAAAAAAGACCGGCGAGATCGCGGGAGCGCATACTGGTATCAAGCGTCATCATTATTATGATTCTGATTGTCGCGGTCTGGATACAGACGACTCGCCAAAATTTTATGAATTCGCCCGTAAAAAGCGCCGAAAACCCGATAAAAACCCTCTGGAACGCCGCCAGTGAAGGATTTAAAAGCGCTATGGATCAATTGGAATTTTAATCTTTTCAAATGCCGGAACACAATCAAAATAAAATTGAGCCCAGAGACATCGTGCGTGAAATGCGCGAGTCGTACTTAGATTACGCGATGTCGGTTATTGTTTCGCGCGCCTTGCCCGACGTTCGCGACGGGCTCAAACCCGTTCATCGCCGGATTTTATACACCATGCACGAGATGGGGCTCACTTCCGGCGCCAAATTCAGAAAGTCGGCGGCCATAACCGGAGATGTCATGGGTAAATATCATCCGCACGGTGATGCGGCAATTTACGACACGCTGGTGCGCATGGCTCAACCGTGGGCAATGCGCTATCCCCTGATTAACGGTCAAGGTAATTTCGGGAACATTGATGGCGATTCTGCCGCGGCAATGAGGTATACCGAAGCCAGAATGAGCTCAATCTCGTCTGAAATGCTTAAAGATATTGAAAAAGAAACTGTTGATTTTCAGCCAACTTATGACGGTACAAGGCAAGAGCCAAAACTTCTCCCCTCGGCTATTCCGCAATTATTACTGAATGGCTCTTTGGGCATCGCGGTCGGAATGGCCACCAATATCCCGCCGCACAATTTAAACGAAGTCGTAAGCGCTACTCGACATCTGATAGACCACCCCAAAGCCACAACCGAGGATTTGGTGAAATTCGTGCAAGGCCCAGATTTTCCGACCGGCGGCCTTATTTTTAATAAAGACGAAATCCATCAGGCCTACGCCACGGGACGCGGCGGTGTTATCAACCGAGGCGAAGCTGAAATTGTTGAAAAAAAGCAGGGACAGTTTCAAATTATAGTCAGTTCTATCCCTTATCAAGTAAATAAATCCGAACTGATAATAAAGATCGCGGAACTTGTGCGCGAGAAAAAGATAGAAGGCATCCGCGACGTCAGAGACGAATCGGACAAAGAAGGTCTGCGCGTGGTTATTGACCTTAAACAAGACGCTTTCGCCCAAAAAATTCTGAACAACCTATACAAACACACCGATCTTGAACGAACATATCACTTTAACATGCTGGCGCTGGTGGACGGCATTCAGCCGCAGATATTATCGCTTAAAGGATTTCTTGAAAAATTCATAGAGCATAGGCAAATTATTGTTGAAAGACGAACGCGCTTTGAACTTAAAAAAACAGAAGACCGCGTCCACATATTAGAGGGCCTGTCGCGCGCCCTTGACCATATAGACGCGATAATTAAAACCATAAAATCTTCAGCTGATCGTGAAACGGCAAAAAAGAACCTTGTTAAAAAATTCTCTTTTTCGGAGCGGCAGGCCGACGCCATACTGGAAATGCGCCTCTCGGCGCTTGCTAATCTTGAGCGCCAAAAAATCACGGACGAATTAAAAGAAAAACAGAAACTCATCCGCGATCTTAAAGCTTTGCTGAAAAACCCGGCGCTTATTCTTGAGGTAATCAAAAAAGAGCTTGAGGACATAAAAAATAAATACGGCGACGAACGCAAAACCAAAGTCATTTTAAGCGCGGCCAAATCGTTCAAAGCCGAAGACCTGATACCTGAATCCGAACAGGTAATGGTTCTGACTAAGGGCGGCTATGTCAAAAGGGTCAATCCCGAAGAATATCGCCTGCAAAAACGGGGCGGCAAAGGCTTAATAGGCGCGGAGATTAAAGAAGAGGATGTGGTCAGCGTTTTTCTTTCGGCCAACACGCACGACGACCTTCTATTTTTCTCGTCTTTGGGCAAAGTATATCAAACAAAAATGTATGATGTTCCCGAAGGAAAGCGAACGTCAAAAGGCAAATCCGTGCTGAACATCCTGCCGCTTACGCAAACCGAGGAAATCACATCGGTCTTGGCGCTTCCCAAAACCAAAAAAGGAGAAAAAATATTTTTGGTTATGATTACGGCGCTTGGTATAATAAAAAAGGTGGAGCCGCATAATTTTGAGGGGGTCAGGCGTTCCGGCATAATAGCCATTCGCCTTCAAAAAGGAGATTCGCTGAGATGGGTAAGGCTGGCCGGAACCAAAGACCACGTTATTCTTGCCACCAAACTCGGCAAAGCCATTAGATTTAAAGAATCGGACGCAAGGCCGATGGGCAGGAATGCCGCGGGCGTGAAAGCCATGAGAATCGGCAAAAAAGACGAATTGATAGGAGCTGACGTCATATCGGCTCAGGAAAAAAACGCTCACCTCTTAGTAATGAGCTCCGAGGGATTCGGCAAAAGGACAAATGTGAAAAATTACAGACTGCAGAAACGCGGGGGCTCCGGCGTAAAAACCGCGAAAATAACTTCAAAGACCGGACCATTAATGTCGGCTAAGGTTATTTATCCCGAACTGGAAGAATTAATCGCCATTTCCCAAAAAGGCCAGGTCATCAAAACCGAGCTTAAGAGCATCCCCGAACTTGGCCGCGATACCCAGGGAGTGCGAATAATGAGACTGGATAATAAAGACGCCATCGCTTCGCTCACATGTTTGTAAATCCGGAACAAACAATAAAATCAATGGGAATAAAATACGGCATGCAGGTGGCCGATTTCGGAAGTGGAACCGGTTTTTATACCGTCCCCCTGGCCCGGGCAGTCGGGCCTTCAGGAAAAGTTTACGCTTTGGATGCGCAGCCGGAAATGCTGGAGCTTACGCGCTCAAAGGCCCGCGAATCGCGTCTGCTGAATATAGCGGCAATGCGGGTTGACCTTGAGAGTCCCAGGGGGTCCAAACTTGCCGAAAACACGATGGATTTTGTACTCATATCCAATATCCTTTTTCAAGCCGAAGACAAGCCGGCACTTTTAAAAGAAGCTTTCCGAATTTTAAAAAATGGGGGCGAGGTCGCGGTGATTGAATGGAGTTCATTCGGCAGCGCAGCAGGGCCCCGGACAGAAAAAATAGTACCGCGGGAAGCCGCGGAAAAACTCCTGGATGATTCCGGTTTCAAACGAATTAAAGAATTTAACGCGGGAGACAATCATTACGGTTTGCTGTACGGCAAACCATAATAACTAATTTCTAATTGACCTAATTAATCTAAAAACTCTACGATTAAAACACAAAACATAGGAACCAAAATACAAATAATCAGAAATTTTACGAAATGAATACTTTGCAAATCATCATAATCATTTTCTCAATCATCATCGCGGTGGCGGCTTTGCTGATTTTTTCCGGCATCTTACCGGGTTTCGGACCAAACGCCCCGGGGCAAACCGGAGAAATTTCTTTTTGGGGAACACTGCCTTCCGAAAATTTGTCGCCGGTTTTGAATGATTTCAGCCAGCGTTTCAAAAATATAAAAGTGGATTATCGCGAAATAGACCCCAAAATTTATATTGAAGAACTGATAAGCGCTTTGGCTTCTGGTCTTGGTCCGGATGTTTTTCTCCTGCCTCAAGACCAGATAATAAAACAAAAAGATTTGGTGTTCGCGCTTGATTCAACAACTTATCCTTTGCGCGTTTTTCGCGACAACTTCGCGGACCTTGCCAATCTTTACGCGCGCCCGGAAGGCATTGTCGGCTTGCCTTTCTACATAGACCCCCTGGTCCTCTATTGGAATCGCGACCTTTTTAGAAACGCGGGACTGGTGCTTCCGCCGCGGTTCTGGGATGAATTTTCAGAATCAGCCAAAAATTTGACAATTCGCGACGGACAGAAAATAACGCAGTCAGGCGCGGCTATGGGCGAATTTTCAAACATTTCGCAGGCAAAAGACATTCTGGCGTTATTGATACTGCAGACGGGCAATAAAATAACAAATCCCGAAACTCTTCGCTCTGTTTTTGCCGAACGCGCCGCAGAAGCCTTGAGTCCGGCCGAAACCGCTCTTTTATTTTTTGTGAGTTTTTCGGACCCGATTAAAGAAACTTATAGCTGGAACAAGGCTCAGGGCGAAGCAATTGAAGCCTTCGGAGGAGGGCGGCTGGCTATGTATATCGGATACGCTTCCGAAATTGAACAAATCCTGGCTTTAAATCCGCACCTTGATTTTGACGCAAGCGAAGTTCCGCAGATAAGGGGCGGAAAACTAAGCGCCTCATACGGCCGAAGCTCGGCTTTGGCCATAAGCCGACAAAGCGCAAACAAAACAACGGCTTTTACTTTTATTTATGAATTAACCGGTCTTAATGCCCAAAATTTGCTGGCTAAAAATTCATTTTTAGCGCCCGCGTTAAGAAGCGCTCTGGCCGAAAAACAGGAAAATCCGATACTTGATGTTTTTTATAAATCGGCCGTAAAATCGCTCGGCTGGCTGGATCCGGACCCGGTCCAAACTAAAAATATATGGCGGGAAATGACTTCGTCTGTCGTTTCGGGCATCAAAAGAATAAATCAAGCGGTAACGGAAGCCCAAAGAAAATTTGAAACTTTAATGCCCAGATAAAACTAAAATGAAACTTTTTAACTTTTCAACTCTTAAACCTTTTAACTCTTTAACCTTTAAACTTTTTAACCTTTTAACCTTTATCTCTTTGGGCTTTATTGTTGCCGTCTTTTTGCCGTCTTTCGCTTTAGCTCAACAGCCGCTTGTCCCTTGCGGCGGCCCGGGACAGCCCTGTACTTTCTGCCATTTAATGGAGCTTGCGAATAGAGTCGTCAAGTTTGGCTTCAACTTCCTTATCCTGCCGTTGGCTGCCCTAGGAATACTGGCTTCCGGCCTAACCTTGCTTACTGCCGGCGGGTCCCAAACCCAGCTGGAAAAGGGCAAGTCAATGCTCAAAGCCATCATCATCGGCTTCTTTATTGCCGTTTCGGCTTGGGTTATAATAAATACTATACTCGGAACATTAGTACAAGAAGGGCAGTTCTTTAATCCGTTAACGGAACCATTTCCGGCATGCGTTACCCCGAGGAACTAGAAGCATTACAAGGAGGCGCTTTTCGTTAAAATTTCATGCAAAAACTTATTCACAAAATATTAAAAGGCATTTTGCTCAAATTGGGCGTTTTTTCTATAATAATAGAGGTGGCTTTGACAAAATCGGTTTTTGCCCAAACCCTTGAAAATCCGTTGGGCGAGACAAAAACTTTCGGCGAAGTCATTGAAAACTTGGCTCGGGCCGTCGCCTATGTTGGGGTGCCGATGGCCGGCATTTTCATAATCTATTCCGGATTTTTGTTCGTGACCGCTCGCGGTTCGGAAGACCAGCTGAAAAAAGCCAAAACAACTTTTTATTGGACAATCATCGGAACTATCCTGATTGTGGGCGCCTGGGCAATTGCTTCTGCTCTTAATGAATTCGCGACAGGTTTACAAGGATAACTTTTAACGGCTAGCCATCGATTAAACATCGGGGGTTAGCGGTTGAAAATTATAAATCAAATAAAGGTCGTTAAATTTTAAAACTTTATAAGACAAATTATGGAAAAAATCAAAAAAATTATGATTGGCGTCGGCAGCGCGGGAATATTAGGCCTGCCCACGCTGGTCTTTGCCGTAACAACATTTGATGCTTTTCTCACAAACATTAAAACCCAGATTAACAGAATTATACCAATAATCACAGCAATTGCCGCTTTAGTTTTCTTATGGGGGGTCGTAACTTATATAATGTCCGCCGGAGACGAAGAAAAAAGAAAAGAAGCGAGACAATTCATAATCTGGGGTCTTGTTGGATTTGCCATCATTGTTGGTATTTGGGGGCTGATTAATATAGCTGTAAACGCCCTTGGAATAGAAACTGGTGGAACTATTACGCCTCCAAGTGTCAGATTCTAATAAAAATCGGTGACTTCCAATAATTTCCTGCAAAAACTAGCCGATCAGATAATAAACCCGCTAATTGTCATTTTCATCGGAATCGCTTTAATTGTTTTTATCTGGGGCATTGTGGAATTCATCGCCAAAGCCGGAAGCGAGGATGCCAAAACCACCGGTAAGAAACACATGCTTTGGGGGATTATCGGAATGGCGATAATGATAGGCGTAGCGGGTATAATCAATATCCTTTCAAGTCTGTTTGAAAGCGGCCAGTAAATAAATAAACGGTGAAACAAACCAAAAAACCCGACACATCGGGTTTTTTGGTTTTAAAATATTTTTCCTTGTTCTTTTTTGTCTAGTTCAATATTTACCAATCGGTCGGCTTCGCGGTTTTTTTCGCGAGGCACCGCGAAAAAAGAAATTTCTTCAAAATCCTGCTTTAAATTCCAAATTTTAATAAAAAGCGGAAAAAGACGCTCTTCTTCAATTTTATATCTGGCGTTTAGCTGGTTGTACACCAATTCAGAATCCAGATATATCTCAACTTCAGAGTTTTTAATCTTTTCCTTGCCAAAAATCTGTTTAGCTTTTTTCATAGCGAAAATAACCGCCTCGTATTCGGCTTCGTTATTCGTTCGCGTCCCTAAAAATTCGCTATATTTTTTGTCCTTGCCTCCTCCGCGGATAACGACACCCAAAGCGGAGGGCCCCGGATTGCCCCTGGATCCTCCGTCAGCGTTTATGGTAATTTTTAATTCGTTTTTTCGCATTAAATAATTTTAAAATCCTCTATCTTTAAACGCAATTCCTCGCGGCCTTTATATTTTGATAAATCCAGAGACCCGGCAAGGTCAATTTTGTCACCCGCCTTTATTTCCGGAAGAGAGCGTGCAGAAAAAAAACCGATGGCGTTTATGATTTCGTTCTTGGAATTCTTGAAAGAGATTTCGAGATGCGTCCCGCCGTTGCCGAAAGTCCTTGCGCTAAAAATATCAAGATTTTTGAATAAAAAATTCGGCCTTGGATTTTCCTGCCCAAAGGGTTCAAACTTTGAAATAATAGCGGAAGTTTCCGCGCTGACATCACTCATCGCAAGCTCACTCTCCAGAATCAAATCCGCATACGCATTTTTATCTTTGGGCATACTCGCAAACGCTTTTTTAATTTTATTATTAAAATCGCGGGCGTATTCTTTTTTTAAAGTAAAGCCGGCGGCCATAGGGTGCCCGCCAAAATCAAGGTACATCTCAATGCCCGCTTCGATCAAAAGATCTCTGACATTTACGTCGCCAGCCGAACGCGCAGAGCCTTTGATGGAGACTGCGTCGCCCTTGCCCCATAAAATGACGGTACTAGAAAGGTTTTTTGATATTCTGCTCGCGGCCGCTCCCAAAACACCCGTCTGCCAGTCATTATTTCCCGCAACGATTATTTCTGCGCAGTCGCCGCGTAAAAACATCTCCTCAACTTCTTTGGCTATACGCTCGGTGGCTGCTTTTCTTTCCACGGTAAGTTCTTCAAGGCGTCTCACAAGCCACTCGGCCTCTTCATAAGAGTTGGTCAAAATAAGATCCCCGGCCAAGGTGGCATGATCCAGCCGACCAGCGACATTGATGCGCGGCGCTAAATAAAAAGACACGTCTTCTGAATTGATGCCCGATAGATCAACCCCCGCTTTTTCCGCCAAAATTTTAAGACCCACTCTTCTTGTCTTTTTCAAAACTTCAAGGCCCCAGTAAACCAAAACCCTGTTCTCTCCCAGAAGCGGCACCATATCGGCAATTGTGCCCAGGGCCGCCAGGTCCAGAAGCCATTTTTCCCAGCCCTCAACAAGCCCGAATCTATTTTTTTGCAAAATAGCCGAAACCGTTTTAAAAGCAAGGCCGGACGCGCAAAAATCATGGAACGGATACTTTTCCCCTTTTTGACACAAGTCGACGATCACGTAGGCCGGGGGTAAGTCATCCGGAACAATATGATGGTCAAGCACAACTACATTCACCCCGCCTTCTTCAAGTTTTTTTATTTCTTTATTTTCGGAAATGCCGTTATCAATGGTTATAACTAAACTTGCCCTTTTTTCAAAAATATATTTAACGGCATCATCATTTAAGCCGTGCCCGTACTTAAAAAGGTCGGGTATAAAAATCTCTGCATTTTCGAGCCCTGCCGCTCTGAAAAAATCCGCTAAAATCGCGGATGAACATACGCCATCGGCGTCATAATCCCCGTAAATTATTATTTTTTCTTTTTTTGATACGGCTTCAATAATCCTGTTCGTTGCTTTATCCATTCCTTTTATGTCAAGCGGATTTCCGAGACTGCCATAATCGGGATTCAAAAATTTTTCAATATCTTCTTTTGTTTCAAGGCCGCGATTATAAGCCAGCTGTAAAGTTAAATCGCCGTACTCTTTTAAATCTTCCGCCCAATCTTTAGGATATTTTACCTTTTTGTCCCACCTTTTTTGCATCTGTATAGTATAGCACGGCGAAACAAACCTATTTCTTCAACGCTTCAATCCCCGGCAAAGTTCCTCTCACCAAAAAATCGAGCATAGCTCCGCCAGCCGTGGATATAAAGTGAAAACCTTTGCCCAAACGTCGGGACTGCAAAAAAGCGGCGGTGTCTCCTCCTCCGGCGATTACTTTTGCTTTTGTCATGCGCAAGGCCTTGATTAAACTCAACGTTCCCGAAACATACCCCCCCTCAACAAAACCGAGAGGGCCGTTCCATAAAATAAAACGGCTTTTTGAAGCTAGCTCGGCTATTTCTTTCATACTTTTCGGCCCAAGGTCATAAATAATATCTTCTTTTTTAAGTTGTAAGGTATCGATGACGATTTTTCTGTTTTTGCGCCTTACTGTCACATCGCGCGGCAATAAGATTTTTGATGTTTTTAATCCCCTTCCTTTGCTGTCAATAAAAGAGCGCGCAAGCGAGCCGCCGACTATTATATAATCCGCTTTTTTAAAAAATTTTTTGATCAAAGGAATTTTGGTCGCAAGCTTGTTTCCACCGACTACAAGCATAAAGGGATTAGACGGATTAAACGCCAGCGAAAGATTTTTAATTTCCTCTTTAAAAAGCGGGCCGGCATATGACGGCAGATATTTAGGCAAACCGACAATTGAAGCGTGCCTGCGATGTGAAACAGAGAAAGCTTCGTTTATGTAGATATCCGCGAGCGAGGCCAGATTCTTGGCAAAAACCGGGCTGTTTTTTTTCTCTCCGGCATTCCAACGCAGATTTTCAAGCATTAAAATCTGTCCCGGCTTTAAACTATTAACCTCTTTTGATGTTTTGTGGCCAACAAGCCCACTAGAAAAACGCGCATTTCTAATTTTCCTTTTTATCTTATCAAAAACCGTTTTCATGCTCGGGTGCACGCCCCCCTTTTCCAGATGGCTTATTAATATAATCCTGGCTTTTTTGCGGATTAAAAATTTTATTGTCGGCAGAGTGTTCGCCCAACGAAGGTCATCGCCAACTTCCCTTTTGGACGGCATATTAAAGTCAACCCTCAAAAGAACTTTTTTGCCGGATAAATTTCCCGGGATCGATTTTAAATTAAACATTGATTGATTTCACGATGTCTATAAACTCTTTAGACAAAAGGCTGGCTCCGCCGACCAAAAGACCGCCCACACCTCTCGCGCGCAAAAATGCTTCGGCATTTTTGCGGTCAACAGAACCGCCGTATAAAATCGGCGTCTCATAAGCCGCTTTTTTGCCTAAAATATCAAAAATATTTCTGCGGATGTAAGTTGCCATTTCAAAAATATCGTCCGGTTCGGCCGCGTTTCCCGTGCCGATGGCCCAAAGCGGTTCGTAAGCGATAATTAAATTCTTGGCAAAGCGTTGGGAAACGCCCTCAAGGTCCGAGCGCAATTCATCTTTTACGAAATTCAGAACAGTTTTTAATCCGGCCGAAAGCGCCGCCTTCACCTTTCTGTTTATCATCTCGTCGGTTTCGCCCAAAAACTCGCGTCTTTCGGAATGTCCGACTATAACATAACTCACTCCGACATTTTTAAGCATTTTGGGAGAGATTTCGCCGGTATAAGCTCCCTCATCTTTCCAAAAAACATCCTGCGCCGCCAAATCCAGGCCGCCTATCTTTTGAAGGGCGGGCAGAAAAACAAAAGGAGGCGCTACAACCACTTTTGACTTTCGACTTTTTTTTACTCCCAAAACAATTTTCTTAAATAAACTGGCGGCTTGTTCTGAATTCTGCGGATTCATTTTCCAATTGGCAATTATTATTTTTTTTGTGTTATATTTTTTCATATATTAGGATTCATTTTCTCCCGATTTTGTTCAAATTTTTAATTTGAATACAAAATCGAGGACCCCGTTAATTTAAAATAAAAGATTTTAGATTTTATTAAAAATTGTTAAACCAAAAAGAGAAGCCCCTAATACCAGCGCGGCCGCGGTCAAAACGCCCAAAAAAATAATGAACGATGCCTTGGGCCACGGAACGCCGAAAATAAAAGAGGCCACGACTCCGCTCCACGCTCCGGTTAAAGGCAAAGGAATGGCCACGAAAATAAAAAGAGCGAGGGGCGTCCAACGCCAGTAATGAAAATGGTCGGCGTGTCTGGCCCTAGTATACTCAAAAATCCAGGACAAAAATCTGTTCACGAAATAAAAACGGCGCATTAAGAATTCGGAAAAATAATTAAGAAAAAAGATAAGCGGGATAATCGGCAATAAATTTCCCAGAACGCTCAAGAAAAAGGCCTTTAGGGGGCTCATCCCGAATAAAAGAATGCCGAGCGGTATCGCTCCCCTTACTTCGGATATGGGAGCGGCCCCGGAAAGTAAAACGATTAATTCTTGCTGGTAGGGCATAATGCGGTTCAGGAATTCTTTAAGTCCCGGGCCGCTTCTTCGGGAGAAACGGCCACCACCTCAACACCCGTCCCCAACTCAAGGCCGGCCCATATAGAAGTTTTGGGCAGTATTTCAATATGCCAATGATAATAACTTCTGCCGTCTTTGGCCGGAGCGGTGTGTATAAAAAAATTGTAGTCGGGATCGTTCATGGCTTTTTTTATTTTTTTAAGGGAGGCAATCATGGCATCGGCCAGCGCCATTCTCTCCTTCGCTTTCAAATCCTCAAAATTTCCGGCGTGCCTCTTTGGAAAAATCCTGGTCTCATAAGATACGCGCGAGGCGAACGGCGCCAAAACCGTAAAATAATTATTTTCGTAAATCACGCGCGTTCGTTTTTTGCGTTCCCACTCAAGCATGGCGCAATGAACGCATTTTTTATGGCGCTCAAAATAAATTCTGGAACCCTCCAAGCTCTTCGCGACATCCGGCGGTATAATGGGCAAAGCAATGAGTTGAGAGTGGGGATGAAAAATAGTGGCGCCCGCTCCCGGCCCCTGATTATGAAATATCAAAATATATTCAATGCATTCCTCGCGGGCTAGAGTCCGCCAGCGTTCCTGATAAGCGTAAATTAAAATCTCGACTTCTTTGGAAGTCATTTCCGATATTCTTCGGAGGTGGTCGCGGGTAATTATAACCTCGTGAAATCCTACCCCTTTCATTTTCGCGTACGGACCGTCGGACGTTATCGTCGGACAAATTTTATGCTGTTCAAGAGCCGGATATTTATTTTGTATAATCTGAACCCACCAGTTATCAAATGAGCTTTCGGCTTTTAGTCCCGACTCAGTCGAGGATCCTCGATGGCTTTGCCATCGGGACTTATAGCTTTTAGTCGGGTGAGGCAGCCACAATAAAGGAGGGGGCGTGCCTCTTTTCTGCGGGTCGTCAAACGGACAATTTTTTTTTGACGAACTAAGACGCCTTCTTTTTGACGCTTTGGTTTGAGGCCTTTTGGCGCGCTTGGCGGCTACCAATATCCAGTCGCCGGAAACCAAATCCCGCCTGAATTCCGAGCCGTCAATATTTTCTATTTTTCCCGTCATAATATATACCTGTTTCTCCAAAAATTAAAACGGATTTTTAAAGTATCGCGCAAGACCTGCAGATATCCTGAAAGTTTAACATGGCTCCTGGGATCGTTAATCCAATAAGCCGGGATAATGCCGATTTTGTAGCCAAGCGCTTTAGCCAAAGCCAGTGTCTCAATATCAAATCCCCAGCCCGGTACGCGCTGCTGGGAAAAAATCTTTTCGGCAGCAAAGTCACGGAAGGCCTTAAAACCGCATTGGGTATCCCACACTCCGCGAATTGCCACCCATTGAATAAATAAATTTCCCAAGGTGCCCATCAAACGTTTATACCATACTTGCGCCACCGCTTGCCTCGCGCCAGGGGCGTCTTTGGAATCGCGCGAACATATCACCACTTCATAACCCTGGTCAAAAAACGGGCGCATCTTATCAAAATGGCTTATGTCCGTGGAGTTATCGGCGTCGGTAAAAAGCCGTATCCGCCCCTTGGCCGCGAGCATCCCCACTTTAACCCCCTCTCCCTTGCCCTTGTTTTTCTGACTGATTATTTTTAGATTCGTTATCTCCGGAATTTTTTGCCTGACGATTTCGGCGGTTTTATCGGGAGAAGCGGCATCAGAAACGATTATTTCGGATTTAAACGGCTGACGCGCGAGATAAGCTCCGATAATATCAATCGTTTTGCCGATTCTCTTTTCTTCATTATAAGCCGGAATTATAACTGATAGGTAAACATCCTCATTCATATCTCCATTCTATCACAAATCCTTATCTCGCCGCCTGTCTAAAAATGTCTGTAAAATCAGGGCGGCGGATGAAGCGTCAATCTTATGCTCCGGCGCGGATCCTTCGGTTCTAATTTGAGCCGAACTATAAACTTCGTTTTCAAAATGAATCGGCACGCTAAAAACTTCTTTTAATTTTTCCGCGAATTTGCGGACATCGCCCGAAAGCGGAGTTTCTTCGCCATTGAGTCCCACGGGCAAACCAATGACGATTTCGGAAACATTTTCTTTCAAAATAAAATCGCGAATTGAATCGCGCGCGTAATCCCAGACATTCGGCTGAACGGTCTTAGGAAAAGCGATTTTTTGACTTTCGTCCGAAAGAGCAAAACCGATTTTTTTAGTGCCATAGTCAATTCCCAAAATCCTAGCCATTTACCTATTTTATAAGAATTTAAAATATTATCCATTCAAAATGATAACTCAATAACAAAAAGTATATCGCCTTATCAAAAAAGTTGGCCTGCCACGCAACTGCGCGGCAGGCCAAGAACCAAGGGGTCGAAGCCCCACAAGCCCTACTTTCCGGAAACAACCCGAGAGCAGGTAAACCACCCACCCGGGCTCCCAACCGAGAGGGCCTCGACGCGCCAGCAGCCGTCGACATCGTACCGATTCGCGCCCACGACACAGAGTTTTCCACCATACCCTCGGATGTAGGCGAAATGCCAGCCTCTACGACCCTTAAGGCACTTCAGGAAGTGAAACAGACAAATCTCGTTCTTGTCTCCGAGCTCCTTTAGAATCGGCCCGTCCACCGATGCCTTCTTGAGCTCGTGGACATTGAGCTCTGCCCGGGGAATGCCCTCCTCAACCTTGCCCCTGAACAGGCGGTCAAAGCTGGACTCGGCGTAGGCATCTGCCTCTTCGAGGGCCCGGTCGTCAACCACGAACCTGTCGTCGGCGCCCTCCACTGCGACCGACTCCACGAACTTGAGGAGGTCGGATTCGTGTGGAATGAGACCGCGAAGGAATTCCTGAAGACCAACCGGGTCATCAATCCACCTCTGCCTGTCGGCTCTCCCCATACTCGGAAGGTTTTCTGCGATTCGAGCAATGAGCTTGGCAACCTGCTTCTCTACATTCATGGCGGTTTTTCCTCCTTGGGGTTTTCGCCATTTTTGTTTTGTTAGAGGGCCATCCCAATGACAGCCATAGCCAGAAAACACCGAAGAATCGGGACCTTTTGGCTATAGCCGCCAAATTGCAAGTAGCAATATAAAAGAGCTGTTATTTTTTAAGCATAGCAAATTATTTATCATTTGTCAACACCTCACAGCCGCCGCGCTTTACCAAAACCGTATGCTCAAAATGAGCCGCGCGAGAGCCATCTAAAGTGCGGTAAGTCCAGCCGTTTTTATCCGTAATAATTTTGGCTTCCCCTTCCGCAATCATTGGCTCAATGGCCAGCACCATTCCGTCTTTTAATTTTTCGCCGGCGCCGGCTTTACCCCAATTAGGAATATGCGGCGGTTCGTGAACCGCCCTGCCCACTCCGTGCCCCACCAATTCCCTAAAAACATTAAAGCCGTTTTTTTTAACGAAGAATTCAACCGCGTGGCCGATATCTCCGATGGCTATACCCGCTTTGCATTTTTTAATCGCGGCATCAAGAGCTTGCCGGCAAACTGATATCAGACGATTTGAACGGCCGTCCGGATCGTATGACCCGCATAAAACCGTTCTGGCGCCGTCAGTAAAAAATCCTTTGTAATTTACGCCCAAATCCAAAGTTACGACATCGCCCTCACGCAAAATTTTTTTACCCGGAATGCCGTGCACCACCTCATCATTTATTGAAACGCAAATTGAAGAGGGATACGGCCGTTCTCCGCCTTCGCCATAACCCTTAAACGATGGAACGGCTCCGGCTTTTATAATTTCACTCTCGGCAATAGCATCAAGTTTCAAGGTTTCAATGCCGGGCACAATTTCTCGCGCGACACGCGCCAAAACGCGGGCAAGTATTTGCCCGCTTATCCTTAACATTTCTATTTCTTTTTTTGATTTTGCGATCATTTATTTTCAAACCCCAGCGCCTTCAAAATGTTTTGATGGATTTTTTGCGGATCGCGGGAGTTGCCATCGATCTCAATAAGACGATTCAAACTTTTGGTGCGATAATATTCTACTGCCGGACCAACATGAACTTCAAAAAAATCCAGCCGATTATTTATTACTTCATCAGTATCATCCGCGCGGCCCCGTTCTTTTAGCCGACGAAAGGCCTCGTCTCGCTCCACCTTCAAAAAAATAGGATAATAAGGGCTGATACCCAAAAAATCCACAAGATCATCCATAACCCGAGCTTCTATTTCGGTCCTTGGAGAGCTAGAAAAAAGCAGATGTTCCTTGCCGGTAAAATGTTCAATAATCTCGTGTGTCCAGGACCAAATTGCCAAGAAATCCGGAGCTTTGGCGCCGACGCGCATTACCTTTTCATCGGTGAGTTTTGAAAGATACAGTCCCCGCTTTATCATATTTCGCAGAACCTCTCCTGTATAAACATAAAGCACCGAACCCAAACCATGTTTTTTCTCTAAAAATTCCTTCAAAAGAACAACCTGTGTATCTTTTCCCGAGCCGGACAATCCCATAAAAACCGCGACAACTATTCGTGATTTCATTGTGCCTCTTTCAAAATCTAATCCCATTTAAATTCAAGATAACACTTGCCGCGTTTAAACGCAACCCAATATCACTCGTAACTTCTCATAACAATCTGCGCCTCAACTTGTTTAATGGTTTCAAGAACAACAGAAACCACAATCAAAAGAGCGGTGCCGCCGATAGTCAGCGTCACGAGGCCGGTAATAGCGCGCATGGCGAGCGGCAAAACCGCGATCGCGCCCAAAAACAAAGCGCCTATTAAAGTAATGCGGTTTAAAATCTTGTATAAAAATTCCGAGGTCGGGCGTCCGGGTCTTATTCCGGGCACGAACGCTCCCGATTTCTGGAGGTTGCCGGATATGGCGTCCGGGTCAAAAGTTACGGCCGTGTAAAAATAAGTGAAAAGAAAAACCAAAAGAAAATAAAGGCCGGCGTAAACCCACGGATTATTCAAAAAATTTAAAAGCGCGGAACTTATTACTCTAAGAGTATTATTATCAATACTGGACATAAAATTAACTATCATCTGAGGAAAAAGGAGGATAGATAGGGCAAAAATTATCGGTATGACTCCGGCCTGATTCACCCTTAAAGGCAGGTAGGTGGATATTCCGCCGTACATCTTGGAACCGCGGATACGGCGGGCATAAGATATCGGCACCGGCCTCTGGCCTTCGGTTATGATTACCACAGCGGCAATAATTAAAACCGCGGCAACCACGAATCCAAAAATAACGGGCAGTTGATAAATATCGGAGGCAAAAATAGTCCGGCTCAAAGACTGCGGCACACCGGATATGATACCCGCGAAAATAAGAATAGAAACCCCGTTTCCAAAACCGTATTCCGATATGAGCTCCCCCAACCACATCAAAAGAACGGACCCCGCAGTCACAATTATTATATTTGTTACTTCACCAAAAAGAGAAAGCTCGCCTAAAACGCCTTGTCGGGATAAAAGTGTTAAAAGCCCGAAACCCTGCAAAGCAGCCAAAGGGGCGGCGGCCAGACGCGAATATTGATTAAATTTCTTTCGGCCGGCCTCGCCTTCTTCCTGATACATCTCTTTAAATCGGGGAATCATCATTGTTAAAAGCTGCATTATAATTGAAGCAGTAATATAGGGACCGACTCCGAGCATCATTACCGAAAGATTATCCATAGCTCCGCCCGAAAAAATATTCAGCAAGCCGAAAAATTGATTACCGCCGAAAAACGCCGCAAGCCTTTCGTGATCCACGCCCGGAATTGGAATGGCGGCCCCCAGCCTGAAAACGATAAGAATCGCCAAAACAAAAAGTATTTTTTTCCTTAAATCCGGGTCGGTAAAAATTAATTTTATTTTTTGCCACATAAATTATGCGTTTTGAACTATACTTCCTCCGGCTTTTTCTATTTTTTCTTTAGCTCCCCTGGATATCTGGCATTCCGCAACCAATAGGTTTTTCGTCAATTCCCCGGAACCAAGAAGTTTTACCTCGGGGACTCGGCCGCTTATTTTTTTAACCAAGCCCTTTTTAACCAGTTCCTGGGGGGTCACTTTGCTTCCGGGCTGAAAATGTTTTTCCAAATCTAAAGTATTAACAATGACAGTATGCCTCGGCCTGGTTTTTACGCGATACCCGCGAAGTTTAGGTATCTTTTTCAAGACATCGCGTATTTCCGGTCTGATTCTGTGACCGGCCCTTGCCTTCTGGCCCTTTATGCCGCGTCCGGAATACGTGCCGCGTTTGCCTCCGCGGCCTATTCTTTTTTTATTCTTAAAACGGGTTTTTGGTTTTAAATGATGAAGCTGCATATTTTTATTTAAGTTTTTTAAGCGCTTCCATCGCCGCGCGGGCGTTGGAAATCTTATTTTTTGTACGTGATAAAATCTTGGCCGAGGCGTTTTTTACGCCAGCGAGATCCAAAATCGCGCGCACCGAACTGCCGGCTACCAAACCATGTCCCTCAAGAGCCGGCCTAATTATGACTTCAGAGCTCGCGAACTTGCCGTAAACATCATGGGAAATTGACATATTTTTATTCAAAGAAATCCTAATGGTCCTTTTCCCGGCTTGTTTAACGGCTTTTTGTATGGCCGTAGACGTATCTGAGCCCTTGGCCGTTCCTATTCCGACCTCCCCAAATTTATTGCCGACAACCATTGTCGCCCTGAAACTGAAACGCCGGCCGCCGGCCACAACTCTGGCAACGCGACGCAAATCAATCAGCTTCTGTTCAAACTCAGAATCACTTTTTTCGCGTCTTTTTGAAAAATTTTTTGACCGCATAAAATTAAAATTCCAGCCCGCCCTCCCTGGCACCATCAGCCAAAGATTTAAGCCGACCATGATAATTATAACCCCCTCGGTCAAAAACTACTTTTTTAACCTTGGCTTCTTTGGCGCGCTGGGCAAGCAGTTTGCCTAAAGCGCGGGCGCGGATGCTTTTGTTCTGTTTTTTGGCATCTTTTGCCGCCGGGTCGGAAATGCCTACGATGGTCCTGCCTTTTTCATCATCTATCACCTGAGCATAAATATGTTTATTGGAACGGAAAACCGAAAGTCGCGGACGCTTCGCGGTTCCGCTAACTTTTATACGAATCATTTTGTGGCTGCGTATTCTTTTTTCTTTCTTGTTTTTCATTCGAATAATTAAAATAATCTTAAAACTAAGCCGAGGCGGCCACCTTTTTGCCGGCCTTTCGCCTTATTATTTCTCCGGAATAACGTATGCCCTTGCCTTTGTAGGGCTCGGGTTTTTTGTGGCTTCTTATGGTCGCGGCTAGATTGCCGACGGTTTCTTTGTCCGGACCAGAAACAATAATCGTATTTTTTTCCACCGAAAAGGAAACTCCCTTAGGCGGAGAAACTGTTATCGGGTGCGAAAAACCCAGGTTCAGGACCAAGTCGTTGCCTCTGACTTCGGCTCTAAAGCCCACGCCCTCCAATTCCAGTTTTTTTTCAAATCCTTTGGTCACACCATCAATCATATTGTTCAAATGTCTGACAAATGTCCCCAAGAAAGCCGAAATATCTTTAGTGTTTAATTTGGGTTTAATATAAACTTCGCCCGCCGAAACGTCAAAGTCAAGAAACGCCGGAACTTTTCGGTTTAGCTCCCCCTTCGGCCCTTTAACTTTTAATTCGCCCCCGCTAAATTCAACGGAGACGCCTTGAGGAATTATTATCGGTTTTTTGGCTAAACGGCTCATATTGCGAATTAAAAATTAAAATCCAAAAAATAAAGGTCTTTATTCAGATTTACCATGCTTCGCCGAGAATTTCTCCGCCCACCTTTAATTTTCTAGCTTGCTTATCATCTATTATCCCGAACGGTGTTGAAATTATGTACAGGCCTGTCCCGCCTTTAACCGGCTTCAACTCGCGCCAACCTTTATAAATTCTTCGCGACGGTTTTGAAACGCGTTTTATTTCCGTAATTTTGCCCGAGCCGGATTCGTCATAAAATAGCGGCAACTCAATTGCGCGGCGGTTCTTTTTGCCTTTCCGCGCGGCTTCACCGGCTAAACCACGTTTTTCCAGAAGTTTAGCTATTTCCATTTTTATTTTGGAATACGGAACCGCAACCACGGATTTTTTCGCCCGTCCGGCATTATTTATACGACTGAACATGTCGCCGATTGGATCTCCTACCATGATGATTTTCTTATTCCGGGTATTTCTCCTTCGTTGGCTAACTCTCTGAAACAAATTCGGCAAAGGTCAAAATCGCGCATGTAACCCCGCTTCCGGCCGCACCGAAAACAACGGCGCACTAAGCGCGATTTAAATTTGGGTGTTTTTTGGGATCTGGCGACAACCGATGTTTTGGCCATATTTCAAACTAAAAACTTAAAGCGTAATTCGTTTTGCATTTTACGCTTATTTCTTAAACGGTACTCCAATCGCCTTAAACAGCGCCTCTGCCTCATCTCTCGTCTTGGCGTTCGTCACTAAGGTCACCTCCAATCCGAACGGCGCCTTGACATCTTCGCCGGCTATCTCCGGAAATACAATATGCTCTTTAAAGCCGATAGTCAAGTTTCCGGAAGAATCTATGGACTTCAAATCAATGCCCCTGAAATCGCGGATGCGAGGAAGCGCCACATTTATCAGTTTATCCAAAAAATCATACATCCGCGCCCCGCGCAAAGTGCAGGCAAAACCAACCACTACCCCCTGCCTTGTCTTGAAAGCAGCAATAGACTTTTTAGCCCCGCGGGGCGCGCATTTCTGTCCAGAAATAAGCTCAAAATGCCTGATAATAATCTCTTTATCTTTTTCCTCCTTGCGGCCCGTACCGGTATTTATGACAATTTTAATCAGTCTCGGGGCGGCAAGGCTGTTTTTAAATCCGAGCTTTTTTTTCAAAATATCCGCGATATTTTCACCGTATTTTAATTTTAATTCATTCATGGTATTTTTGCTCCGCATTTGCGGCAAACCCTTGTTCGGTGGCCTTTATCATCCAAAACGCTCTTGGTTCTTTGCGGCTTTGAACAAGAAGGACAAATCAGCATAGCGTTTGAAATATGAATGGGGGAAGGAACCTGAACAACTTGGCCCTTTTCCCCCTGACGCTTTGGGCGACGATGGCGTTTCCTGATATTTAAACCCTCAACCACGACCAGATTATCCTTTGGTAAAACTTTAAGCACGCGGCCGGATTTTCCACGGTCTTTACCGCTTAATACTTTGACCAAATCGTTCTTTTTTATTTTTTCCATTTTGCTTAAATTTTAAAGTGTTTCCTTAAATTACTTCCGGAGCCAAAGATATAATCTTGATAAATCCCATCTCTCTCAATTCCCGCGGCATCGGCCCGAAAATTCTGCCGCCCTTAGGCTCTTTGCCGTCTACGATTACCGCGGCGTTATCGTCAAACCTTATGTAAGTTCCGTCTTTTCGGCGATAGGGCTGACGCTGCCGGACTACAACGGCACGCACAACATCTTTTTTCTTTACTTCTTTGCGCGGTTCGGCTTTTTTAACCGAGGCTATAATAATATCGCCGATACGGGCATATCTGCGCCTTGTCCCGCCTAAAACACGGATGCACTGTATAATTTTTGCTCCGGAATTATCGGCAACTCCAATAATTGATCTTGGCTGAATCATGTTAAATTAAAACCCATTTTTTAGTCTTGGAAATCGGGCGCGCCGATTCAATCACCGCCATCTCGCCGATTTTATGCTGGCCGGTTTCATAATGAGCGCTGTATCTTTTAAACCTTTTAAAATATTTCTTGTATTTCGGATGTTTTAAAAGGCGCGTAACTTCAACAATCGCCGTCTTATTCTGCGACAAAGAAATAATTTTGCCTTTAAACCTTTGTTTATGTTTTATTGAGTCGTTCATTTTCGTTTTAATTGATTAATGCGCGTAAGAAGACGGGCGATAATATGTTTTATTTCACGGCCTGATTTAACATTTTTAATCTTGGATTGGGACGCCGAAAAACGAAACTCACGAAGTTCCTCGCGGCTGGAAGCAAGCTCACGCTCAAGGTCCCCGATATTATTGCGGCTAAAAATTTCTTTTGTTTTCATTTTCATCTTTTTACTATTTTGGTTTTAAGTCCCAGTTTGGCTCCGGCTTTGCGCAGAGATTCGTGCGCGTTTTCATCGCTTAGACCGTCCACCTCAAAAATAACTCGCCCGGCCTTAACCATCGCGAAATATCCGACCAAATCGCCCTTTCCGGCTCCCATCCCGACCTCCGGAGGTTTAGCGGTTTTGGGACGATCAGGAAATATTCTGATCCACATTCGTCCTCCTTTCTGAACGTAACGCGATATGGCTTTGCGGCCGGCTTCAATTTGTTGGGCGGTTATATGGCCCCCTTCTTGAGACTTCAAACCAAAAGACCCGAAGGAAACTTCGGTTCCCCGATTGTCAACGCCGCGCTCACTACCGCGCAGACGATGCCATTTTCTATGTTTTACTTTTTTAGGCAACAACATGTCAAATTTATATGAATGTTAGTGAATAATAAATTTGAGCACCCCACACATAATTTACGATGGCCTGCTTCAAAAAATTGTCCGCAAGACAATTTTTTATTTTTATGCTGTTGCTGTGAATTATCATAATTTTTGTTATTTTTACTATTGTAAATTATGTGTGGGGTTCTCGAAAAATATAGTCGCTCACTTCGTTCGCTCCTTATTTTTCGGAAAATACCTCGCCCTTATAAATCCAGACCTTTATGCCGATATCGCCGTAAGGCAGGTGGGCTCTGGTCCGCGCAAAATCAATGTCGGCCCTTATGGTCTGCAAAGGAATCCGGCCGTCCGAAAGCCATTCGCGCCGGCTCATTTCGGCGCCGTCAAGACGTCCGGCTAAAGCAACTTTCACCCCCAAGACCTCTTTGTGGGAAGACACCTTGCTTAAAATCTGCTTGAGCACTCTTCTGAAAGGGAGCCTTTTTTCCAAACTTTCGGCCACCATTCTGGAGACCACCGCCGCGTCCGTTTCCGGACTCTTTATTTCCTCAATCGCCAGCTGCAATTCGCGAGGCCGGTTCAGACCAAACTTCTCAAAAAACTTTTCTATTTCCTTTTTTAAAGAATTCGCGCCGGCTCCGGATCTCCCGATGATAAGGCCGGGCCTTGAAGTGTGGATTATGATTTTCAAAAGCGTGGGCGATCTTTCAATTTCTATTTTTGAAACATACATCTTAATAAGACGATCATTAAGCCACGAACGCAATTTAACGTCGGCTTTTAAAAATTTACGGTAATTGCGCAAATCAAACCAGCGCGATTTCCAATCGCGAACCTGGCCTAATCTGAATGAATATGGGTGAACTCGATGGGTCATAATAAACCAATAATCAATAATCAAATGTTATTTCTCTTTTTCTGCGAGAACGAGTCTTACGCGGCTTGTTTTTTTTCTGATAAGCGACGGAACGCCTCTGGCCCGCGCCATGAAACGTTTGAAAACCGGGCCTTCATCTACGGTCAATTTTGAAATATAAAGATTTTTGGGCAACGAACTTAAATTATTGCGGGCATTGGCCGCGGCCGATTCCAAAAGCTTAGCCATGGGCTTGGCCGCTCCTTTTTTGGAAAATTTCAAAATTGTCCGGACTTCGTCTATATTTTTGCCCCTGATAGCGTCGGCCACCAATCTTAATTTTCTGGGAGCTATTCTAATGTAATTTAATTCGGCTTTCATATCTACGGCGTTTTAGCGGCGGCCTTCACCGATTCGGTTTCTTTCTGTTCCAGTTCTCTTTGCATACGCCCGCCGTGCCTCGTAAATTTTTTAGTCGGAGAAAATTCGCCCAAACGATGTCCGACCATCTCTTCGCTGACGGATACCGATATAAACTCGCGGCCGTTATGAACTCCGAAAACATAGCCGACCATCTCCGGAGAAATTTGGGAATTTCTGGACCAGGTCTTAATAACCTCCCTTGAACCGGCTGGAAGCCGGCTTATCTTTTTCAATAATTTTGGGTCCACATACGGACCTTTTTTCGCGCTTCGCGTCATATTATTTTTTTCTTTTTTGGAGAATCAGCGAGTTGGAATACTTGTGGCGCTTTCGCGTCTTTACTCCTCTCGTGCCCCGGCCCCAAAGATTCTTCGGCCTTCTTGTTCCGCGCAAAGTCCTGCCCTCACCGCCTCCATAAGGATGATCAACCGGATTCATTGCCGACCCCCTCACGGTCGGTCTGATGCCCATATGTCTGGACCTGCCAGCCTTACCGATAGTGATGAAACTTCTTTCCTCATTGGAAACCTGGCCAACGGAGGCCCAGGAATTTTTATTTATCCGCCTTATCTCCCCGGACGGCATCTTAATCTGGCTGTATTTTTCCTCATGGGCTAAAATCTCGGCGCGGCCTGCGGCAGCTCTTACAAGTTTAGCTCCTGATCCTGGCTCAATTTCAACATTATAAACCGATGTTCCCGAAGGAATCAAGCGAAGCGGCAAACGATTCCCGGGTTTAATCGGAGCATGTTCGGAAATAATAACCTCGTCGCCCGCCTTGATTCCAACAGGCAAAAGATGATACCTGTATTCGCCGTCACGATAAAGCACCAGCCCTATGAATCCCGACCGCCCGGGATCATATTCCGCTGATACGACACGAGCCGGAACATCCAACTTGTCGTATTTAAAATCAACTATTCTCTGGAGCCTTTTTGCCCCGCCGCCTCTATGACGAACGGTTATCCGCCCTCGATTATTCCGTCCGGCGGATTTTTTCATACCTTTAGTCAGACTTTTTCGGGGCTGGACCGAATACACAAGCGCTTTATATTCAGCAACTTGCATATGACGGCGCGATGGAGTTGTGGGTTTATAAGATTTCATTATGTGAATTCTATTTTATGACCCCGAGAGAGCCTAACCAAGGCCTTGCGGTATCCGGGACTATGGCCGAATTTCCGGCCGAAACTTCTTAAACGCGGGGGCATATTTATCACGTTCACTTTATCAACTTTTACTTTATATAATTCTTCAACCGCCATTTTTATATCTTTCTTGGAAGCTTCGTAAGCCACGTTAAAGACATAAACGCCTTCTTCTTTCATAATAGAAGATTTTTCAGTTATTTTGGGGCGAAGCAGGGTGGAAGCCGCGTGTTTAGATTCCCCCAGATTTTTACGTTCCTCTTTTTTCTCAACCTCGTCCGGCTCCAAAACAACATCGCGCCTGGAAACAATTTTTTCAAGCCTTTTTCTTTTTTCTTTTTTCTTAAAAAAATCAAGCAGATTCATACTTTTTAAATCTTGACTAAATTTAAAAGGTCTTTTTGACCCAGAATCAGATATTTTACCGCCAGCAAATCAAGAGGATTGATATTTCTGGCTTCCAAAGTTTTGACGCCGTAAATATTGCGAAAAGCCAGGTGGGTATTTCTGTCTTTAGCCGCAACTATGATTTTAGACCCCTTTTTAGCCAAACCTTCAAATCCTTTAATTTTACCCAGGGCTGTCAGAGCTTCTCTGGCTTTTTTGGTTTTGGACTCAAGCAATAAAACCTCATCCATAATCATCATTTCTTGATCAGCCATCTTTTTGGATAAAATCATAAATAAAGCTTTCTTTTTGGCTTTTTTGTTTATTTTCCGGCCGTATTTTTTTTCGTTCGTCGGTCCATGAGTCACCCCTCCGCCGACCCATATCGGAGAACGCGTTGAGCCGTGGCGAGCCCTGCCGGTTCCTTTCTGGCGCCAAGGCTTTTTTCCACCGCCGGAAACATCTCCGCGCCCCCGAGCCTGAGCAAGTCCTTTTCGGCTTTGGGAGCGCATGGATTCTATCACCTGATGAACCAAATCCGCGTTCCATTTCAAAGCAAAAATTTTCTCCGGCAATTCCAGAGTGTCCACTTTTTCGGCTTTTAAGTTGTATACGGAGACTTCCATAAATTAATTTCTTATCTCTACCAACGTCCCGCGTCTTCCGGGAACCGCTCCGGACACCAAAATCAGATTGTTTTCAGAATCCACTTTAAGGATTTTCAGATTGCGCATAGTAACGCGCCGTCCGCCCATCCTTCCGGGCATGCGCATACCCTTTGTAACCCGGCCTCCGGATCGGCCTCCGCCGCCTATTGAACCGGCTTCCCTCTCGGAATGCTTCTGACCATGAGTCCTCGGCCCGCCCGCGAACCCATGGCGCCTAACCACGCCCTGAAAACCCTTACCCTTGGAAATCGCGGAAACCCTTACTTTATCGCCTTCTTTAAAAACTCCTGCGCCAATAACATCTCCGGGTTGAAAATCTTCCGGCTTTTCAACCCTGAACTCCTTTAACCATTTCACATTGGAAATCGAAAATTGCCTGTCCGCCGAAGCTTTACTGTATCCTTCCGTAGCCTTTGGCGGAGGAGCGAAGGCGGAAAAATTGGAAATTTTTTTAAGATGTCCCTTTTGAGGTTTTTTAATGTGTTTGGAATTTTTGAAACCATACCCAATCTGAACGGATTTATATCCGTCCTTTTCGGGGGTTTTCAGCTGAACGATAACCACAGGACCCGCCTCGATCAGAGTCGCCGGCGTCAGATGGCCGTCCTCTGAAAAAACCTGCGTCATTTCCTTTTTTTGTCCTAAAATAAAACTCATGCGCTTGTTTTAATACCCCTAATTAAAAAACTCCGAGGCTCCGGAGTCTTTTAATCGGAAATCCCACGTGGTGATAAGCTTACATCATTTTAACTTCTATGTCCACACCTGCGGGAAGATTAAGATTTGTCAGAGAATCTATGATTTTAGGATTGGTATTCAAAATATCAATCAATCTTTTATGGACGCGCATCTCGAACTGTTCCCGGGAATTTTTATGGACGAAGGTTGAACGATTAACGGTATATTTTCTTATCTCGGTCGGCAAAGGAACAGGACCGACTATCTCGGCTCCGTATCTCAAAGAAGTGTCCACTATCTGTTTTACGCTGGAATCCAGAATCTTATTGTCATAGCCGCGCACGCGTATACGCAATTTCTGGCGTTCTTCTTTTTTGAGAGCCTTTGGCTTCTCGGCTGTCTTTATCTTTGCCACAATTTTAAAGAATTTATTTGATTATTTTAGTCACGACTCCCGCGCCGACTGTTTTGCCGCCTTCGCGAATCGCAAAACGCTGACGCTCTTCAAGGGCCACCGGAGCTATAAGCTTGATGCTCAAATTAACCGTATCTCCCGGCATAACCATTTCCGTTCCTTGGGGCAAAACCGCTTCACCCGTCACATCAGTTGTGCGCATATAAAACTGCGGTTTGTATCCGGCAAAAAACGGGGTGTGTCTGCCTCCTTCTTCTTTGGTCAGAATATAAATCTCGGCTTCAAATTCAGTGTGGGGCGTAATTGAACCGGGCTTAGCCAAAACCTGTCCGCGCTCAACATCTTCTTTTTTAAGGCCGCGCAAAAGTATTCCGGCGTTATCTCCGGCCATGCCCTCGTCTAAAGATTTATTAAACATTTCAATTCCGGTAACGACGGTCTTTTGCGTGTCTTTCAAACCCACGACCTCAATTTCTTCGGCAGTTTTGACTTTTCCGCGCTCAATTCGTCCGGTTACAACCGTGCCTCGGCCTTCAATGGAAAAGATGTCTTCAACCGGCATCAAAAACGGTTTTTCTACGTCGCGCACCGGCTCCGGTATATATTCATCCAGCTGTTTGGTCAATTCAAGCACTTGTTTCGCCCACTCATCATCGGCTGATTTGGCTTCAAGGGCCTTGAGAGCCGACCCGCGAATAATCGGGGTTTTATCGCCCGGATATTCGTATTTATTCAGAAGTTCCCTGACTTCGGCCTCAACCAAATCAACCAAATCTTTATCTTCAGCGGCATCAACTTTATTCAAAAAAACAATAATCGCGGGAACCCCGACTTGGCGCGCAAGAAGTATGTGCTCACGGGTTTGCGGCATAGGACCGTCAACGGCCGAAACCACCAAAACCGCTCCGTCCATTTGTGCAGCGCCCGTAATCATATTTTTGATGTAATCGGCATGTCCAGGAGCATCAATGTGGGCGTAATGCCTTTTCGGAGTTTCGTATTCCGAGTGATGCAAAGCAATGGTAATTCCGCGCTGGCGTTCTTCGGGAGCGTTATCAATATCCTCGACTTTTTCCTCTTTGACCTTGTTGCCGGCCAATTTAAGCACGTGCAAAATGGCCGCGGTCAAAGTGGTTTTGCCGTGGTCAACGTGCCCTATGGTGCCGACATTGACATGCGGCTTGGTCCGTTCAAATTTCTCTGCCATGTTTTTTAAAAATTTTGGAGCCGGGGCGAACAAAATTTTTGTAAAAATATGAGCACCCCTGCTCTAATTTTGCTTAATTTAACTAATAATCATTAATTATTTTCCGACTATCTTCGCCCTCGCGACCTGAGAACCGCGAATAGCGGCAAACTTATGGGGCGAAGCGGGTCGCCATGGATTTCCCCGCGAAATTAGAGCGGAGTAGCCATTCCAAGATATAAATTATAGTTTATTATACGCCTTATTTAAAGTCAAGTATGCCAATTTTCTGGATTTTCACAAAGAAACAGCTATACTTAATATCATTATGGGTAATCCCATTTGCAAATTAAATTTTATTTGTTAACACTCTAAAATTTAAGCAAATATGGCAAAAGAAATTGTTTTGTCCGGAATGAGACCGACGGGAGAATTGCATCTCGGAAATTACTTCGGCGCGTTGCGTCAGTGGGTTAACGCGCAGAATCGGGGATATAAATGTTTTTGGATGGTGGCCGACTTGCACTCCCTGACAACGCTTGAAGACACCAAAAGCGTCCGCAAAAATACTTACGAAATGGCCGCGACATGGATCGCCTCCGGACTTGACCCGAAAAAATCAGTTATCTTTTTGCAATCAGCCGTTCCGGAACACGGCGAACTTGCGTCGATTTTTTCCACGCTCCTTCCGGTTTCGATGCTGGAACTAAACCCGACTTATAAAGAAATGACTGCCGAACATCCGAAATCGGGGTCGTTTGGCATACTTAATTATCCGGTTTTACAGGCCGCCGATATTTTAATTTACAAAGCGACGGCAGTGCCAATAGGCAAAGATCAAAACGCGCATATTGAAATCGCGCGCGAAGTCGCGCGTAGATTTAATCACCGCTTCGGAAAAATTTTTCCGGAGCCGCAAGCGCTTTTCGGGGCATTGCCTAAAATATTTTCGCTCAAATTTCCAGACAAAAAAATGTCCAAATCGCACGGTTCTGATTCATATATTGCCCTTTTGGATTCGCCCGACAAAATCCGAGAAAAAATAAAAAGCGCGGTCACGGACTCCGGCTCTGATATTAAGTATGACGGGGCAAAAAAACCGGCCATATCCAACCTGCTTGCGATTTATGAATTGATTTCGGGTGTATCAATAAAAAAGCTTGAAACAAAATACAAAAAATCAGGATACTCCGAATTTAAAAAAGACCTAGCCGAAGCCGTCATCGCCCATCTTTCGCCGATTCAAAAAAAATACGCTCTGCTTTCGAAAAATCCCAAGGCAATAGATAAAATTTTAAAAGACGGCTCAAAAGCGGCTCGCATTTTCGCCCAAAAAACAATGGAAGAGGTCAAACAAAAAATAGGGCTTCTTGATTTTTATTAGAAATGTCAAAATCCAAAACCCCGCAGTTATGCGGGGCAAGTCGGCCTTTTGGATTTTTTCGTCAAGAGTTAGCGTAAGCTCTCTTTTTGCAGCTATGTTTGTTTTTACCACGATCGTGAGATTTTCTAACATCTCAAAAACGTAAATAAGTAAATAAAAACCGCCTCGACTGCGCCGAGACGGTTTTCAACCGCGAGTTAATCGCTTAATTTTTTAAAAGTCCTTTTGTGCATATCAACCACCGCTTTAATTATTAAACTAATTAGTGCGACAAGAACTGTGATAAGACCCAGAGCAAGACCCGCGATAGGACCCGTGACAAAACCTGCGCCAAAGCCCGCGATAAGACCCAGGGCAAGACCCGCGATAAGACCTAGAACAAGACCCGTGACAAAACCCGCGACAAGGTCTTCGTAATCTGCTCTATATTTTTTTAAAACAGGAAACAACCAGAGATAAACGGATAAAATGAGGTTCAGATAGAGTGGGAACAAAAAGACGTCAAACCAGCGGTTAACTGTTATTGAAAAAGAGCCGATTGCCACTTCGTAGGCGTGAGGAACATTTGCCAAGTAGCTGACAAGACCCCAGCCAACAGCGTAAATCAGAGCACCCCAGAAAAAAACGACCCCCATCAGATAAAACTTCTGTGTTTGGGACATCTTCTATTCTCCCTTGGCATCTAGGCCGGAGAGAAATCAAAAGCCAAACTCCGATGAGTATTGTACATTATAAGATTGACTCTATCAATTCTCTTATTTTCTCCTCCATCAGTTCTTTGCTTTCGGCTTCAACAACTAGACGGACGAGGGGTTCGGTTTTTGAGGCGCGGATGTTGAACCACCATTTTGGATATTCAACCGTCAGACCGTCAAGAAATGACTGCTTACCGCCTGAATATTCTTTTTTTAACCTTTCAATCGCCTCGGCCGGATTTTTGGTTTCAAAGTTTAATTCGCCGGAGTGAAAATACCGCATATAAGGTTTAAGGGTTTCAGAAAATGGCTTATCGGTTTTGGAGGCCAGAGACAAAACATGCGCCGCCATCAAAAGAGCCGAATCGGAATAATAAAAATCACGAAAATAAAAATGTCCCGAGAGTTCTCCTCCAAAACGAGCGTCTTTTAAACGCATTGCCGTCTTAATATTGGCATGGCCCACGGGAACACGCTCAAAACGAGCATTTTTATTTTTGGCGACATCCTCAATAATTTTTGAAACAGAGGCTGTGCCTAAACACAATTCTCCGCTTTGCAAAAAATTATCAAGTAAGAAAGCGTAAACATGGTTTGACTCAACCGTTTCTCCTTTTTCGTTTATAAAAAACACCCTGTCGCCGTCGGCGTCCACCATAAATCCCAGATCCGCTCCGGAATTTTTAACTTTTTCTTCAATCGTTTTTCTTGCTTCGGGTAAAAGCGGGTTTGGCGAGTGGTTTGGAAAATTTCCGTCGGGCTCAAAAAATAATTTTTCGGCTGAAACTCCGATTTCATCCAAAAATTTTTCCAAAACGAGTCCGGCCGAGCCGTTTGACGCGTCAACAACTATTTTTAACGGACGTTCAACGTCCGTATATTTTTTCAGGAAATCCAGATAACCGCGGACAAAATCTTTTTTCGCGATTTTTCCCGCGCCTATTTTCCGAGGCATTTCGGAGCCAGCCAGTATTTCAATTTCGGGCAGGCCGTCTTTTTTATAGACCGGCCATCCGCCCTCGCGCACAAGTTTTAAGCCATTATATTCTTTGGGATTGTGAGATGCGCTAACCATTGCCCCGCCCGCAGCACCCGATGAATTCACGGCGAAATAAAAAAGAGGAGTTGAAACAAGTCCAATATCAATAACATCCCTGCCCCGGTCCAAACCCCCCCGGCTAAAGGCCTCAAATAATTCCGGCGACGAAAGACGCGCGTCGCGGCCAACTACGATATTTCCGAAAATTTTTTTGCGCCCCAGATATTCCGAAAACGCCGCGCCTATTTTATAAGCCGCGCTTTCATCAATTTCATCGGGGTATTTCCCGCGGATATCGTATTCTTTGAAAATTTCCGACTTGATATTACGCATCTTTATATTTTAACATTTCTCTATGGCTTTAACTGTAGGTATCATTGGCCTGCCGAATGTGGGAAAATCGTCCCTTTTTAACGCGCTATTAAAACGCGAGCAAGCGCTCGTGGCCAATTACCCTTTCGCGACAATTGAGCCGAATATAGGCGTGGTCAGCGTCCCCGATGAACGCCTTGATAAACTCGCGCGCTGGTTTAATCAAGAAAACCCGCCGCCGACGATTCCGACCGCCATAACCTTTGTTGATATTGCGGGACTGGTCAAGGGCGCGTCCGCCGGAGAAGGCCTTGGGAATCAATTTTTAAACCACATTAAAAACGCTTCCATAATACTGGAGGTCGTGCGCGACTTTGACGATCCGGAAATTTCCAGAGAACATTCAAAGGACCCCAGCGAGGATGCCGAAACCATTGAGACCGAACTTAGACTAAAAGACCTTGAAACACTAGATAAAAAAATTAGCTCCGTGAAAAAAGACCCGGCCAAAAAAAACGAATCTTCTTTTCTGGCGGCGCTGAAAGAAAAAATTTCTTCCGGCGAGGATTTAAAAATCCCGGAAAAAGATTCCCAAAATGAAAAAATATCCGAACTACTTAGGGAGCTAAGCTTGCTTTCTTTGAAACCAAAAATTTACGCCTTCAACAGCGATTCGTCAAAACTCGCGCAAAAAGACGAACGCCCCAAGACCCATCGCGGAAGGCTAGTCGTATATTTTTCCGCGATTTCAGGCGAAGGGCTTGAAAAGATAATAAAGGCCGGCTATGAAACGCTGGACTTGATTTCTTTTTTAACTGTCGGCGAGAAAGAAGCGCGGGCATGGACAATAAAAAGGGGGACGAAAGCCAGAGAAGCCGCGGGCGTCATTCATTCCGATTTTGAGAAAAACTTCATAAGAGCGCGGATTATAGATTGGAAAAAACTGGTCGCGGTCAAATCTTTGGCCGATGCCGCAAGCCGCGGACTAATTCGCTCCGAAGGCAAAGATTATATAATGCAGGACGGCGACGTGGTTGAATTTCTGGTGGGCAAATAGAACTTGCGTCAGAGCTCAAGGTATGATATTCTTTTATTCAATGGACACGGAAAGCGATCCGAAATTATACGAAATATCCTATCTGGCTAAAGCCGCCGACGAACAAGCGGCTTTAGATGGTGCGGCTTCAATTACCGGAATCATAGAAAAAGAACGCGGCATTATCGCGACACAAAACCGGCCGACAAAGAAAGATTTAAGCTACCCTATAGAAGGCGCGCGGGAAGGATGGTGGGGATGGATAAAATTCATGTCCAGGCCGGAAAGTATAGGAGCTATCAGAGAAAAAGCGAATAACGACCCGAAAATAGAGCGGTTTGCCATTTTTAAAATTAATAAAGCCGAGATAGCCGAAAAATCCAGGACTAAAAGAAGAATTATCCGCCCTCCCGAGGAAAAAACCAACATTGAAGAAATAGATAAAAAACTCGAGGAAATACTCGGAAATTAATATTAATTTTCAATAAAAATATGAACCTAAATAAAATTTTTATAATCGGCAATTTGACCCGCGACCCGGAAACAAGATCACTGCCGTCGGGCCAAAACGTAACTTCGTTCGGCGTGGCCACGAACAGATTCTTCAATAAAGACGGACAAAAACAACAGGATACCCAATTCCATAATGTCGTGGCTTTCGGTCGTCTGGCAGACGTCGCCAAACAATATCTGAACAAGGGATCCCTTATAATGGTTGAGGGCCGGATTCAAAATCGCTCATGGCAGGGGCAAGACGGACAGAAAAAATACCGCACCGAGATAGTGACTGAAAGAATGCAGCTCGGCCCAAGAAATTCCGGCTCTTCGGCAAGCCGCCCGGAAAAAGCGAAAGAAGAAAGCCAGCCGGAAGTGGACACGATTGAATACGGAGAAGAAAATATTAATCCGGACGATATCCCGTTTTAAAATTAAATGTGGATCCGCCTTCGCCAAGGCTTCGGCGGATTCTCATTTTTGCAATTACTCGTTAAATTCGTAAGTAAAAATGGAAAAAAAACAGCAGTGCTATTTTTGCACTTCAAATATGAAATCGGTGGATTATAAAAACACCGAGGTCTTAAAGCGTTTTTTGACTCCGCAGTCAAAAATTTTGGCTCGCCGCAAAACCTTTGTCTGCTCCGCCCACCAACGTAAGCTCGCCCGTGCCATCAAACGCGCGAGACAAATGGCCCTTATGCCGTTTGTTACGCATTAGCGTCTTTAGGCCTTTGCCGCTTCTTTTATTTTTTTGACCAACTCCTGAACGATTTTATGGTTTTCTTTCAAAAAAATCCTGGCGTTATCATATCCGACGCCGAGTTTATCGGCTTCATAAGAAAAAGTGTTGCCTGATTTTTTGATCAGCTCGTATTTAATGCCTAAATTCAAAATATCGCCCTCATAAGAAATGCCTTCTCCGAACATTATGTCAAATTCGGCGACCCTAAACGGAGGCGCCACTTTGTTTTTTACCACTTTGGCCTTAACTCTGTTGCCGATTGATTCTTCGCCTTTTTTAATTTGGGCCATGCGCCTGACGTCAATTCGGACCGAAGCGTAAAATTTGAGCGCCTTGCCGCCCGGGGTCGTTTCCGGGTTGCCGAACATCATGCCGATTTGCATCCTGATTTGATTTATAAAAATAACAATGGTTTTAGTTTTGGCCACAAGCGCCGTAAGTTTGCGAAGCGCTTGAGACATCAATCTTGCCTGCAGGCCGATATGGGCCTGGCCCATTTCTCCCTCAATTTCAGCCTGCGGAGTGAGCGCCGCGACCGAATCAATGACTACCACATCAATGCTTCCGGAACGAACCAGGGATTCAACTATTTCCAAAGCTTGCTCGCCGGTATCGGGCTGAGATATTAAAAGATCATTTATTTTAACACCAATCCGCTTGGCATACTCCGGATCAAGCGCGTGCTCGGCATCCACAAAAGCGCAAAGACCTCCTTTTTTCTGGGCTTGAGCCACGATATTTAAAGCCAAGGTTGTTTTGCCGGAACTTTCCGGGCCGAAAATTTCAATCACCCGGCCTCTCGGGACTCCGCCAACGCCCAAGGCCATATCAAGCGACAGCGAACCCGTAGGAATGACGTCAACGTCAACCCTTCGCGCCTCGCCCAATTTCATAATCGCGCCCTCGCCATATTTTTGCTGAATCCCTTTAATCGCGGCCTCTATATTGGCAGCTTTGTTGCTTTTTTCTTCGCTTGGTTTTTTTGTCATAAATTTTAATAATTATTCTAATTATTCGGGCATTCTCACCATCACCATCCTTTGTTCGAAAAGCTTCCTGCCGAAACGTCCGTCGGCCTTCAGCTCAATGATATTCAAACCGGAAAATAAAATCAATTCCTCTTCAAAATTCCCTTTTTCGTCCGTATAAATCGGGCGTCCGTTCAACTCAAGCCGGGAAATATCCCGACTACGGCCCTTGACTAAAACCCTGGAATTATTAAGCGTTACGCCCTCTTCGGGAAAATCAATTGATACGGTCGGGCCGAGCCAAAATCCCTGAAAATTAAAAACAAAATAAATAAAAAAGGCGGTGAGCAGGAGGCCGAAAATAAAAATCGCGGCAAAACGGCGCATAAAAATTAAAACGAATCAAAAAAATTTTTATCCCCGGCACTAAACTCCTCATTTTCACCTTCAGAAGATGATTCTTCCTTCTTTGCCCCCTTTTTAGTCAAAACATCTCGGGGCTTTGCGCCGTCAGCCGGACCGATAATTCCCCGCGATTCCATAATATCTAAAAGACGCGCCGCCCGCGCATAGCCCACTCTTAACCGGCGCTGCAAATAAGAGGCCGAGGCCTTACCGGCCTGCATCACAACCTCTTCGGCTTGTTTATATAATTCATCATCAACGTCTTCTTCTTCGGATGAATCAAAAATTGAGGAAGTGCTGCTTTCCGGTTCAAGATTCAACCCGCCGAATTCGGCTTGGGCGTATTGAGCTTCAAGATGCTGGGTAACACGGCGCACTTCGGATTCTGAAACAAAAGCGCCCTGCAAACGCTTGGGCTTGGAAGTGTCACCGGATAAATACAGCATATCGCCGTTTCCCAGAAGTTTTTCAGAGCCGGCCATATCAAGAATTGTTCTGGAATCAACTTGCGAAGCCACCTGAAAAGCAATGCGGCTGGTTATATTTGCCTTAATCAAACCGGTTATCACTTCCACCGACGGCCTTTGGGTTGAAACAACCAGATGTATTCCGACGGCTCTGGACATTTGAGCCAAACGAACTATTGAAGCTTCCATTTCTCTGGGATATGCCGCCATCATATCCGCCAACTCATCTATAACTACAATAATATATGGCATTGGATTTTCTCCGGCGTCTTTTAAGGGTTGATAAGATTTTATGTCGCGGACTTTGGCTCCGGCCAAAAGCTCGTATCTTCGTTCCATTTCTTTCACCGCCCACCTCAGGGCCATAATCGCTTTTTTGGAATCCGTAATAACCGGCGTCAAAATATGCGGAATTCCGGAGTAAACGGATAGTTCAACTCTTTTGGGGTCTATCATTAAAAACCTGAGTCTTTCGGGAGGATTGCGGAATAAAAGCGACATCATCATCGCGTGAATCGCAACTGATTTTCCGGAACCGGTCGAACCGGCTACCAAAAGATGCGGCATTTTACAAAGATCGGCAAAAATTGCCCGTCCCGTAACATCGCGCCCAAGGCCCAAAAGAAGCGGAGTCGGAGAGACAGCATATTCTTCTTGAGACAAAATACTGCCCATTCCCACAAGAGCTATGGATTTATTCGGTATCTCAACGCCGACCAAAGACTTGCCGGGAATTGGAGCCTCAATCCTTATGGGATGAGCCGCCAGGGCCAAAGATAAATCATTTTGCAAACCGGTAATGCGTGAAAGTTTTATGCCTTCGGCCGGCCTTAAAGTATATTGAGTGATGGACGGCCCGACATTTATCTCACCCATTTCAACCACGATGCCGAAATTCTGAAGAGTTCTTTTTATTATGTTGGAATTGGCTTTGATGTCGCCCGATGACGGCTTGCCTTTGTCGTTTTCCAAAAGATCCAGCGGCGGAGGTTTAAACTCTCCTCCTACGGCTAAAAAGACCGCGCTATTTTTGTTTTTCTGGGCAAAATTTAGAGGCATCCGTTCCTCATCCGGTTCGGCTTCCGGCTCTTCTTTCGGAACTTCTTCAGTTTTTAGGCCTTCAAGCGCGGCATTATCTTCAAACCGCTGACGAATAACAGTGCCCGGAATTTCTTTTGCCACGGACCAGGCCGAAGACGGAGATTCTTTGACTTCCGAGTCCGCTTCTTCCGGCTCTGTTTCTTCTTTTTTAGCAAACCAGCGCCGCGGTTTTATAGAAACATTAAGCATTAAAAGAAACGATACTCCCACTAAAGCAAACAATATTACCAGAGTAGCCCAAAAATCAAAAAGTTTTAAAAGCGGCAGGGAAAACGCGAAGCCCAGAAAACCCGCGGTTTTTTCGCCAAAAACCGCGTCAAAAATACCTAGAGCCGAAAAAAGCATTAAAACCCCTCCGCCAACGGTAGTGGCCACCAGATGAGCGCGAAGCGAAAAAATAAAAGACAGACCGGCCAGGAAAAAAACCAGCGGGACCAAAAAGAAAGCCCGGCCGAAAAGAAGCTCCAAAAAACCGTAAATGCGTTCTCCGACCAAGCCGGCTTGCCCGTAGGCGGCAAGAACAAAAAGAAGGGAGGAGGCAAAAGAAAAAATAGCCCAAATGGAGTGTTTGGTTTCGCTGTTTAATCTTTCAAATTTAACCTCGTCTTCAGCTTCTTTTTTTTTAGCTCTGCGCCTTAATTTTTTTCTGGCCATTTGCATTTATTATACAGATTTCTCGCAAAAAATAAAAACTCTCGGCTGTGCCGAGAGTTTCATTTATTTACTGTGTTTTAAAACCTCAAGCGCCATATCAAGCGCTTCGTCCTTGAGCGTCAATCGGTCATCTGTTGCCGGAACATGCGGTTCAACTCCTTTGCCGTGAACTCTGTAACCGGAAACTGGAAAAATGTATTCATAAGTCGTTATATAAGCTTCCCCTCCGCTTTCCATCCCCCAATTTGACTGCACAAGCCCTTTGCCAAATGTTTTTTCGCCAACAATCTTCGCAAGACCGTAGTCTTTCAAAACCCCCGCCAAAATTTCAGAAGAGCTCGCCGAATTTCTATTTATCAAAACCGCGATCGGCCCCTCAAATATTACGGGTACGGAATAGTCGGAGTAAAAAGCAATTTCTTTTTTCCCTCTTTTCTCGTGAAAAAGCATGATCCTTCCCGGAGGGACGAGGCGGTCAAGCACGCCATCGACAGCGTTTTCCAAGCCGCCCGGATTATTCCTGACATCAATAACAAGCTTTTTCATTCCCTGTTTTTTCAGCTCAAAAACAATGTCTTCAAATCCTTTTGCCGTATCGGGGGAAAAAGCAGTTATCTGAACATAGCCGATATCATTTGTTTTCATCTCGCCCCAGACGGTTTCACGCGCTACGGTTTTTCGCAAAATTTGTAAAACAACCTCCGTGCTGTCGGGCTTTCTAAACTTAATCCTTACGTTCGTGTTTTCAGAACTTTTTTCAAGATATGTTCCTTTAATAAGGTCCAGCACGTCTTTCGTTTCCATACCCGCGGCTTTTTTCAGCTCGCCCTTTTGGTTTTGCACGGCAACAATTGACCATCCGCGCTTCACGCCCGCCAAATGCGCTCCGCCATTTTTGAAAACCTGCGTTATGTAAATTCCCCGCTCACCCACAATACCATAGCGCTTTATCAAAATCTGCCCTTCCTTTTGTATCAAAGTTTCATATTCCGGGTCAGTCTCGGGAAGTTGCTGTCTTTTTTTCAAATGCGTTTCAAGTTCCTTCAAAAATTCAATCTCGTCTTCGGGATGCGCGGAGAGACCAACTCCTATTCCCACAAACTTCTCTCCTAACCTTTCCAAGGTGGTTTTTCCCTGCGGAGCAAGGCGGAAAAAGCTAAAACGGTCAAGATTGTCGCGAACGATTTTATTCAAGGACTCCTCAAGCCCCTGGATGATGGCTTTTTCCTGCTCTGGAGTTAATTTCTTGTAATATTCTTCTTCAATAATGGTCAGGGCTTCCTGAATCCGTTTGCCCGCGTTCTCAAGTTCACCCGCGTACCCGATAATTGCCGAGAAAACAAAAATTGAAGCAAGTAAAGACGCAAATATTCTTTTCATCACAAATCCTCCTCAATTTCAAAAAACCTGTTTTTAAGATAACACCTGAAACCAAGCCGCGCCTCTTTACAAAAGGAATAAAATGGTTTTTAAAAATTTCAAGAGAAAGCACCCTCCCGAAATTTTGGAAAAATTAGGGTTTTGAGATCACAAAATCCTCCCCGCGAACGGAGGGGTTTTTAATATTTACTTAAAAACGCCCGTGTGTTATTTTCAGCCCAGAGATGGCTTTCCTTGAAAATATAAGCAGGGGGTGGAAATGCTCAAAAGCAATGAATTTCCAAACGGACAAAAGGAGCATCTTACCTATTACAAGGCGCTGTTTGGTTATATCGTCATCGGGACCATTTTTATTTTTCTTGTAAGCGTCGGCATCGCGCAAACACTTCTTGCCTGGAACACCTCGGTATTTGTCAGCACCATGCTAATGTTCGCGGTAATGGTTTTTTATTTCAGAAAAACCTTGAAAAGATCGGGGTTTATGGGTCTCGAAAAAGACGCTTTGGACTTGGTAAGAAAAAAGTTGGCGGAGACGGAAACGGAAAAACTGCCCGATTGCCATGAACTTATTTTTGAAACCGACGCTTTTTTTGAAAGATATTCCGCGACGGAATTTAACGGCACTTCTGTCGTCGACTATTTCAGGGACTTAGGAAAAAGAATCAAGGCGGTCGGCGCGCTTGCGGGCAAACACAAAAAAGAACCCGTGCTCACAGATGAATTAAAATTCTGTTTCTATGCCAATATGGAACGGCTTATCAAACCAACGGTCAATGGCGCTAGAAAACTTCTTCTTTTCGGTTTTCTGGGAACGGTCACGGGAATTCTGTTAATCGGTGTGGGCATGCAATTCGGGGAAAGCGCGCAACAGGCTCAGCTCATAGCGAAAGAACTGATCGGCGGACTTGGGGTGGCGGCAATAACAACCATTTTAGGCCTTGTCGGAAACTTGTTCTTGAGTTCTATTTACGAGCAGCATGAAGACATAAGAGATCGGATTCTCGCGGAACTTGCGCGCCTGACAAGTATCTACGGATTGGATCTGTGCTCGCCTCCCGAACCAGAGGAGGAAATGGCGAATGGATAAATGGAGAATTTTTTCAAGAAGAGAATCCGACCATGCTATCGTCCAGGGAGACCTGACGCTTCTTATAGCCATTATTCCTTTTATGCTTGTGTTTTTGTTTCTAATTCACCTAAACGACGCCTCAAGCAAAGACCAAGACAAAAATCCCTTTGAAGTCACGGTTGAATGGGACGGAAAATCGCCGGTTGATATTGATACCTGGACTTGGTGCACCAACCCCTCGACGGAACTTTGGGAAATTGTCAGTTACCAAAACAGAAAGGGCAAATTTCTTCTTCTGGACCAGGACGACAGAGGTTACAAAGACGAAAGTCCTCTTGACGACAAAAATAAAGAGAAAGTAAAATCGCTAGGTAACCGTCTGCCGGCTGCCCTTTGCGGGGTAAATCTGCATGTCTACGGCACAAACGGCGGAACTCTGCCCATTGAAGTAACTGTGTCTGCAGTCCTTTTCAAGGGGCACGAGACCGGAAAACAAATTGTGCTTTTGGACCAGAAAAAATTTACCCTAAGCAGAGTTGGAGAAGAAATTACGACAACCAGTTTTGAAATTGACACGGAAGGCAAATTAATGGTAGGAAGTAATAAGACGACAATCCAGATGCGTTGCGCCAGTTCTTCTGGTCGCAACTGTACTCCTGCCTGGTGAGGGACGGAAAATGGACGCACCGCTCTTCGGCGTGCTAAAAACTACTTTCAGAATTGTTTTTTATTCAGAGCCATGGTTTGAATGGTTGGTGCCTATTTTGACGACTCTTGTAATGTTGTACTGGCTCTTTATAATTCTGCACCGGACACATGCTTCAAGAAATTTTAAAGTTTCCATGGCGATCTTATCTCTGCCGATCTCTTTCATGCTGTTAAACATACCTAATTTCTATAAATATATGAACGCGGGCGCGCCAGACAAAAACTGCCCGGAAATCAACATCAATCCGTTAACCAAAGAAATTGAACCGATTAAATACGATTATTTAGCACAGCATGTGGTGCCGGGTCCGGTAGAATCGGGATTCGCCGACTTGTTTCTTAAACAGCACGAAATCTTTGGGCAAAGTTTGAACGTCCAAAACTCTCATGTTTGCCGTCTCCCTTACGATGAGCGAACAAGAATGCTCCTGCAAAATTTGCAAGAAGCAAAAAGACTTCAGGGGGAGGCGGCTAAAAGAGCCGGCGTGCCTGTCGAATCGGCCTCGGAATTCGGAAACATTCGGATTACTCTGCCGGGTTCTGCAGAAAGCAGAGCGAAAATGGATTCTGCTTTACGCAAAAAGGGCGACAAAGAACAAAAGGGTGAACGAGATCGTGATGAAAGTTTCGGTCGCGCCGAATTCAAGGCGCCAAAGACAAATCTTGTCCCAAAGACGGAAACGGGCCGGTGAAATATCCGGCCTTTTAATTTGACAGATCGGCTATCTTTATAAAAATAGCCCCGCCATCCGTTATATTCCTATAACGATTAGCGGGACTGGATTCAAAAAATTATTTTGGAGGAATAAAAAATCTTTTTATTTCATCCGAACACTTTGCGCATTTATCCATAATTTCGCGCCCAATCGCGTTAATTTTCAGCATTCCGCCGATGCGGCTAAGGTATCTGCCGAATGGGTCCATAAGCACATACTGCGCCAGACCAACCAACTCAAATTCTCCGTCCTTTATAGCCACAACCGGCCCGCCGCTGTCGCCCGGATATATGCCGTTAGAGATACGCGCGGTATCTTGATTTTCAGATGCGGTCAAAGATGACACAATGCCCTCGCGGACGTTAACGCCGCTTGAAGCCGGATCGCCTACGATATAAATAAAATTCCCCAGGCTCAGTTTATTGCTATTTCCGATGGAATAAGGAAAAAACGGGACTTTTAAAAACGGGGGTATTTCAAAAAGAGCCACTTCAACAATCCCATCCGCGCTCACGTAAAGCGGGTCTAATTTATACTCTCGGCCACCGACCATAATAAAAGTTTCTTCGGATATTTTTTTCGCGGGGATTATGGTCGGGCCGAACGGCGTCATAACCTGCAAAGAAGGCGGGTGCTTCACCACGTGAGTCAGGGTCAGCAACAGCCGCCCCTCATTTATGGCCAACCCCCGTCCGTCCAAGATGCGGATTATTTTTTTGGAAACATTGGGAGGCACATCTTCGGTTTGTTCAAAAACAGTTTTGGTTCTTATTCTGGCAAGGGCCGGAATAATCTTTTCGAGCTTGCTTCCCAAATCAGGAATCAAAGAATTATTATTGTCGTACGGCTCGGCTCGAGCCAGAAAACCGCCCAAAAACACCAAAATAAAGGCCATTAAAAGAATCTTCCTCATCTTCTTCCTCCTTTTTTGTCAACGAACGAAGGAATTTCGTCCGTGATTAGCCTAAAGAAAAACCGAGTTTTTGGCGTGACTAAAATTCCTTGGCTAGGAATAGAGTCGGCGCCGAAAACTCGGTTTGCCCTTTTCTTTTCACCCTTACCTCCAAAATACTCTTCTCATTTTGTTTGTCAAACCCTTATACCGGAAGATCTTCCAAATCGTCAGAAAGCTCAAAATCTTCGTCCAGCAACTCATCAGAAATGATGTCTTCCTTTTTTTCACTATCCTGAAAAGTTTTGTCAGTCATGTTTTTAATAACCAAGATACAATAATCAATAATCAAACAAATTCAAATAACCAATATTATTGGTTATTTACTTTTTACCTTCTTTTATAAGCTCCGCCACATTCATAGGCACAACCTCATAATGTGAAAACTCCATGGTGTAGGTCGCGCGGCCCTCGGTCATTGAACGAAGATTGGTAACATAACCGAACATCTCGGCCAGCGGAACCTTAGCTTCAATAACTTTGTTATTGTAACGCTCTTCCATTTTTTCAATACGACCCCGCTTACTGGACAAATCTCCGGTCACTTCGCCGAGAAAATTTTCCGGCGTTACTACTTCCACTGACATAATCGGCTCAAGTAAAACCGGCTTGGCGCGCCTAACTGCTTCCTGCAAAGCCATTGAGCCCGCGATTTTGAAAGCGGCTTCCGATGAATCCACCTCATGATACGAGCCGTCGTAAAGAGTCGCTTTAGTGTCAATCAAGGGATACCCCGCGACTACGCCCCTATCCATCGCTTCTTTAACGCCTTTTTCAACTGCCGGAATAAATTCCTGCGGGATAGCTCCACCTTTAATGGCGCTGACAAATTCAAATCCCTTGCCCCGTTCAAGCGGTTCAATCCTGATCCAAGTGTGGCCATATTGTCCCCGGCCTCCGGACTGCCTTATATATTTTCCTTCGGCTTCGGCTTTTGCCTGAATTGTTTCTTTATAAGCCACCTGCGGACGGCCGACATCGGCTTCAACTTTGAACTCGCGACGCATCCGGTCAACCAAAACTTCAAGATGCAATTCTCCCATTCCGGAAATTATGGTTTCGAGAGTTTCGGGATCGGCTTTAATCTTAAAAGTCGGATCTTCATCGGCAAGCCTGCGTAAAGCCAGACCCATTTTTTCCTGGTCGGCCTTGGTTTTGGGCTCAATTCTTACCGAAACCACTGGTTCCGGCGCCTCTATTTTTTCAAGAAGAATCGGATGGTCCGGATCGGCAAGCGTGTCGCCGGTATGAGTGTTTTTGAGGCCGATAATGGCGCCTATGCCTCCTGAAAAAATTTCTTTCACTTCTTCTCTGTGATTGGCATGCATTCTTAAAATGCGGCCGATTCTTTCTTTTTCGCCGTTAGAAACATTAAGCACGTATGACCCGGCATTTAATATCCCGGAGTAAACTCTAAAATAAGTAAGCTGCCCGACAAACGGATCGGTCTGAAGCTTAAAAGCAAGGGCCGAAAAAGGCGCATTGTCGCTTGCTTCTCGAGTTATTTTTTGATTGCTTTTGGGGTCCATTCCCTCAACCGGAGGCAAATCAACCGGTGACGGCAAGTAATCAACGACGGCATCCAATAAAATCTGAACGCCTTTATTTTTCAAAGCCGACCCGCTAAGAACCGGCACCAATTTATAATCTATAGTCGCGCGCCTCAAAGCGGCCTTCAATCTGCCAATATCAATTTCCTTGCCCTCAAGATATTCTTCGGTCAAAACATCATCGCTTTCGGCTATCTTCTCCACTGTTTCGGTCCTTCGTTTTTTGACTTCGTCTTTGTATTTTTCCGGGATATCCTCAATCCTGATTGTCTGACCGTGTTCGCCCTCAAAATAATACGCTTTCTGATTTAACACATCCATAACTCCTGCAAAATCCGACTCAAGTCCCATCGGTAAAGTTACGACAACAGCGTTGGGGGTCAAACGTTCGCGAATAGAACGTAAACTTTTTTCAAAAGAAGCTCCCATCCGGTCAAGTTTGTTGATAAAACAAATTCTGGGAACTTTGTATTTATCGGCCTGACGCCAGACTGTTTCGGATTGCGGCTCAACTCCGGCAACGCCGTCAAAAACAACAACTCCGCCGTCCAGCACCCGTAAAGACCTTTCAACCTCAATCGTAAAATCAACGTGCCCCGGAGTATCTATGATATTTATACGGTGTTTTTTTGTTTCATCAAGCAAGGCGTAAGTCGGAGTCCAAAAAGCAGTAGTGGCCGCCGCGGTTATGGTAATACCGCGCTCGCGCTCCTGCTCCATCCAGTCCATAATCGCCTGCCCTTCGTGCACCTCGCCAATTTTATGCGAAATGCCGGTATAAAATAAAATCCGCTCGGTAACCGTAGTCTTGCCGGCGTCAATATGAGCGATTATTCCGATATCTCTTGTCTTTTCAATAGGAAAATCTCTTGGCATAAATCAAATGAAATTTAGTTTAACATACGAATATTGACGTGCGAAAGGGGGTCGGGGAAAACTGTAGTTTTCCCCGTAGAGGAAAACAGCGACCCCGCAGTTGCGGGGGAGCGCTAGAAACCGAGAGGTTTCTAGGGAGGCCTTTGGCCGACGCGTCAATATGAGCGATTATTCCGATATCTCTTGTCTTTTCAATAGGAAAATCTCTTGGCATAAATCAAACGAGTATTAATTTATTTCTTTCTTTTTATCTTCTTTTATTTTCTGGTACGCCCTTTCAAAATCTTCATGGGCTTTACGACGCTCCTTGGAGCCAGGTTCAGAAAGTCGCAAAAGCTGACGCCTCAATCCGTGCCATGCCTGTTCTTTCAAATATTTTTCGCCTTTCTCGGCTAACGCTTTTTCGTCTTCCGGCAATTCTTCCGAAGAAATTCCGCGGGACTTTACTTCTTTATCCGCGCTTGCGTCTGCGCCTTTCGTTTGCTCTTTTTCTTTGGCGCGCCGTCCCATCACCACATCCTTCTCTTCCACAAAAGGGTAAATCTCGGTGGGGTCAATGCCATTATGACGATAATAATCTGCCTCCAATTCATACGCGCGCGCGATAAACGGCGCTATCTCAAACATTTCCTTCTTCGCCCCACCCTCTTCAATCATAAATTTCATAGTTAAGGCAAACCATTGCCGAAAAATCTCCGGCTGTTCAAACGGCGTCTCCTTTTCAGGTTCTGCGGATGCTGTTAAATTTTCAACTTTTTGCTGAAAATCGCGAAATCGGTTGTTAAATTCCTCGTCGTTATCCGATTCTCTCAAGACAGGGTGATTAAGCTCTCCATCAGCGGCGGTAAAACCAACTACAATCATTTCTTGAAAGGTTTTCTCCCTTAAATTCTTTTCAAGTTTCTCATCGCTCCAAAAACGTTCAGCTTCTTTAGGGTCTTCGTGGAGTTTACGTAAATATTCACGTCTCAACGGCGGAATTATGGATTCATCCCACGGAACGGGTTTTTCAAATCGCGGTTCTTGTTCAATTCCCATAAATTAAAATTACCATGCAAAATGACCAAACTTCAAATTTCCCCCGACCCCCGTCTCGGACACCCTCGGTTTCTGACGGTCGCTTCGCTCCCTGCCTTCCGACGCGGGGGAAATTTCTTCGCTCATTTCGTGTTACCACGCGAAATGAGCGAAGGCACGGTTGGCTTCGGCCATCTTGTGGGTGTCCTCTTTTTTCTTAACCGCGGCTCCTTCGTTCTTGGACGCCAGAATCAGTTCTTCAGCCAATTTTTCAGACATTGGTTTTCCTTTTTTGGATTCGGCCGCCTGAATCAACCAGCGCATCGCGAGCGTCAACCTCCTTTCCGGCCTGACTTCGCGCGGCACCTGATAATTCGCGCCTCCAACCCGGCGCGACCTGACCTCAAGCGCGGGCGAGATATTTTTAATTGCTTCATCCAAGACCGTCATCGGTTCTTTTTTGGCTGTTTTTCCGGCTAAATCCAACGCGCTATAAACGATTTTTCGCGCAATATTTTTTTTACCGGAAAGCATAATATGATTAATAAGTTTTGAAACAACAATGGACCCGTAGCGATAATCGGGCTCAATTGATGTTTTTATTTTTACTTTTCTTCTCATAACGCGATACTAATATACGAATTCATGCGAATAACACGAATAATTAAAATTATTGCTTTGGTCTTTTGGCTCCGTATTTGCTTCTTTGCTGTTTTCGTTTATCAACGCCGGCGGTATCAAGAACGCCCCGAACAATATGATAGCGCACGCCGGGCAAATCCTTCACCCTGCCGCCGCGAATCACCACCACCGAGTGTTCCTGCAGATTGTGCCCTTCGCCCGGAATGTAGGCCGTAACCTCCATACCGTTGGTAAGCCGGACCCTGGCCACCTTACGCAAAGCCGAATTGGGCTTTTTAGGCGTAACCGTCGAGACTTTAACGCAGACTCCGCGCTTAAAAGACGACGGATAAAATATCGGCCTGTTTTTCAAGACATTAAAACCGCGCCGCAGGGCAACGGCTTTAGACTTCCTTATTAAAGGCTTGCGGCCCCTTTTTATCAGCTGATTAAAAGTCGGCATAAAAGTAATAAGTACTATAACTTTTTGAGTTTAAATAGTCAAATTAAAACAACCCAACTCCGGTTATCAGACGAAAGGCCCATAAAATAACGGGGAAAATGAAACGAAAGAGGAAAAATATGAAAAAGATGAGAACCATAAACCCCCACCGTTCCATAAAATACTCAAGCTCCGGCCAGTGCCGGCCTATGAGAGCGAAAAGCACCTTTGAGCCGTCAAGCGGAGGAATGGGCACAAGGTTGAAAAAAGCAAGAAGCAGGTTTATAAATATTATCAACAGAAAAATAGCATACACGGATTCTACGAAGTTTGACCCAATCACACCAAGAGATATCTGTCTGGTCAAAAAACCAAAAACAAATTTAACCCACAGCTCTTCCCTAATGCTGGCAGTAAGTGGTAAAAGAAATCCTAATATCCCAAAAATAAACGCAACAAAAATATTTGAAGCCGGCCCCGCAGCACCAACCAAGGCTGGTCCCCAACGTTGGTTACTAAGATTATAAGGATTATACGGAACCGGTCGGGCCCAACCAAAAATAAACGGGGATCTAATTAAAACTAAAATAAGAGGCAAAAGCACGGAGCCGAACGGATCAAGGTGTTTTAACGGATTAAGCGTAAGACGGCCCTCGTTTTTTGCTGTGGGGTCGCCCAAGGAATAAGCGGCATAACCATGGGAAACCTCGTGCACCACGACCGACATTATCAAAACCGTTATTGAAAATATAAAATCTACTGATCCTGACATTGATTTAATCTTTAGTTTATCATAAACTCTTAAGATATGGCGCAAAAGTGCGAACTCTGCGGCAAGGGGTCCAAAATGGGCGGAAAGCGAAACTTGCTTCGCGGAAAATACAATCCCACAAAGACACAAAGAAAAAAACCCAATTTGCAATGGGCGCGCTTGCCCGCCGAAGCTTTACTCGCCCGGCGTAGCCTTGGCGTAGCGGGGGCGAAGGCGGAACTTCCCAATGGCAAAAGGGCTTTAGTTTGCGCGAAGTGTATTAAAAAATTGTATAAATAAAATCCGCCTTGGCGAGACTGCCGCGTGTCTCTAAAACTTTAACGGTAGCGCAAGACGGGACGTAGTATAGTGGTAGTACGTATGCATGGGGTGCATATAGTGGGAGTTCGATTCTCCCCGTCCCGACCAAGTTAAACTTTTTTTAAATCTTTTGCTGGGGACAGAGAGGTTGCCTCGCGGCCTCTTTCATTTGAAAATCAGGAGTGGTATTATCTAGTCGGCAGTATTTTAACTAATGACTAAAGAAAGGGGGCCAAATGCGCAATCTGGAAAACATTCTGGGACGCGTCCGAAAAAGCGCGGAACTGCTTGAACTCGGAGACAAATTAATCGAAATCCTCACCAGTTTTAAATGCATCTGGTCATGCGATCTTCCGGTAAAAATAAGAGGCAAACAGCAGTTAATACCGGCAGTACGAGTTTGGCATCGCTCCCCCCACAACGATAAGCCCACAAAAGGCGGAATCCGCTTTCACCCGAATATCAAGTTAACCGATATGCAGGCGCATGCTATTGAAATGTCGCTTAAAAATTGGCTGATGGAATTGCCCTTTGGCGGCGCAAAAGGCGGAGTGGCAATTGATCCCGGTAGATGCAGTAAATCAGAACTCAAAGCTATAACTGAAAAACTGGTGGATGAATTAGACGAACGCAATATGATCGGGCCGTATCTGGATGTTCCCGCGCCGGATGTCGGAACAAATCCTGAAATTATGAATTGGATTCGCCAGCGCTTTGCCCAAAGACGCCGGACGCGCGAAACAGCCCAATTCGCCGGCGTTGTAACCGGAAAACCGGTAGGCTACGGCCGCGACGGCATCCCAGGCAGAGAACAGGCAACCGGCTATGGATTGATTGAGGTTCTGGAAATAGTCCTTAGATTGAAAAGAATTTCGCCGGATAATATGAAACGAGTAGCTATAATGGGCTTTGGAAATGTCGGAGCGAACGCGGCGCGTTTTCTGGCTCAAAAAGGCTATGAGATAATCGCTCTGGGGGATGTCGATGGCGCGGTGTACAGGCGCGACGGCTTTGACCCAGATGAATTATCGCGTGTAAAGACGCCCCATGAATTAAAAGCCGCGAAAATCACTAATCATGAACTTCTGGAACTTTTTGATATAGATATTTTGCTGCCGGCGGCTTTGGAAAACGTGATTACCGAAGAAAACGCTTTACACGTTAAAGCAAAAATTATTCTTGAAGGCGCCAACGGCCCGACAACGCCGGAAGCGGATGAAATTCTGGAAAGCCGAGAAATTTTGGTCATCCCCGACATACTGGCTAACGCCGGCGGCGTTACGGTTTCATTTTTTGAATGGGCGCGAAATACCGGATACGCCAAAGATCCGCGCGTGCCGTTCAACACCGAATATGATAAGAGCATTCTAACGGCGATGTCAGACATACTGAAAAAAGCGGCGGTGGAAGTTTTTGAATACAGCTCTAAACACCAGCTTTCATTACGTCAAGCGGCCTATACTGTTGCCATAAAACACGTGGCTTCCTTGCTTCGCGATAAATATCTCGTCTGATCAAACAGGCGGCTCAAAGAGCCGCCTGTTTTTTATTTTCGTGTCCGCCCGGAAGGAATCTCCCGCAACTCTAGCCGTCTTCCAATGCAGAAAAAAGAGGCGGTCTCTGTAGAAACCGCCTCCCTATGTTGTGTGGAGCACAATCATCACCGCACCCGAACGGTGCCGCCCTTGAAGATGACGCCCGCGCAGACGTACACCTCCGCGGGCTTGCCCGCTGGATTGGTTGCCTTCGCGGTAAACCGCGCTGCGTCCTTCTTGTCGCATCCCCGAAAGCCGACCGCAAACCAGGCATGGTCCACAATCTGGATATTGCTGTATCCCTGTGCTTGGAGTGTACGGACAGCGACGTCCTGGCTCGCGAAGACACCCCTGCCGACTCCAATGAAGAGAGCGACAAGGATGAGAATAACGTAGAGCACGATCGGCCCATCGTTACTGCTGTGCCCGCTCATTGTTTCTCCCTCCTCAAAGAGCTGTTCTCTGCCACAGGGTTGCGGCAGAGATTATTGGTTTTTAGGGTTTCCAATAATAACCGAAATATAGCAGTAATCACCGTGAGGTCAAGACAAACAAAAAACCAGCATCCCTGCTGTTTTCGTAGCTAAAATCTTTAGCTTGCGCTTTTCTAAAGTGTCCGCCCGGAAGGAATCGAACCTTCAACCTTATCCTTAAGAGGGATCTGCTCTGCCAATTGAGCTACGGGCGGAATCTAATATATAATAAGTAGAGAAAACTTTGATTTCAAGGAGGAAAGAAATGATTAAACTGACTGAATCCGCGATAAAAGAAATCAAAAGATTAAAAGAAGAAAAAAATCTGCAAAATCATGTTCTTAGAATAGGTGTACAGGGAGGAGGCTGTTCCGGTCTTTCCTATACTTTGGGCTTTGACACGGAAATTAAAGACAAAGACAAAGTTTTTGAAATTGAAGGAATCAAGGTGGTTGTTGACCAAAAAAGCTTGCTTTATATAGATGGAACAACCCTGACATACGAACAGTCCATGATGGGCGGCGGTTTCCGGTTTGAAAACCCCAACGCCAGCCGCACTTGCGGCTGCGGCGAATCATTCTCTCCAAAAAATTAAACTTCCGGAGCCCAATTTTGGGCTCTTTTTCTTTTGCGTTATGTGGATAACTAACGCTTTTACACTTTCGATTTATTTTCTATAATATCACTATGATAACAAAAAGGCAAAAACAAACCCTCGACTTTATAACCGACTATCAGGAGCAGAAAGGATATGCCCCCTCTCTTGACGAGATACGCAAGAAATTAAAACTCTCGTCAGTTTCAACAGCCCATTTTCATGTTTCTAAACTTCGCGATTTGGGACTTTTATCCAAAGAAGAGAACAAACCGCGCTCTATTGAAGCGTTCGGTCGCGAAACAATGGTAAAAATTCCACTTTTAGGGGCTATTGCTGCCGGTCAACCAATAGAGGCAATACAGAACAAAGAAATGATTGCCATTCCTAAAAGTAAGATCCCTTCTTCGTCAGAAGTTTACGCTCTCCGCGTGGTCGGGAGCAGTATGATTGACGAAAACATAAACGATGGCGATGTGGTTTTGGTGCGCCAGCAGGAAGTCGCGGAAAATGGCCAGCGGGTAGTCGCTTTGATAGACAATTACGAAGCGACGCTAAAAAAATTTTATAAAGAGCGCGGACATATCCGCCTACAACCTGCGAACAAAACTATGGAGCCGCTTATTTTTAGAAATGGGCGAGATGTTTCAATTCAAGGAATTGTGCTTGATGTTATTCGTGATGGGGGTTTTATGTCTCCAGTAGAAATTTATCCAGACGCAAAACTTCTTAATCGAGAAAGAAAAGTCAAAAATAGAGAAGCGAAAGAAAGGGCGCGGGGTGGTACAAAATTTCAAAAAGAAGCTTTTGCGGTTGCGCAAGCAAACGGCATTGAGAAGTTTACAGACAAAATTATATGTGGCGACAGCGGAGAAGTTTTGCGTAAAATCCCAACTGGTTCGATTGATATCATCATTACATCCCCACCGTATAATTTTGGCCTAGAATATAAAGACGATAAGAAAAATGATGCGATTCATTGGGACGAGTATTTTAAGAAGATAGATACAATTTGGAAAGAGTGTGCGCGCGTTCTAAAACCCGGAGGACGGCTCTGCCTTAACGTGCAGCCGTTGTTTTCAGATTACATTCCGACACATCATTTGATGTCAAAACAACTACTTAATCATGGGCTGATCTGGAAGGGAGAAATTTTGTGGGAGAAAAATAACTATAACTGCAAGTATACAGCATGGGGCAGTTGGAAAAGCCCCAGTATGCCATATCTAAAATACACGTGGGAATTTGTTGAAGTTTTCTCGAAAGATACACACAAAAAGACTGGCGACTCATCAAAAGCCGATATAACTGGTGATGAATTCAAAAAATGGGTTTATGCAAAATGGTCCATCGCTCCCGAACGAAACATGAAAGAATACGATCATCCTGCAATGTTTCCAAAAGAGTTAGCAACGCGACTAATGAAACTTTTTAGCTATCAAGACGATATTGTGCTTGATCCGTTCAACGGCGCGGGGACAACCACGCTTTGCGCCGCAGAAACAGGCAGAAAATATATCGGAATAGATATCTCACCAAAATACTGCAAAATCTCCGAGAAACGAATAAAGGAAATCCCCGCGAAGTTATTTTAGAGACGCTCTTTTAATGCGCGCTCAAAATATTTGATTGCGCGGTCTAATCTTTCGGGACGCAGTGGTTTATAAAACTGCTTTTTGTGTATTTCCCCTTTGATGTTTCGCTCTCCGTCCAGCATAGTGATGATCTCAATGTCGAGATTTGGAAAATGATACTCAAGAACTTTGACCGATGGGCTTCCGCTCGGATGATCAACGGCAACGGAGTAATCGCCACCAAGCATACTTTCTAATTGGAAAAGGCAGAATTTAAGTTTTGGAAAATGCTTTTTTAGCAAAAAGGCATCAACTAATATGCGTTTATACATCGCGACCTCTGCATACGCCTTACACTCAACTGAAAGCACAAATTCATCATCAATATAGACCTGTTTATCTTGGGACAGTTTATAAACATTTCCCCTTCCATCACTGATAGGATATTTTGTTTTGTTGATTTTGATGCGCAAAGGTTTGCCGCCGATATTTTTCCATGCGAGTAAAACCATCTCCTCGGCCATCGTCTCAACGAGCGTGCCCTTCAGCGAACGTAAAGTGCCGCCGGCACGAATGCGCCACATTTTTCGTATTGTTCTATTGTAGAATTTTATAAATCTGTTGAACATGTTGCTTAAAAAAATAATCTACTGGCTTTTTATCCTGCGCCCTCAAGAGGATTCGAACCCCTATTACAAGCTCCGGAAGCTTGCGTCCTATCCGTTGAACGATGAGGGCTTTTAGGTATAGCGATCCGCGACCACAAAAGCGGCAACCGCTTCGGGCTTTATGACCGCGTCAAATCCGAAACCTTTAGCCATGCCTAAAACGCTTTCTTTGAATTCTTTGGTCGGACCCACCTCTCCAACATCAATATGCACTGATATTTTATTGTCCCACAAAAAATCTTCGCCCACCCTGTCTTTTAAAACGCTTCTTACTTCCTGCGCCAAAGTAATTGATTTCATCGCTTCTTTATAAATCCGGTCTCTTAATGTCGGGCATTGCTCCACCCCGGATTTGGTCCAGAAATACCTTCCGCCGTTTCCGATTTTCCAGATGGCAACGGCGCTTACTATTTCGGTTTCATCCGAAGCCCTGGAATCGGAACCGATCATTAACGAATAATTGCGTCTCGGGTCTAACTGGACATAATTTAAAATCTCGTTTATAAGCTCGGTAAAAGAAATAATTTTATCGGCGGAATGAAATTTTAATTGTGAAAGCTCGGGTGTCATGGTCAGATAAGCGAAAGCTGCGGATTATCTTTGGCGGGAGCCATAGACCAATCCACTTTTAAAGTTTCCGGCTCCGGAGAATAGCGCGAAATAAATTTAACATAGCCAAACTCTTTTCCGTGCTCGTAAAGTTTTTTTGTAACTTCGACATCCTTTAAACAATAATCCTTAACTTCCTGAATCCGTCCCTGCCTGAACCATTCCAGCGCTTCAAGACCGTCGGCGCTTTTGGCCAAACCAAGCGTGGTCTTGGCCAGATTATCCAAGCTCACGCGAAAACCGGCGGCATTAATCACGCCGTCCATCATATCAAGTGCCGTAATTTTTTTCAGGTCTGTTTTTACGTATGGCTGCAAGACAGGCAGGTCAAATCCGCGGATATTGAATCCGATAAGTAATCCGGCATTCCCGAGCATACTCTCAAATTCCGAAAGTTCTTTTTCTTCAAAAATAAAATACTTGTCAGCCGCGTAAGAATAAGCCCCGAGAACCGACACGCCCAAAAGTTCGGGGTGCTCTCTGCCCCCGACTTCGGCGAACTCTTTTTTTGTCTCCAAATCAAAAATTATTATATCCTTCGCCATTTATTACTTTTACCATATTCCGGTAAAAAATCAAAAGAGTGACGCAAAATTCATTTTTTGCGACCGCGATGTGTTTGCGGCTCGGCGAGATTGCTTTCTCCGACCGGCCGTTCTTTGCCCCAGCGAGCAAAGCCGGCCTACGTTCTCGGCGCAAAATCGCCCAGCCCTTTTGGTTAATTCCAAAAGGGCTGGGCGAACCATGCTTTTGCGCCTCCGAAAGTTCTCCGAAAGCAAACATCGCCTCGCCTTACGCAAACCATCGCGGTCTAAATATCCACTCGAAGCGCCGCAAAATTGATTTTCGTTGGCTTGCGGAGGGACTTTGAAAATTAAAGAGTTTTGAAGTGAAAAATAGCGAGTAGGAAATTCCTGAGCGTAGCGAAGGAGGAACGATGGAGCGTTATTTTTCGCGAACAAAACGACTATAATTTTCAAGACCCGGAGCACCGTCATAAGAAAACAATTTTGTGACGCTTTGAGGGTCTTGCGAGTTAGGAAAAAATGAATCCCGTTAGAAAGACATTAAATAATATTTCTAAATAAAAATATGTTAAAGAAAGTTGGACAAAGGGCTTTCTAACGGGATGAATTTTGCGGCTTAAAGAGGTAAATCTATGGCGTAAGCGCCCGCGCCGGTCAAAACCAAAGAAAGGGCCGCGACCAAAAGCATCAAATCAAACTCATAGCCGCCGACAAAACCCTGTTTCGCTTTCACTTTCCAAATGGCAACCAGCATATCAATCGCGATAAGCAGAGCCGCAAGCTGGGTTGCAAAACCGACGATCAGCGCGATCCCGCCGAAAAATTCAACGACCCCCACCACAAAAACCCAGAATTTAGCGGGCTTAATTCCGACGGATTCGAAAAAGCCGACGGTCTGACTGAACCCGCCGAAAAGTTTCGGATATCCGTGAGCGACGAAAATCAAACCAACAATTAAGCGCAACAGGAGGGGCGCGAAAAAACCATAATCAAGAAATCCCGGAAATAAATTCAGCATAATTTAAATTAAAAAAATAAAAAACGACCTTTAATTTATAAATCCCTTAAGCCAGTTTATTATATCATCCATAAGTTCGGAGTGTGCGCTGAATAAATCCGTGCCGTGTCCGCCGACATCATAAATTTTAATCTTTTTGCGGCAATTTGCTGTGTCATAAATATTTTGGGACATTTCATCTGCCGCTCCGCCGGAACGAACATCGTCCTTGGCTGCGATAAAAAACGCGCCTTGCTCCGGTCTGATTTTTTTTGCCAACGGCAATGTTTCTATCCCTTTATAATTAAGGCCGGCCGAAAGCAATACGGCCGCCGAAACCCTATCCGATTCCGCTAAATACTGCAAAACCAGATTCGCGCCGATAGAGGCGCCGGCTAAGAAAATTTTGGAATGCTTTTCGGCGGTCATAAAACCAACGGCCGCGCGGACATCCTCAATGCTTTTTTGATGATCGGCATCAGAAAAATCGCGATAGCCGTCCGGGCCTCCTTCCGATTCTCCGTGCCCTCTTAAATCAATGGCCAGCGCGCCGAACCCGGCCTCGTTTAGTTTTTTGGCAAACCCCGCCCAGCTCTTTTTATCCGCCGGCATCATGTGTAGCATCAAAACGCCCGGGCTTCCCGCTTCGCCCCGATAGTGGTCACCCGCGATATTTACGTCATCGGCTGTTCTTAAATTTATTCTTTCCGGCATTTTTTTATTTTACCAAAAAAATACTATACTTAAAAATATGGCTAATGTAATCGGAATAATATTGGTTGTAATCCTGGTCGTCATTTTATGGTTCTCCGGCGGGGGGCTTGTTCAGCTGATCGCACCTCCGAACGGCGGTCAGCAAACCACGCAAACGGAAAACGACATTCCTCTCGTAGAAACTCCGAGCGAAACTAAAAATATAAGAATATACAGCGCGAGCTCCAGATCTGACGAACCTGAAAATGAATATATCGAAATACAGGCCGACTATTCGAATACAGTGCCGATAAATATAAGCGGATGGAAACTTCAAAATCGCGATGGAGACATTTTCATCTTACCAACCGGAGCCGGTTTACCTTATTCAGGGCGAGTCAATATAGAAGAAGCTATAAAATTAAACCCTGGCGAAAGGGCAATAATTATAACCGGACGTAGCCCGATTGAAGTTAGTTTCAGGCCTAACGCCTGCACCGGCTATTTCAATCGTCTTTATGAATTTAACCCCCGCCTGCCGGAAAACTGTCCGGAGCCCAACGAAGAAAAAGGCGTTGACGACCAAAACGACGCTTGTTTTTCATATCTAAAAACCGTTTCCCGATGTAAAACCCCGGTCGCATCCGATATGCCGTCGGATGTTGATTTCGCCTGCCGCGAATTTATTGACCAAAGATTAAGCTATGCCGGGTGCGTTGAAAACCACAAAAAAGACGCGAATTTTTTTTCGGGCGAATGGAGAATATACCTAAAACAGGACAAAGCAATATGGTCTAATGTCCGCGAGAACATAAAACTTTTTGACCAAAATTCCGATTTGGTCGCGGAAACCTCCATATAGCCGGCTATTTTATCTCAAAAGTTATATTAACCGAACTTGTTATCTCATTCTCTCCGGTCGGAGTGGACGGAACCACCGCGCCCGAAATGTCTCCACCTTTACCAAATGCTTCTACGGCAAAAATCGGTATGGGAGAGGAAGAAAATTCGTTAAACGAAACTATTTTGCCCAAGCGAACACCGAGCGAATCTGCCAAAGTCCGCGCTTTTTTCTTCGCTTCAGCTACGGCCTTATCACGAGCTTCTTCTTTTGCTTTATCCGGATCGTCAAGCTTAAAAACCAGCGAACCAACTTCATTAACTCCAACTTTCGCAAGACCGCTCAAAAACGACCCCGTTTTATTAAGATCCCTGATTTTTAGCTCCATAGTTTGGCGCACCTGATAACCCAGGAAAACGCGGCGGCCCTTAGGATAATCATAAACAGAATTGATTGTGTACGAAGTTGTTTTTAAATCTTTATCTTCAACTCCGGAATTCTTGAGAAACCCCACGGCATCATTGATAACGCGCGCGGAATTCTTTTGGGCGTCAGCCACGCTTGCTTCTTCGGATTCAACGGAAAAAGAAACCAGTCCGATATCCGGCCGAACAAAAACGCTCCCCTCCGCGCTTATTGAAACGGTCGGGGCGGAAAGCGAGGGGCGCGTGATGTCTTTGACTTCGGCGAAAAATTTAGCGCCGATCCAAAAAGTCAAAACAACTGTAAAAACTATTAAAGTGTAACAACCGGCCTCGCAATGAGCCAATAGGTCACCGGACCAAAAAGGTTTTTTCCCGTTAGACATTTTAGTCATTTTTTAAAATTACTTTAATTGGTAATCAAGCTTAAATAGATTATACAACAATTTCTGAAATTTATTATCCACACTCTGCGCGTTTTAAAAAAATAGAGCTCGGGGGAGCCCTATTCAATATGAAAGATGCCGTGGAGCTTTGTCGGCCGACCCAGAGATAAAAACAAGTTTAAAAAAGATTTCAGATCAGCCACCGCTTGTTCAAACAAAAATTGCCCCAGAGACGGTGAAGGCATTTTTATTATGGCTATCCGGCTTTCCTGATAATCAAATTCGGTTCCTTCTTCAAAACTTTGATCGTGAGTCAAAACAAAAACTCTGCTCTCCCTATAATCTTTAGCAGCCATGGTTTCAAAACGTCTGAGAAGTTTTCTATCGGACAGACGATTAAAATTATCGCCATCATGAACTATTTTCACCAGCGGACTAAAGCCTTCAAGCTCGCGTTTTATTTCCCCGGCGTTGACATCAAGGAAAATCACGATTCGGTATTGACCCGCCGGTTTCGGCATCGACGCTCCTTTTATGAAAAAACTCTAATTATAGAATACCTTCAAATAAAACAGCACGCAATGCGGGCTGTTTTATTTGGAGACGCAAAAACAATCAATCAAACCTGTTTTCGTCGGAATGTTTTTTTATCTCGGCGACAAGCATCGCGATATGAGCATCATCGTCATCTTTCATTTTCTGCCACATTGCGGTGCAGGAATCGCATCCCTCTGCGTTTTTCAAATACTCTTTTTCATATCGCCAGACGGCGTCGTTTTTTTCCGAAAGCGCGTGAACTAAATCGTGATTATGGTTTTTTAACATGCCAAAAATTAAGGAATTAATTTATTAACGACTATAATTTTTGAGCACCCTCACACCCATTGTTCAATGCGCGAAGCGCAAACGAAGTGTTGAATATTGGGTGTGAGGGTCTCGGCTCGCTTTAGCTCGCCTCGACCTTTGTTGAAAGTTTATTGTTTTTATTATACCCCGCCTCTTTTACCTTTTGGTAGAGCTCCCCGATTTCTTCTTTTTGTTTATCCAAATCCAGAATTCTCCGCCTTATTTTTGCTTTTTCCATGCGGATAAATTTGCGGATTGATTTCGGCAATCGTTTTCTCGGCATATATAGGCCTCATAATACTTTTATCCTCTGACAACCGCAACCCCATTTCCCCAAACCCGTAAAGAAAAAACGCACGCAATGCGCGCGCGTTATTTTTTAAGCCGGCCGATAACGTCTCCGAAAATCATCACGTCTTCAACGATAATAAGCGTCGGAGTAAGGCAGGCATCCGCCCAAATGCGGCCGCGAACCGATTTCTTATCGTCAAAAAGTCCCGCGGGAACATCAATGAAAACAAGCGTGTTCAAATCAAAATCCGCTTTATCTTCAGCGCGATAATCTGATTTTTCTTTTTCAGTGGCGATATGAATCGTGAAGCGGTCAATTTTCTTGCCTTTATCGCGACCGTACTTTTTTGGAAAAGGAACGGTGTGTAAAATTATGTCGCGACCGGCTAAAAGCGGCCCGTAAACTCCATTCCTAAGATTATAAAGAGCTGAAAGCAAATCCTCATACCGGCCGATTCCTTTCGGAATTACCATATCCTCAACAAGCTCAACTGTTCCGTCTATTTCAGAACGCCTCATTATCACGCGCTTTGATTCGTCAAATACAAATCTGGTTGAACGTTTTGTCGGTGAAAAAAGGCCCCAGATAACGTCCTTTCTGAATTCTATGCTCAACAAATGATTCCCCTCCTCATCAAAACGCATTAAAGAACGATAAGTATGTTCGGTACTGCGCAGTAATCCGACAAAACCCCTGGTCTTTGCCTCCAATACCGCCTCGTACCATCGGCTGCTGTCTTTATCGGGCCGTCTATGAATTGTGAGTACGGCATCGGCAGCACGACTAAATATCAAAAACGAAATGTCGTAAGAGAGCTCTTCATTGAGAACTTCACTATTACATTCAGATGCGGCGGTCGTCATTGCGGGAAAAACGGAAAACAACAAAAAACACAGAAAAATCCCCGCTGTTTTTATCACGCGCCCTCTCCAAAAAACGCTCAGACAATCTCAAACCATAAAAACATAATAAAACTCAAAAAGCAAACCGAGGCCGGTCTAAGTGCCTGCAAAATCGTCACTCCGCCTTAATCGGCAGCGTGAAATAGACAGTCGTGCCTCGCTCCTCCTCGCTTTCCACCCAAATTTTGCCGCCATGGCGTTCAATAATGCTTCGAGCGATAAAAAGACCCAGCCCCGAACCTTCGGTCTGAATACGGATTGCGTTTCTTCCTCGAGCAAACTTGTTAAAAATGCGCCCTATGTCGTCTTTTGAAATGCCTATCCCCGTATCGCTAATCCGAATCTCCGCGAGACCGCCCTTGCCGGATATATATATGTCCACCTTGCCGTTTTCACGATTATATTGAACCGCGTTATCAAGGATATTTGAAAAAGCAAGATTGAATTTTTTGCGGTCAATCATCAACGGCTGCAGTTTTTCTTTTGGCATATGGACCATCAATATAATGCCGCGCTCTTTGGCTAAAGCCATAAATTTATCCGCCGTTTCTTTTATGATTCCGACCAAATCCTCTTTTTGAAAAACGAAGCCAAGCTGTCCCTCTTCTATGCGCGAAACATCCAGCAAGTCATTAACAAGATTAATCATGCGGTCGTTAGTCTGATTGGTCCGACTGACCAATTCTTTTTGCTCTGTTTGGAGTTCGCCGGCATCGCCGTCAAGAAGCGCGCGAAAAGCCCATTTTATCGCCGAGAGCGGTGTACGAAGCTGATGGGCCGCGATGGTGACGAAGTCTGACTTTTCTCGGCTCAAAAGCCGCTCGTGTTCGCGGACTTCCTTTATGCGAACGCGCATCCGATTAAATTCGTCGGCCAAGTCCTCCAATTCGTCGTTAGTTTTTACCTGAATGGCGTAATCCAGATTATCCAGCCCGATTTGCTCGGCCCCCTTCTGAAGTTCTTCTATGGGTTTAATTACGCGGCGAGCAAGAAGAATCGCGGCCCCCATTGCCACAGCCAATATGCCGGCAAGAATAATCAAAGAGAAAAAAGTAATTTCCCTGACCGCGGCCAAGGCGATGGCGGCCGGCAATTCGGCAACGATAAACCAGCGGGTTTTCTCCGCGCTTCCGGAGGCACCCTCAAAAGGAATAACAATTCTGGCGCCGGACCCCAAGACCTCTTCTTGAATTTCGTTTTCATAAATATCCGCGAATAACGGTTCGCCGTTATCTTCTATCAAAGATTTTACCACCGGAATCGCGGAAAAATTTTTTTCGGAAAGTACTTGCGAAATGTCGGGGTGGGCTACGACAATTCCGTTTTTATCCACGATGTAAGCCCGGCCCTCCTCTTTAGCCACGGAAAGGTCTTTTACCACCGCCTGCATAATTCTGGAGTCAATTTGAGCGAAAACCGAGCCGAAAAATTTTCCGCGAGAATCAAAAATCGCCCGGCCTATCAGAAAAAAGGGCCTGTTTTTTTCCCAGAAAATATCGCTGATAAACCGACCCTCGTTCTTAGTCGCTATAAATTCTTCGTTTGCAGACCTGTTAATAAAGTCCTCCGGGACTACGGTTACGAATTTGCTGACGCGGGCGGTTTCCATGCCATTTTGGTTGACAATTGACACTTCCACGAAACTATCATTGGTAAATAGGGTCCTTTCAATGAAAGTTTTCTGAAGATCAGGCTGTTCAATGAGCGAAGGAAAAATGCTTTCCATGGCGGCCAGTTGCCCGAATTGATGGCTGATAAATTCGGAAATTTCAAGACTCGCGAGAGCGGCGACATGTTCCGCGTGTCTCACGGCGTTCCTTTTTTGGATGTCCTGCAATTTGACCGTAGCTACGGTCATGGCAAAAAAGAAGGGCAGGGAAGCTATGCCGATTAAAACCAGAATAAACTTTAGGCGCAATCTTTTTCTTAAAAATGGCACAGAGTTGTTTTTTTTATCCGCTTTATTTGCCTATTTTTTCATCGGCTATGGAAAGCATTGATTCCGGAAATGTCAGGCCGTCTTTATCGGCGCGGCCAATATGCAAAATTAGGGAATTTTTTTGGGTGAATTCTATGGGTATATCGGTTGGTTTTTCGCCCTTGAATATTTTGTCTACCAGTCGGGCCATTTGTTTTCCGGCCGTAAAATAATCGCTTGAATAAGCAAAATGGCCGCCGGTCGGCAAATCTTCAATTGGAGCGACGTGAGGCACCCCCAAACGATTCGCCAATTCGGCTTCACTTGTTTCCTGCGCGTCAAAAAAATGTCCGGGAATATGGTAAATGGCGTCTATATCTCCGGCTTTAATTCCGGAAGCGATCTTACGCCAGGCAGATTCAGCGCCGGGAGGAGCGGTAGTTGTTTTATACTCCACCAATTGAAATCCTAATTTCGGCGCCAGCGCTTTCAACTGGGCGTACATTTCTTCCCCGACATTGGGAATCATAAATCCGTCGCTAAAGACCCCTATTTTTTTGCCGGCCGGATTTATTTTTTTTATAAATTCCAACTGTTTTCCTATGACATCCGTAAGTTGAGAAGCAATGCCCGTTAAATTATTCCCCGAGGATTGGAATGATTGAACGATGCCGTAAGACACCGGGTCATGGAATTGAGCGAGAAATACGACCGGAATGTCGCTTTTCAGCTCCTGCATAACGAGCCGAATGTCTTTAGCCGTAATTTCAGACGGAATAAATAATAAATCCACGCCTTCGGCAATCATTTTCCGGACCGCCGCTTGGGCGTCAGCTTGAGCCGTAGGCCCCAAAGTGAATAACTCTTCTTTATAACTAATCCGTTTATAACCCAAATCTTTTAATCCTCGTTTGACGCCCTCCACCGTTTGAAGCTGTTGCCTGATGAGAATGGAGCCGATTGTTTTTGGTTCTTTGAGTACTGCCGATTCGGCCGGACCGGAAATACGTATGTCCCTGAATATTCTGAAGAAGCCGAAGCCGACGACTACAGCAAGAATTACAATTAATAGAATTATTGTTTTTTTAGACATGTATTACTTTTCTATTTTAACATTCGCTATTCGCGCCATTGAATCCGGGAACACGATTCCGTCATCAATCGCCCGTTTTGTATAGAGCACCAGAATATTTTTCTCCTCAAAATCAATCGGGATATCCGAGGGCTTTGCGCCGCCGAATATTTTATCGGCTATCCTGGATGCCTGCTCGCCCGAAGCGGTAAGATCTCCGGCGTAACCGAAATGACCTCCGGTTGGCAAGTCCTCCAAAGGAGCCACCATCGGAATTCTTAATCTGGAGGCCAGTTCGGTTTCCGCGGTCTCCTGCGCCTCAAAAAAATGACCGGCTATATGATATATGGCGTCAATATCTCCGGCTTTAATTTTGCTGGCAGTTTGATACCAGGCAGATTCAGCTCCCGGAGGAGCGGCGGTTGTTTTATATTCCACGATATCAAAGCCCTGTTTTTTGCCCTGGTTTTTTACTTCCTCCAAAAACTTATCTCCAACGTCCGGAACCACAAAACCGCTCCCGAAAACGCCGATTTTTTTAATGGCCGGATTTATCGCTCTTAAAAATTCCAGATGTTTTTGCACTACCTCAACCAAATTTATTGAAATTCCGGTCGCGTTATTGCCGGAAGATTTAAAAGATTTTATAACGCCGTACGCCACCGGGTCATGGAATCTGGATGAAAATACTATCGGGATATCGCTTCCGGTCTCTTTCTCTATTTCCAATGCCGCCAGGGCTATATTTTCTTGAGTCGCGAATATCAAATCCACTTTGCCTTGAATCAATTCTCTGGCGGAGTTTTCTATGTCAAGCGGCAAAGTCGGAGAAGAAGTAAAAACCCCTTTGTCCTCAAAAGAAACTTCCGCGTATCCCATATTCTTAAAACCCTCTTTAAAACCCTGAACGGCTTCTATGTGCTGTCTTGGAAAAATTATCCCTATTCTTTTCGGTTCTTTTAAGTGGGACCTATCGGGGGCAAAAAATGGAAAGCCCCTTAATATCTGATAAAGGCCGAAGGCCACCGCCGCGACGATAATCGCCAGAATCAGGATGTTTAATGGTTTTTTAAACATAATTTTTTATTGAGATTTTAATAATAAATTAAGGACTCTGCTCTATATTTCATTTTATAACGCGGAGTCCTAAATATCAAAAGTGTGGCTCTGGTTTTTTTAACCGCAATGCCTCGCGCGCGATTTCGCGGTCATCCCAAGGAATTTTTTGTCCATTTGGACCCATCATCCAGGGTTCGGCGCCCTTGCCGGTGATGATGACAACATTTCCCTCTTTCGCGTCCGAAATCACCCTTTCAATCGCCTCGCGTCTATCCAAAATTTTTCGGATTTCGGATTTCGGATTTCGGATTTGAGAAAACCCAGCCGCAATTTCTTCCAGAATTGCGGCTGGGTTTTCGTCGTAGGGATCCTCATTCGTCAAAATTATTTCATCGCAAAATTCCGCGGCGATCTTGCCCATTTCCGGCCTCTTCCATTTATCTCTTCCTCCGCCGGCAGAGCCCAAAACGCAAATCAGCTTGTAGCTTGTAGCTTGTAGTTTGTAGTTTTTTACGGCTTCGTAAACTTTACGGAGCGCGTCTGGGGTGTGAGCGTAGTCCACAATAACCGCGAACGGCTCATGCTGGATGAATTCCATCCGGCCGGGCACACCTTCAATTTTTTCGGCCGCGCGTTTAATAACTTCCGCCGGAATACCGAGGACTTCGGCTGTTTTTACGGCGGCTGCCAAATTGTAAAGATTGAATTCTCCCAAAAGTTTTTCGTTTTTCGGAGCGTCATTTTTTGAATAAGTTATTTTTTTATCGGCGTCGTATTTCAAAAAATGTTCGGCCGAGGGGTCATCTATGTTTACAATTATTGTTTTTGGCGTATCGGGTTTACGGAATGTTTTTGAAAGCCCGGCAAAAACTTTTTCTTTTGCCGCGCGGTATTTTTCAAATGAACCATGGGATTCAATATGTTCGGGCGTGATATTGGTCAAAACCAAAATATCCCAATCAATGTTTTTATGCCGAAATTGCTTTACGCCTTCCGAGGTAATTTCCAAAACGGCGTGGGTCGCGGCGCTATTAAGCGCGCGACGCAGAAATTTTTGAAGAAAAAACTTTCCGGGCATAGTCATTTTCAGCATATTTTTCTCCATTTCATCGCCGATACGGAAATACAGCGACGAGACCGAGGCCGCTTTAATATCCGCTTCCCTCAAAATCTGAAAAATAAATTCAACCGCGCTGGTTTTGCCGTTGGTGCCGGTAACGCCGATAACTACCATTTTCCGCGACGGCCGGCCGTAAAAAATAACGGCTAAAGCCGAAAACAGCCGGTGATAAAACGGCTGTAAAAAATTAAAAATCGGCGCGGGAATAATTTTTTTAAAAAATTTCATTATTTCCCCCTCCCCAAAATATTAAGCGCGGATTTGATACGGTCGGAAACGCCCTTAACTTCGGGCGGAACTTTGTTTAGTGCCTCTCGCGCCTCACGTAAAGAATATCCGAGCGAGCGCAAAGCATCTAATGCGTCTTCTTCGTGACGGAATTCGTCAGACCCTTCAACCCCCTTGCCCATTTTTTCGCGAAGCTCAATTACTATTTTTTCAGCGGTTTTGCGGCCGATTCCCGAAACTTTGGTCAGGTAAGAAGTTTCGCCCGCGGCTATCGCCCGTTTCAAAGTATCAACCGGCGCGATGCCCAAAACGCCGAGAGCTGTTCTCGGCCCCACGCCAGGCACATTATTCAGTGTTTCAAAAAGTTCCATTTCGGCCAAAGTCATAAATCCGTAAAGTTCCATCGCGTCTTCTCTGATGTAAAGAGAAGTGAAAATCTTGATTTTACCTTCGTTTTGTGATAATTTTTGAAGCGTTTCGGGTGCGACAAAAACTTTGTAGCCGATACCACCCGCTTCAAGAATGACATAACGCAAACCCTTAAAAGTTATTTTGCCTTCAAGCGATATAATCATATGCCAAATTTATACGAACATAAGTGAGTAAATAAATTTGAGCATCCGCCGAAGCTTTATGCGAAGGCGGATATACACATATTATACAATTATGGACTTTAAATTACATTCTCCATATAAACCAGCCGGCGACCAACCGCAAGCCATAGAAAAATTGAACGCGGGGATAAACGCCGGAAAAAAATTCCAGACCCTTATGGGGGTTACCGGCTCCGGCAAAACTTTTACTATGGCGAGCATTATCGCGCGCTTAAATCGGCCGACGCTCGTGATTTCTCACAATAAAACCCTGGCGGCGCAACTCTATCAGGAATTCAAAGAATTTTTTCCGGAAAACGCGGTTCATTATTTCGTCTCTTATTACGATTATTACCAGCCGGAGGCCTATTTGCCGGCCACCGACACATACATAGAAAAAGACGCCAAAATAAACGATTTCATTGACCGTCTTCGCCACGCCTCAACCGAATCGGCGCTAACTCGGCGCGACTTCATCATAGTCGCTTCGGTTTCCTGCATTTACGGAATCGGCGACCCCGAAGAATACGCTAAAATCGCGCTGGAACTGAAAATCGGGAGAGTATTTAAACGGGGGGATTTTTTAAAACGCATGGCTGATATGCAATATGCCAGAAACGACATAGATAAAATACACGGGACTTTTTCGGTCAAGGGTGATGCGGTTGAAATCGTATCTCCCGATGGAGAGACAATAATACGCGTTGATTTTTTCGGCGACAAAATAGAATCGCTTTCCGAGCGCAAAAACTCTCCATTGTCTAATTCGCGCGAATTAGACAATAGAAAAATCTTCCCAGCCAAGCATTTCATCACGGAAAAAGAAAAGCTGGGTGTCGCGATAAAAAACATAAAAATCGAACTTGACGAACGATTGGAGGAGCTCGGAAAAGCCGGCAAAATACTTGAGGCCGAACGGCTGCGTCAGCGCGTCAACTTTGATATGGAGATGCTGGAACAAACCGGCTATGTTTCCGGCATTGAAAATTACTCGCGCCAGCTCTCTTTTCGTAAAGCCGGCTTGCCGCCTCAAACGCTTCTGGATTACCTGCCCAAAGACGCGCTTATTTTTATTGACGAATCGCACATGTCCATGCCGCAAATACGCGGGATGTTTGAGGGAGATAAAGCAAGAAAACGGGTGCTCGTGGATTACGGATTTCGTTTGCCTTCCGCCTTAGACAACAGGCCGCTTAAATTCAATGAATTTGAAGAAAAAATCGGGCAAACCGTTTTTATCTCGGCGACCCCAGCCGATTTTGAAATAAAAAAATCCGGAGGGGAAATTGTGGAACAACTTATTCGGCCGACGGGACTTTTGGAGCCAAAAATAGAAATACGCCCCGCCTCCGCTTCCGCCTTCGCTAAAGCTTCGGCGGACAAGAAAGCTACGGCGGGCAAGCCCGCAAAGGGCCAGATAAAAGACGCCGAAGAAGAAATCGCAAAAGCGGCAAAAAATAACGAACGGGTTTTATTGGTTACGCTGACCAAACGGCTCGCGGAAGAAATAGCGGATTATTTGAGGGAAAAAAATATAAAAGTTGAATACCTTCATTCGGAGATCAAAACAATAGAGCGTTCAAAAACATTGCAAAATTTACGCAAGGGCGATTTTGATGTGCTGGTCGGAATAAATCTTCTGCGCGAGGGGCTTGATTTGCCCGAAGTCGGACTTGTCGCGATATTGGATGCCGATAAAGAAGGTTTTTTAAGAAATTTTACTTCGCTGACGCAAACAATCGGACGCGCGGCGCGTCATCCTAACGGAAGAGCGATACTTTACGCAGACACATTAACCCTCTCAATTGAACGAACCATCAAAGAAACGGAGCGCCGAAGAAAAATCCAAGAGGACTATAATCGCATCCATAAAATCACGCCTCAAGCGATTAAAAAAGAAATAAGGCCTCCGTTTTGGCTGGAAGAAAAAAGCCAAAAAGACGAATTGGCCGAAACCCTAAAACAACTGCAAAAAGAATTCCGCGACCCGGCGCGCGTAAAAGCCGAGCTTGAACGCCAAATGCTGGAAGCCGCCTCCGAACTTCGTTTTGAAGAAGCGGCTAAATTAAGAGACCTCTTGAAAATAATTTAAGAAGGGCTTATTATCTTTGTATGCCAATAATCAAATCAGCCAAAAAAGCAATAAGGCAGACGGAAAGGCGGAGGCGCAGAAACATCGCCCGCAAAGACGCCGTAAGCGAAACCGTAAGAAATATCAAAAAACTTGTGGCCGATGGGAAAACGAAAGAGGCCTTAGCACTCTTGCCTCTGGCCTATAAAGCTCTGGATAAAGCGGCCAAAACAAATGTTATTCACAAAAACGCCGCCAGCCGCAAAAAATCACGCCTGACAAAATTCATAAAAAAATCAGGCAAGCTCTAAAATCAGGCGCTCAAGGCCGGATTCCAGATCCGCGCTTCCTTCTCTTGAGTCCCGCCAAAGGGCGAATAGTTCGTCCCAGATTTTGACAAGCTCTTCTTTTGAAAATCGCGAAAGGGCGGATAAACTTTTCTGTATGACAAACGGATGCAAACCTGTGCTCGACTTAATTTGAAAATTATTAAGGCCTTTTTGCTTTTCGGCCGAAACAGCAAGTAAGGTTTTAATCTGCCACCATAGTTTCCAGAACATTTCTTCGGCCGAAACTCCGCTTGCCAAATCAGCATAAAAATATTTATAGGCCTCGCGCCTTTTTTTAAGAGTAAACAAGTCCGTCAGACCAAAGGGGTTGTATAAAAATTTACGGACATCAATTTCTCCCCCCAAACTTTTAAGCTCAAGGACTTGTGAAATGGTCCAAAGATTTGACTCAAAATCAGAACTTAAAAAACCGATTTCCTGTTCTGACAGAGCCAGCTCCCTGACTTTTGCCTCATTTATTATCCAGGCCTTTGTTTTGTCGGCCGAAAGCTTGTCCAATTTCAGCGTTTTTTGGGCGAATTTTGATATTTTTTTTACGAGTTTGCTGTCCGGTTTATTTTCCAAAATAATATAAACATTTTTGGACTCATGCATTTCTTTCGCGCGCTTCGTCAAAAAATCGGCGTGAACTTCCAAAAGCCCGTCAAAAACGGCGGCTGATTTTCGGCCAAAAAGATTTTGTCCGGCAATCAAGTCGGCTATTTTTTCTTCGTTTGAATTTTCCGGAGTAAGTCGGTGAATCTCCGCTCCCGGATCGCGGAAAACAAGATTCGCGGTTATTTCACGGACATTTTTTCTAGCCCTATATGAATCCTCTCCGTAAATTAAATACAGCATGCAACAAAATTTCTAATTTCTAATTTCTAATTTTTCTAAATTGGCCCAGTTGGGTCCCGCGCTTAGTTCAACCTTTATCGGGACATCCGATTCCAAAACGCCTTCCATAATTTCTTTGATTTTTTTGCCCGCGGATTTTAAAATCTCTTCGTCAACTTCAAACAAAAGCTCGTCGTGAATCTGCAAAATCATATTCGCTTTTCCTTTAAAATTTTTATCTTTGTTTAACAAATCGTGAATCTTAATCATTGATATTTTAATCATGTCCGCGGCAGTTCCCTGGATAGGCATATTGACGGCCATTCTTTCCGCCTCGCGCCTGATAAACTCCAAATGCGAATTGATTTCCGGCAAAAGCCGTCTGCGTCCGAAAAAAGTGGAAACAAAACCTTTCTCGCGCGCCTCCTCAACGATTTTTTGGGTATAATTCCTGACGCCTTCAAAGTCGCTGAAATATTCATGGATATAAAGCCCGGCTTCTTCCTGACTGATGCCCAAATTTTCAGCTAGGGCCCGCTTCCCCATGCCGTAAAGTATACCGAAATTTATTATTTTGGCCCGTCTTCTCATTTCGGGCGTAACTTCATTTTCTTTGACATTAAAAATTTCGCCGGCGGTGGCCGCGTGAATATCCTTTCCGGCCAGAAAAGCGTCTTTAATTTTTTTATCATCCGAAAGAATGGCTGCGATCCTTAATTCTATCTGGGAGTAATCCGCCGCCAGAAGAACTTTTCCGGCCGGCGCGTAAAATGCCCCCCGCACCTCGCGGCCGAGCTCCGTTCTGGCGGGAATATTCTGAAGATTCGGATCGCGAGACGCCAAACGGCCGGTTACGGTGCCGGTCTGCAGAAAAGTCGTATGCAGTCGTTTGTCGGAGCCGACCAATTTAGGAAGCGCGTCCACATAAGTTGATTTTAATTTCGCCAGCTCCCTGTATTTTAGAATTTCATCAATTATGGGATTTGAACCCCTGAGTTTCAAAAGTTCGGAAAATCTGGTTGATTTTTCGCCTCCTCCGGTTTTTTTAATGCCCCTGGCCTCAAGCCCCAATTTTTCAAAAATGATCCGGCGCAATTCTTTGGTTGAATTTATGTTGAATTTTTCGCCCGCGATTTTATGTATGGCCTCCGTAAGACGCAGAAGTTCTTTATCATATTTTTTGGAAAGCTCTTTTAAAATTTTAATATCAAGCGCGATGCCGGTTTCGCGCATTTCCCACAAAACACCTATCAAGGGCAGTTCAATATCCTGAAAAATCTTGAGAAGTCCGGCCTTTTCCATCTCAAGTTTAAGCGACACGTAGGCTTCGGACGCGTCTTTGACGCCCATTGATTTAACTACTTCCTCGGCTGAAACATTCAGACGGCGCGAATCCAAAAGCCAAAAAGCCAATTCTATTTTTGACGCAAGTTCGGCGTTTATTTTGCCTCTCTCTGTTTCTTCTTCTTTCCCGCCCGTCGCCTGAGAAATGCGTTGGATCAAGCTGGCAAAACCGAGTTCCCGAAAAAGATTTTCAATCTCTTTCGGTTTAAATCCTGACCAGCGGGCTTTATCCAGGTCAAATTTAATTTTCGCGTCTTTACGAATAGTCGCCAATGTCTTTGAAAACAGGGCTTCTTCTTCGTTTTCAGCCAAAAGTTTTATTATCCGGTCTTTGATTCCGGCGGATTTTAATTTTTCCGGTTTATTTTTGGCTAAATCCAAAATATTTTCAAGGGAGCCGAATTTTTGGATTAAATCCTTGGCCGTTTTTTCGCCGATGCCTTTAACTCCGGGGATATTATCCGACGGGTCGCCGACCAGACCTTTATAGTCCGGAACAAATTCCGGGCCGAAGCCGTATCGTTTTTCCACTTCTTTCTGGTTGTAAATAAATTCCTCCTTGCCTTTTTTCAAAGTATAAACTCGAACTTTATCCCCGCTGACCAGCTGCAGGGTGTCTAAATCGCCGGAGGCAATCACAATATTTAAATCTTTGGATTTTTTATTTTTTTCGGAAACAGTCCCGATTATGTCATCCGCTTCGTATCCGGCTTCTTCATAAACCGGAATGTTGAAAGATTTTAAAATTTCCCGCGAACGATTAAATTGCGGAATCAGTTCATCGTCAACTTTGGCTCTCGTGGCTTTGTATTTTTCGAAAGCCAAATGGCGAAAAGTCGGCTCAGCCATATCATAGGCCGCGGCGATATAGTCCGGTTTTAACTCGCGGATTATTTTTAAAAGCATTGTTGTAAATCCGTAAAGCGCTCCGGTCGGCTCGCCCTTAGGAGAAGTAAAGGGCGGCAAAGCGTGATAAGCCCGATGCAAAATCGCGTGAGCGTCAAGAATCACAAGCAGTTTTTTGGTTTGTTTTTTGGCCATTTATTATTTAATTGTAAAGAAAAATAACCCTCTCTACGAGGGGCTTGACTTTTTAACGGTAAAATGCTACTTATACTGTAGGCGTAAATTACGCAACACACGAACATTCACAAAAGGAGAGAGGCGTGAACAACACACAGCTAAACAGAACTCTGGATGATTTTATGGCCAAAAAAGTGAAATCAGACCAAGAAAATCTCCGCGTCGAGGAACTTGAAATAGCTTCCGAAGCAAGAAAACGGTGGAATATTGAAACCTTTTCGGACGAAGAATTTCTGAACCTTATGATCAAAAAGAGCGTCTCTGTCAGAGATGTTAAATCTATGCTATTTACCGAAAGAAAACTAAACGCCAAGAACCGCCTTAACCGTGACGAGGAAAAACACTGGTCAAGAATTAATTTTTCAGCCGCCGAAAACGTAAGGAAAAAACTGGTACTCTCGTCCATGTCCAAAGCAAATGCTGTCGAATCTTATAAAACATGGCTGCGAGGTTTTTTGGAAAGAGGCGGACGATTAACGAATTCTTACAATTATCCAATGCCAAGCGTGTTTTTTGTGGCAAAGGAAGATTTCGTAATGATTCCTTTGTATGGCTCGTCTTCCATTAATGTCATAGTCCCGGCCAACATTCATTTTTTGGGCGGCTCACTTGGACACTCCGGTCTTTTCTTAACGGATAAATTCGAGGTTGTCGGCGGAACCGGGCGGGTCCCGATTTATAGCGATATCAGATTCTAGATCTTAGCTCGTTCAATTTGCCCTGCGGCTTTTTCAAGCCCGCGGGGTTTTTGTTTTTTTTACTTATTGCCAAACTCTATTCTTCTTTTGTTTTCGGAAATATGTTGGAAATTTATATCAAAATGGTCTTTGGGCAAAATTTTCGCGATGTGACGCGCCCATTCCACGACAATTATATTTTTTGGATTTTTAACAAGCTCTTTCCAGCCGAGGACCAAAATGTCTTTCGGTCTTTTGAGGCGATAAGCGTCAATATGCGCGAACAGCTTGTAGCTTTTAGCTGGTAGCTTATAGATTCTCATTATTAAAAAAGTCGGGCTTTGGATTTTGGAACGAATGCCGAGGCCCCGAGCAAAACCCTGGACGAAAGTCGTTTTCCCGCTACCTAAATCGCCCGAAAGCGCCAAAATTAAAGCGTGTTTTTGAAGACAAACTTTAATCAATTCGCCGGCCAAAATTTTGGCTATCTTTTGAGTTTCTTTCGCCGAATTTGTTTTAAAAGAAACGCTGCTCATTAAACCAATTTTATCGAAAATTTAGGCAAATATAAAATATCCCGCCAAACAGAGCTTACGAGCTCTGTCTAGCGGGACGTTTTCACTTTCCTGACAAAAGCCGAGACGCGATATGGGCCGCGACCCTGAAAGAACTTAACCAAGCGCCGGCGTAAATCCCGCTATCGCCCCTAAACTCATGTTCTCCAACCGAAGCGGCAATCACGCGTCCGGCTTGATCAATCACCCGGACAACAATCATAGCCCTGCCTTTATAAAGATACAAGTTCCCAAAGACATTGCTTTTATCCCGTATCCGCGAGGCGCAAACCAGGGCCTCAAAATCAGGTAGCGCCCAACGCTTGCGCGGCCAACGATCGCGCACGCCCTCAACCACTACGATGGCACCCCGATGACGCAAACCCCTCTCAATTATGGGCGCGATAATCGCGACATCCTCGCCGGTTCCGCGGGCATAACATTGCCCAACATTGTAACGAATCAAAACAGTACTATTGCGGATTTGAGGAACGGGCCTCCACCTCGGAAGTTTGATGGCCTTTGGACTGGAAGCGCACCCGAAGATAAAAATCGGCATAAACGCACAGAAAATCCACAGGATTCTCTTCACTTTTCCGCCTCCTTTAAGAGTTTTTCAACAGGTAATTAACTGCCTATTGGATTATATCACTATTTGTTTCCCAAGTCAAATAATATATTTACCTAAAACACAAACAATAAAGATTCGAATCTTGCTTCTTTGCGCCGGAAATGATAAGAAATAATAAAGTGACCCAAAATCAAGAAACGTTAAAAAATCTTATAGACTCAAGCGTCAAAATTTTGCTCGCAAGCGAACCTTCGGCCGACGAAGCAACGAGGCTGGCTATGTTTGCCTTAAAAAATGTGCTGGAGAGCCTGGGTAAAGAAGTTTTTTTACATCCCGCTCCGGGTGAAAAATTCAAAGAAAAATTCAAAGAAATTCTCCCCGAAAGGTTTGAGAGAGAAATCCCGCAGAAAATAAAAATAAAAATCCCAAAATCCTCCATAATTGATGAGCTGCGCTACGAAGAAGAAGAAAATTTCTTAAGCGTGGTCGTCTTGCCGAAAGGAAAAATTGAGCCGGCAACTATTCAAATTGAAAAATCGCCCTATGACATGGACGCGGCTTTTTGCTTTTTTGCGCCACAAGACTCCTCTCTCGGCGAAGACTATGAATCCGGATGGCGTAAAATCGCGGCCCCGACGGCAAAACCGCCCGGAGAAAAAATAGTCTACCTCGTTAACGGCGAAAAAACTCTTGCCGGAAAAATAAGTGACATTCACGAAGCGATGGACGGCTCTCAGTCTTTGCCCCCACTAACGGCAACTCTTTTGATGGCTTCGCTTGTTTATGAAACCGAGAATTTCCAAGGACGATGCGGACCGGAAGCATTCAAACTCGCAAATTTATTGCTCGAACTCGGCGCCGATAAAAAGACCTTAGACAAAATATTGCTCTTGGAAAAAGACCCTCGATTTGTCCAGATTGTGGGCCGGGCGCTGGCGCGAACGGCGTCTGAAACAGAACTTAAAACCAGCTGGACATACCTCACCAAAAAAGACTTTGAAAAGACCGAATTGGAATCAACGAAAGAAAATCTGCTTTTTATTTTACGAAAGATTCGGGCCGGCATTATGCCTCACCGGTCCTCAATAATATGTTACGAAAGCGGCGGCGGAATAGAATCGCTCATTTTTAACGAGGACAGAAAAATTCTAAACGTCATGGCCGCGGTTTTGGGAGCGGAGCCCGAAAGCCTGTATTTTTTTACTTCCGGTTTTAAAAATTTTTCGGAAGCCGAAACAAAAATACGCCAATTGTTGAAAGATAACATTTCGGATAGAATGAAAGAATAGAATGGCAAAAAATAACGATATTGAAACGAAACTGGAAGAATTCAGGCAAAGAGAAGCCGAGGATTTGGCGCGGCTCCTTTCTGAAAAACACGGCCTGCCCTACTCGGATTTATCCCGAATGACTATTAATCTGGATGCCCTTAAGATTGTTCCCGAAAATGAAGCCAGGGAAGCTAAAATGGCCGTGTTCCAAAAAGTGGCTAAACGTCTGCAGGTTGCGGCGTTAAATCCGGACCTCATCAAAACCAAAGATATTTTAAAAAGGCTCGCCGATGAAGGTTATACGGTTGAGCTTTTTTTTGTTTCGGAGGCAAGTCTTAGGCGGGCGTGGTCAAGATATGCCGAAATTCCGGCTTTTGAAGAAATAGAAACGGGCTTGATAGATATATCGCCCCAGCGCCTTGAAGAATTTCAAAAAGAAGTCAAAAATATTCAAAGCTTGCAAAAACTCATTGAGCCGCATCTTACGGCTCAAAAAATAAGAAAAATATCGGAGACCGTTGAAGTGATTCTGGCGGGAGCCATGGCTCTGGATGCGTCAGATATCCACTTGGAACCGAGAGAAAAAGAAGCGCGGATACGCTTTCGCCTTGACGGCGTACTAAACGACATTTCTTCTTTCGGCATAGCATCTTACGGCCCGATTATTTCAAGGCTGAAGCTTTTGTCTGAAATGAAACTGAATATCCACGACCGCGCCCAAGACGGCAGATTTACCATAAGAACCAAAAACGCGGACATAGAAGTGCGGTCCTCAATCCTACCCGGGCCCTACGGCGAAACCGCGGTTATGCGAATACTCAACCCGAAAACAATATCAATAACTTTGGAGGATTTGGGTATGCATCCGGAATTTCTGAAAGTGATGGAAGAAGAACTCAAAAGGCCCAATGGGATGATTCTGACCACCGGCCCCACCGGATCCGGAAAAACCACGACCCTCTACGCTTTTATTAAAAATACGGTTCGGCCGGGCATAAATATAGTAACCATAGAAGACCCAATAGAATATCACATCACCGGAATCAACCAGACGCAAGTTGACGCGAAAAAAGGATACGATTTCGCAAACGGCCTTCGCTCCATATTGAGACAGGATCCGGACGTAATTCTGGTCGGAGAAATTCGCGACCTGGAAACGGCTCAAATTGCCATGCACGCTTCGCTGACCGGCCATCTGGTATTTTCAACTCTGCATACCAATAACGCCGCGGGCACCATACCGCGCCTGATAGACCTCAAAGCCGACCCGACAATCATTGCTCCGGCAATAAACGTAACCATGGCTCAGCGTTTGACGCGAAAATTGTGCCCAGAATGCCGGAAAAAAGACAAACCAACGGCCGAAGAAGAAAAAATCATTAAAAAATCCCTACAAGAAACTCCGGCAAAATATAAAAAAACCGCGCCGAAAAACTTAGTTTTGTGGCGCGCCGTCGGATGTGAAAAATGCAATAATATCGGCTACAAAGGACGAATCGGCATATTTGAAGCTTTTTTGGTAGATGATGAGGTTGAAAAAATGATTTTAAAAAAACCGGCCGAGGCCGATCTGAAAGCGGCTATGAAAAAACAAGATATGATGACGATGTTTAATGACGGGGTGTTAAAAGTTTTATCCGGCGCCACATCACTTGAAGAATTAAAGCGGGTGGCATCCGAATAACATGCCTCAAGGTCTCTAGGCAGGAGCTCGCAGTATGGGGAACCACAAGCCAAGGATTTGCCGATGAAACGGCCAAGCTTTGACCTCAACAAGGAGGCGGCCAAGCCGCCCTAGCGGTCAAAACCAAAATATAAAGTTGCCTAGAGACCCTGGGGCACGTGAAAATAGCTTTCGGAAGAAGTATAGCAAATAAAATATGATTTGTCAAGTATAAAAATGATAAACCCGTCTTTCAATAATAAAAATGAAGATTCCGGTTTGGAACAAACCCTGCGTCCCGCAAGGTGGGATGATTATGTCGGACAAGAGCCGATTAAAAAAAATCTGAAAATACTGATGCAGGCGGCGCACGAAAGAAACGAGGCGCTGGAACATATACTGCTTCACGGCCCGGCTGGCCTTGGCAAAACCAGTCTGGCTCATTTGATAGCCAAAGAAATGTCCAGCCAGATAAAAATCACTTCGGGCCCGGCTATAGAAAGAGTCGGAGACCTTGCTTCCATCCTGACCAATTTGTCCGACGGCGATGTTTTGTTTATTGACGAGGTACACAGGCTGAATAAAACAATAGAAGAAGTGCTTTATCCGGCAATGGAATCGGGGAATCTTGACATTATTATCGGCAAAGGACCCGGAGCGCGTTCAATCCAGATAGACCTCCCGCCTTTTACTCTCATCGCCGCAACCACGCGCATAGCTCTTCTTTCAAATCCTTTGCGCTCGCGATTTTCCGGAGGAACTTTTAAATTGGATTATTATTCAACGGATGAACTAATTAAAATAATAAAGCGTTCTGCCGAAATACTGAAAACCGAGGTCGCCGCCGGAGCCGCCGAACTAATCGCTTTACGTTCCCGTTTTACTCCGCGCATAGCCAACCGCCTCTTAAAACGCGCCAGGGATTACGCCCAAGTGCATAAAATTTCAACAATAAACGAAAACGCCGTAACCAAAACGCTTGAACTTTTAGGCATTGACCACAAAGGCCTGGAAGAAACCGATCGGCAAATCCTAAAAGTTTTAATAAATAAATTCAGCGGAGGCCCGGTGGGTCTCAATACTTTAGCCGCGGCAACCTCCGAAGACCCGGCTACGGTTGAAGAAGTCTACGAGCCGTTTTTACTGCGCCTCGGCTTTATTGAGCGCACTCCGCGAGGCCGCATGGCCACTCCGAGCGCCTACAAACATCTGGACATTAAAGCGCCTCAGGCAAAATTGATTTAAAGTATAATAAAACAGTGCAAGGAAATATAAAAATAATCATAATTCTGGGACATTTTGCTTTTTTGCTGGTATATGCCACGCTCGTGGCCGCGCTCCTTTGGCATTACCAAAAATACAGTTTGCCCCGCGACCGGGCGCGCTGGATTATCGGGTTATTTTTAACAATCGCTTCTATCTTGGCCGTCATTTCCACGATTTTAATATTTTCCGTGCCGTGGGAAAAAATCGCGAATTTAAAAGTTTAAATAAAATCTGAAATCGTGCTTGAACTGCAAAAAGAAGAAAAAGTCATAATCGCCTTTCACCGCCATTGGATAGTGGTGGCAAATAAACTGACTTTTGCCGCTCTCGCTTTAATCCCGCCGATTGTCGTGCTTATTCTTATGCCGACTTTTCAAATCGGGGCGGAATTAAATCTTTTGATCATCTACGCCGTGATCGTGTATCTTTTGGCGTCTCTTATGGCCGCCTTCGTCATTTGGTTTGATTATTATCTTGATGTCTGGATCGTAACCGATAGGAGAATAATTGATGTGGAACAAATAGGCATGTTTCGCCGTCAAACCTCGGAATTTATGCTTTCCCGCGTTCAAGACGTCACTGTGGAAATTCCCGGCTTTATCGCCACCTTGCTCCATTACGGAAACATTCGTGTGCAAACGGCGGGGGAACAAGGTTTTGAAGCCAGCGATATCCCCAACGCGGATAAAATCAAAGACATAATTCTTGAGGAGGCCAGAAAGACCAACGGACATAGACCCGAGGAGACAACCAATCACTTATGAGCGGACATTCCAAGTGGTCTCAAATCAAACATAAAAAGGCTCTGACTGACGCCAGAAAAAGTAAAGAGTTCGCGAAACTGGCGAAACAAATAACCGTTGCCGCGCGCGAAAAGGGGCCTGATCCGGCGTCAAACCCGTCTTTAAGGGCGGCCGTGGAAAAAGCCCGCTCTTTCAACATGCCCTCCGACAACATTGAGCGGGCGATAAAGCGCGCGACTTCGAAAGACGAAAACGCTCTGGAGGAAGTTTTGTTTGAGGCCTACGGGCCCGGGGGCAGCGCGATATTGATTGCCGGAATTACAGACAATAAAAATCGCACGACGCAAGAAATAAAGCATCTTCTTTCCGAAAACGGCGCGAAGCTCGCCTCTCCCGGATCCGCAAAATTTTTATTCCAAAAAACCGAAGACGGCTGGCAGCCGATCGCGAACATAACAGTTGACGAAAAAACAAAAGAGGCGCTCTCAAAAATTTTTGAAGCGCTTGATGAAAACGACGACATAAACGACATATATACCAACGCAGATTTTACTTAATCAATGTCCTTATTTGAATTAAAACAGCCCACGACAGCAAAGCCGTCGTGGGCCGAGGGTCAAGGATTCAATAATCCAAGTCCCTACTTGCGGGAAACGACGCGAGAGCCGGCACTCCACCCGAACGGGTGCTTGACCGAGCGGGCCGCAACGTCCCAGTAGCGATCGACGGAGAACCAGCACGCGCGCACAGCCCAGAGCTTTCCTTTCTTGTCCCTGATGTAGGCGATGCACCACCCGCCATTTTGGTTCTTGAGGAAATTCAGAAAGTGAACAAGGTGGATTTCTTCCTTGTCTCCCAGCTCTTTCCGGATAGGCTGGTCCACGGACGGTTTCTTGAGCTTGTGGATGTTCAGCTCCGTAGCCGAGACGTTCTCCTCGACCTTACCCTTGAACAGGCGATCGAAGTTGGAGCCCGTCCATCCGACATTGGCCTTTTTCAGGGCCTCGTCGTCGCAGACAAACCTTTCCGCGCCGTCCACTCGAACCGTGCCGACGAACTTGAGGAGGTCGAATTCCGGACTGAGACCGCGAAGGTACTCCTGGAGCCCCTGCGGGTCGTCAATCCATCTCTGCATGGCCTCCTTGTTCATTTCCGGCAGGTTTTCTGCGATTCGAGAAATGAACTTTCCTGTCTGTTTCTGTCTGTCCATGGCGATTTTTCCTCCTTTGGGTTTTCGCCATTTTCGTTTGCCAGAGGGCCGTCCCAATGACAGCCATAGCCAGAAAATCTTAATTTTTAAGGCCTTTTGGCTATGGCCGCCGGTAAAAAATTTTAAGAACTATGCGTGCATTATACACCCACCCTATTCGTTTGTCCCCCCCCACACCTATTGAGCAATAGCGCCTGAAGGCGCGAAAAAACAAAATTGCTCAATAGGTGTGGGGGTCAACCCCTTCTTTTTGGGCTGAATCGTGTCAAAATTAAGTAATGGGCAGAAAAATTTTAGGAATAGACCCCGGATACGGACGATTGGGATACGCCGTTTTGGAAAACGGCGCGCTTTCGGATGCGGGCTGTCTTGAAACGCCCAAGGAGATGGCACACGAGGAGCGGCTGAGGGTTGTGGGCAAGCATTTCAAAGAATTAATCCGCGCTCACAAGCCAGAGGTCCTCGCGATGGAAAAATTATTTCTAAACACCAATCAAAAAACCGCCATGCGCGTGGCGGAAGCCAGAGGAACCATGCTCTACCTTGCCGACGGCCTCGAAATACGGGAATTTTCGCCGCCGGAGATCAAGTTGGCCGTATGCGGATACGGCCGGGCAGACAAAAAACAGGTAGAACGGATGATCCGTATGATTTTCAAAACCCGCGAGGCACTAAATGACGACGCGATTGACGCTGTGGCGGTAGCGTTTACCGCGTCCGGACGGATTTAAAGTTTTCCACAGCCCATTATTTAACTACTTTACAAGCCCAAACATAATTGATAAAAATGAATCCAGCCCCCCGATACTCATCGGAGGGCGGTCGCATAAATCTTTATAAGCAAATTCTAAAGAACCATGCGTTATCAAGACGAAATCTTGGGACTTTACGCGCAGGATGAAGACGCAGACGCCGGAGAAGTAGAAGGGGTAGAAAACGAATTGCCCGTAGAGGAAACCACGGAGGAAGAGGAAAATCTTGAATAATAATAGGATATAAAAACCAAAAACCCCGCTTCGACGGGGTTTTTGGTTTATCGATTTAAACTATTTTTATTTTAACAAAGCGTTTCTTGCCCGCGCGCATTATCCCGCCCCGCTCAAATTTGGCGCCGATATCTTTCACAATCGCGCCGTCAATTTCAACCGCTCCGGCTTTTATCAGCCGGGAGGCCTCGGATTTGGAAGAAACTAATCCCGAGCGCGCGAGAACATCTTTTATCATTTCGCCTTTCTTAACGATAACGGTCGTTGCGTCCTGCGGAAGATTCTTTTTCTGGAATGTTTCAACGAAAAAATTTTTAGCGTCCTTCGACTCATCAGCTGAATGGTATTTCAAAACCACTGCTTCAGCCAGCTCCATTTTAGCATCTTTAGGGTTGATTTTTTTACCTTGCAGACCGCGCTCTATTTCTCTGATGCGGACAAGAGCCGTGTCGCTATAAACTTCAAAATATTGAATTATCAGGTCATCCGGAATGCTCATTATTTTTCCAAACTTCTCGCGAGCCGAATCCAAAAGCCCTATATAATTGCCGAGGCTTTTAGACTGTTTTTCGCCGCCGCGTATTCCGGGAGTAATTTTAGTGGTAATAATGACCTGGGGAGATTGCCCGAATTTTTGCTGCAAATCCCGCCCCATCATTTCATTAAAAAGCTGGTCCGATCCGATTACGGTTAAATCCGACTCAAGCATAATCGAATCGTAGCCCTGCAAAATTGGATAGATAAGTTCGTTTTCAAAAATGTCCTTGCCTTCCTTTATTCTTTTCTGAAACATATCGCGCTTAATCAGTTGGGCGTTGGTAACCAGCGACATAAGTTCAAGCAGTTTTTCGGTTTTCATTTTGGAATACCACTCCGAATTTTTACGGATTTCAAAGACTTTTTTGTCAGTCAAAAGAATCCTGGAAACTTGCTTAATAAATTCTTTCGCTCCCCTTTTTATGTCGGCTTCGGAAATTTTCGGCCGCTTTTCGTTTCTGCCGGTGGGGTCGCCTATGCGAGTGGTAAAATCGCCCACCAAAAAAACAATTTTGTGTCCTTCTTCCTGAAAAGCGCGCATCAGCCACAAATTAACCGCGTGCCCCAAATGCAAAAATGGAGATGTAACATCAACCCCGTATTTTATGCGGAGTTTTTGCCCGGATTTCAACCGTCCTTCCAGTTCTTTTTCGGTGATTATTTCCTCCGAAAGACGCGATATTTTTTCATTTAATTTAGAACTTGGGCTTGTCATTTTTAAAGAATAGCATAAACGCAGCGGTTTTTCATAATCATTGAAAAAGCGCTGAAAACAAGATATTATAAAATCTTAATGGCAGGAAAAAGAAACCTCCTCAAAAAGACAAAAAAGATATTCTTTTACGGAATAGCCGCGGCGGTTTTGTTCGTTGGCTCTCTTTCCGTGTGGGCTTTAACTTTGGACATTCCGGACTTTGAGGCCTTTGACCAGCGCAAAGTCGTGCAGTCAACAAAAATTTACGACCGCTCGGGCGATATTCTTTTATATGACATACATAATGACATACGAAGAACCGTGGTCGCTTTTGGCGAAATACCGCCCGGCGTCAAAAACGCGACCGTGGCCATGGAAGATTCTAATTTTTACAACCACTACGGCATAAGCTTTCTCGCGATTATGCGCGCGGCTTTTGTTGACGTGATTTACGGCGGCGTGCACCAGGGCGGATCAACCATAACCCAACAGCTGGTCAAAAAAGCTCTTCTGACCGACGAACAAACCATAACCCGCAAACTCAAAGAATTGGTGTTGGCACTCAAGGTGGAACGCGCTTTCAGCAAAGAACAAATCCTGGGTTTTTATCTCAATGAAATACCCTACGGATCTTCGGCCTACGGAATCGCGGCGGCCGCCGAAACTTTTTTCGGCAAAAAACTGCGGGACATAACTTTAGCCGAATCGACCTATCTTGCTTCTCTCCCCAACGCGCCGACTTTTTATTCGCCGTACGGCCCGCACCAAAAAGAACTTAATGAAAGAAAAAATCTGGTTCTTAAAAGAATGTTGGACCTCGGCTTCATAACCCAAGACGAGGCCGATAAAGCCGAGAGGGAGGAAGTTAAATTCATACCGCGCGGCAATGAAACGTTGAAAGCGCCGCATTTTATATTCTACGTCCGAGATTACCTCACTGAAAAATACGGGGAAGAGGCCGTGGAATCTGGCGGACTTAAAGTGGTAACGACTCTTGATTGGAATCTTCAGCAAAAAGCCGAGGACTTAACGGAAAAATTTGTTGAGGATGAAGAAGAAAAATTTAATGTTTATAATGCCGGCCTTATCGCTACCGACCCTCAAACGGGCCAAATACTGGTAATGGTCGGCTCAAAAGATTGGTTTTCTGAGCCCAAACCCGAAGGATGTTCGCCGGGCTTAAACTGCAAATTTGAACCGCACGTAAATGTGACCGCTTACGCCTCGGGCCGCCAGCCCGGCTCGGCTTTCAAACCATTTGTTTATGCGACTGCTTTTCAAAAGGGCTTTACTCCCGAAACCGCGGTCTTTGATTTGCCGACCGAGTTTAATCCGTCTTGCGACCCGGACGCGGCCAAGGCCCTTGCCCGAGAAGAAGAACAAAACGAAGAAAAAAAAGATAATTGCTATCACCCGAGAAACTATGACGGCGTCTTTCGCGGGCCGATAATTCTGCGGGAAGCGCTGGCTCAATCCATCAACCTGCCGGCAGTCAAAACTCTTTACCTTGCCGGCCTTTCGGAATCGCTTAAAACCGCGAAAAAACTGGGCATTACAACCCTTAATGATCCCGACCGTTATGGATTAACTCTGGTTTTAGGCGGAGGAGAAGTTAAATTGCTGGAAATGGTCGGAGCATACGGGGTCTTCGCTAACGATGGGGTACGTAATCCCTTAACATCAATCCTTAAAGTGGAGGACGCGAAAGGGAACATTCTTGAAGAATTCCAGCCAAAACCCGAAGAAGTTCTTGATAAGCAAACCGCCCGTCTTATAAACGATGTGCTCTCGGATAATGAAGCCCGAACTCCGGCTTTTGGCGCGGCCTCTCCCTTATATTTTCCGGGCTGGGATGTCGCGGCTAAAACCGGAACCACCAATGATTCCAGAGATGCCTGGGTGGTGGGCTATACTCCCAATCTGGCCTGGGGAGTGTGGTTTGGCAATAACGACAACTCGGAGATGGTCAAAAGTATTGCCGGATTTATCGCAGCACCATTGTGGAATGCTTTTTTTCAGGAAGCATCGCGTACCCTTGAGAAAAAAGAATTTATTTCTCCGGCACCGACCGAACCTAAAAAGGCGGTGCTTAACGGCGGGTGGCGCGGAAGCCGAACTTACACCATTGATAAGATTTCAAAAAAATTAGCGACTGCTTTTACGCCGCAGCAGTATAAGGAAGAAAAACCGCTGATTCAGATACATTCAATTCTTTACTGGCTGGATAAAAATAATCCGGACGGGCCCATCCCTCAAAATCCATCAGACGACTCCCAATTTTCTTTATGGGAATATCCCGTAAGAAAGTGGGCCGAATCAAAAAATCTCCGCGAAGAGAGCGAAAGCGACATTCCGACGCAATATGATGACGTTCATCTTCCTCAGTACGCGCCGGAGATTTCGTTTGTTGTTTCGCCTCCGGATGAGTCCACGTATTCCGGTTCGATATCATTCACATTGTCGGCTAGTTCCCGCTATCCCATAAGTCAGATGGACGTTATCTTTGGCAACAGATTTATCGGCTCCATTAAAAACGCGCCGTACTCGTTTTCCATTGATCTTGCAAAAATAAAAGACCTGCGTCCCGAAGAAACTCTGGTCATAAATGTTTACGACAGCGTCGGTAACAGTTCTTCACTTGAAAAAACCATCCGTTTGAGATAGTCATTCGGATGTCGTATTTTTAAGTTTTTCTTCCTCCTCCCTGTCATATCTCTCTGCCCTTTCCCAGGCCAGTTCGTAAAGTTTTTTCATGGCCTCGGCAATTTCGCGGCCTTCAATAACTACTCCGAATTTTTCAGCTAAAGACATAAAAACGACCTTGTTATCATAGATGTATATTTCGGGCGATATGCTGAATTTTTCATGAGGTACCAAAAGCGCGGTGCGCAAAAACTTTTCTCCGACGCGTTTTAAATGAAGGCCGTATTTTTCCGTGGGAATAATGGTGCGAATTGGTATTCCTTTTTCAGTGCGGCGGCGGAAATAGTTCTCGGCGTATGAGCCAAGCACTTTTTTAATGTCATGTGTTGAGCTGTAGCTTAAAATCGTTTCGGAGCTTGTCAAACTGTCTTCATAAAGCGAGGTAACGCCGTCAAACCCCTCATAATAACGCACTTGGGGTTTGTCTTTGCGCAAACTATGAATGGAGAGAAGTTGGGGCAAAAGTTTTTTAGCCGCTTCTAACCGCTTTTTGTTCTTACTCAGGTCGTCTTCAAGCCGGTCCACCAAAATGTACGGGTCTTCGGCGGCATAAATCTTCCTCCCTCTTCTGTCTTGGGATTGACTGACCAGCTTCTTTGCCACCAAACCCTCCAAAACGTTATAGCCACTAGTGCGATTTATACCTGCTTTTCGAGCAATATCAGCCACAGCTGATGACCCCAGCTCTAAATTTGCCGCATAAACTCGGGCTTCATTTTCAGAAAAACCCAATTCTTCCAACTCACGCATTATACCTCCATTATACACCTACAGTATTTTGTGTCAAGACTCTTGCACAGTTTGTCAAGAGCAGTATGTTTTACAACAATTTTCTTGTCCCTACTACTTGACAAGGTGTCTGTTTGATGTATAATGGGGACAGGAAGTCAGTAGTTTCCTTGAAACATAAACCAGTACAAACAGAAAGGGAGAAGAAAATGTATACCTGGATTGGCGTGCCGGCTTTGGTATTCGTGTTTATATGTTTGGGCGTGTGGCTCAACGAAAAAACCAACTGGAATCTAAGAGATATCCTAAAAGCAATGGCTGCTGCAGCATTGATTACACCGTTCATTGGGGCCTGCGTTGCAGCGGTCGCTGACGTCATAGCGTCTCATGTATCCGAAAGCCGCTTGGTTCTTGCGGAGACAAAGCCTTTAGTCCGGACACAAAACAAGGGATTGGTCACAGTATGGTTCGTCACAGAAAATGCCAGCGCCTTGGTCAACGATCCGCAGGAACGTGCCTATCTCGTCTTTTTCACCAGAGAAAGCGGCGGCAATACGACGCTCAATAAACTCCCTTTGCGTCTGGGCCGTAACGTGGAGATCGTGGAGGAAAAACGCGCAGGTGGGATTTTAGAACTCTATGAGTGGCGGTTTGTAAACCCTGCTACAGCCATAAGATGGACGCTCATTTCGGGGGCTGCAGCATTTTCAGGCCCAAAGTGGGTTCTCCGTATTCCAGAAGGATCAATCGAAACGAGCCGGAATCCACGGCTAAAAACAAAATAACCCGAGAAGCGACAAGTAAAAAACCGCCGGGAGGCAAGCTCCTTCCGGTGGTTTTTAATTATTTAAGAACTCTTCATCGGCATTACCAGATAAAGATACGAAACATCTGAAAAAACCATCCGTTTGAGATAGTTATTTAAATAAAATTTTTTGGGGGGCTCTATTTCCGAATTTTTTTCTTAATTCGTCGAGCAAAGAATTCTGCGAAGTAAATATAAAGGTTTTAACCGCCATGTTCTTCGTAGAAATTATTATATTAGGCTGGCGAACTTTAATTTCCAGGTCATTCCCGCTTAAATTGTTTTTTTTAAAACACCACTCCAAAATATCTTTTTCAACTATCTGGCTATGTGATTTTAATCCGTCAAATTTTTTTAGGAATTCAAAAATCTGCTTAAAAGGCATACCAAATTCCTTTAGCTTTTCATCGGCATAACCAAATAAAGATATGAAACGTCGCGCGGGTTTTGGATTAGAAGAGGTTTGCTTGCTCCCGAAAAACGCAAAATAACGTCTTCGGAATTTACGGGCTCCAACCCCTCAAGCAAATATCTCTGATTAAAAGACGCTTCAAGATTTTCTCCGGTAATCTGAGCCTTAAGCTGACCGTTGTGCTCGCCGAGCTCGCTGTCACTGGTGGTTATCTCAAAAATATTGTCCCCGGCGTAAGCGCGCAATTTTACTTCTTTCAGGCGGCCGGAAAAAACGCCGGCTAATTTAAGGTTGTCCGTAAGTTCTTTTTTATTCAGAGTAACTTCGGTGCTGAATGCCGACGGAATTATTTGCTCGTAATCGGGGAAGTTTCCCTCAATCAATCTGGTAAAATACGAAAAAGAGGGGTGAAGCGCGAAAAGATGCTGGCGGTCAAACTCCAATTCTACGTCTCCTTCAAAATTCTCAATTATTTTTATGAAATCAAGGGCTGATTTTCCGGGAAAGAGAAAAGAGTCTATTTTTTCAGTTTTTGAATCAAAGGATTTTTCAGCCAGACGGAAAGAATCGGTGGCCGCCATTTTAAAAAATGAGCCCGGATTGTTTTTGCTGCCGGAGGAAAAGAAAACGCTTGATATTTCCGGTTTGATATCGGATTCGGAAGCGGCGAAAATCACGCTTTTCATGTTTGAAAACAATTTTTCCGCGTTGAAAACCAATTTTTGCCCGTTTTTTATTTTAGGCAGTTTCGGAAAGTCTTCCTGATCATAAGCTTTTATTGTGGTGGAGGTATTTTTAGTAGTCAGATTAATGTTGTTATTTTTTGATTCTAAAAATATTTTTTCGTCGTTTACTGACGATAAAAGAGAAATAATGGGTTTAGCCTGAATAACCAGTGTTCCTTCTTTTTTTACTTGAGCCGGTATTTTTGTCTCAAAACCGCTGTATAAATCGGTTGACCTGATAAGCAGATGATTTTTTTCGGCTTTTAAAAATATTCCGTTTAAAACCGGATTGGCGTTTCTCTGATTGGTTTGCCTTTCGGCCAATTGAATACTTTTTTGGAAATGAGTTTTAAAGCAAGACAACTCCATAATAATAAATTTAATTAATTAAACTGTAGTTGTAGATGTTAGCGTGCATAAGTGTAAAAACCATTTATGTGTTTAGTTTAAACCCTTTTTAACTATAAAACTGTTTATTTTCTTGTTGATAAATCGTGGAAATGATTTTGATAATTTTCAGTCCGAATTCTTTTTTATAAATCATCAACATTTTTTCAACATAATTTTCATAAGATACTCACTGTTTTTCTTCCTCATATAATTGGGCCCGGATTGTTTTTATTTCTTCTTTGAGGCGGTCGTCTCTTTTAATCTCGTTGGTTATTTTAGTATAGGCGTGAATGGCGGTTGTATGGTCTCGGCCGCCGAATTTTTGTCCGATATAAGGAAAAGAGCCGTTAAAATCTTCTCTTAGAAGGTACATCGCTACTTGTCTCGGCTTGACTACCTCCTTCCTTCTGGTTTTCTCAAAAAGAAATTTTTCCTGAATGTCGTAAAATTGCGCGATCTTTCTTATTATCTGCTGAGCGCTTAGAACTTTCCTCGGTTTTTCGTTTTTGGTCAGTATTTCTTTTACCTCGGACAAATCCAGAGGCCGCTTTTTCATTTTTGAGCGCACGATCACGGAATTAAGCGAACCCTCCATCTCCCTGATATTGGATTGGACGGCTGATGCTATGTATTCCAGTATTTCAAGCGAGGGCTGGTATTCTTGGTTTGGAGCTGTTTTGGACTGCAGTATTGCCAGCCTGGTTTCGTAGTCCGGTTCTACTATGTCGGCTATCGTGCCTCCCTCAAAACGCGATCTAAGGCGGTCTTCAATGTTTGGTATTAATTTGGGAGGCCTGTCGGAAGAGAAGATTATTTGTTTATTCGCCTGATGCATGGAGTTGAAAGTGTGAAAAATTTCTTCCTGGGTAGCGGCTCCGCGGCTGGCAATGAACTGGATATCGTCAATTATCAAAACGTCAAAAGAGCGGTACTTATCTTTAAAAAAGACGGTTTCGTTATTGCGGATTGCCGCGACCAATTCGTTGGCAAAACGTTCCGCGCTGACGTAATAAACTTTTTTATCGGGATAGTCGGCTTTCATTTTATTTCCTATTGCCTGCATTAAGTGGGTTTTTCCCAGCCCGACTCCGCCATAAATAAAAAGAGGGTTGTAGAGAACGCCCGGGTTTTTTATTACCGATAGAGCGGAGGCATGAGCCAGCTCATTGAATATCCCTACGATAAAATTATCCAGAGTATATTTAGGATTGAGGTTTGTTTCGCGGTCGGTGTATATATCGCGAAAATCCATTTGTTCTTCCGTTGATTTAGGCTCTGCTTTTTTCTCCTGGACCGTGCCGAACGTCGCTATCTTGAATTCGATTGAACGCACTTCGGGCGAGCGAGCCCGGAGGCATTTTAAAATATGTTTTTGGTATTTATCCTCCAGCCACTCTTTAATAAAAGCCGAGGGGGTCCCTATGATTATTTTCCCTTCGTCCTGGTCGGCTATGAACGTATTTTGAAACCAAGTCGCGAAATTGGCTTTCGAAACGGTTAATTCTAATTCTCTCAAAATCTCCTTCCAGAGCTCTTCTTTAATCATAATCATCTAAGTTTTTTAAACGATTTCTATATTATATCTTTAATGTTTTTTATTTACGAACCACCAAAATTTTACTAAACCCTACTCTGATGTTAATAAGCTGTGGATGATTTGTGAATATTGTTTAAATTAAAAATATGTGTAAGAATAATCATATGTCGCCAAAAAGAACTTATCAGCCCAAAAAACGCAAAAGGAAAAAGACTCACGGTTTCCGAAAACGCTCCAGAAGCGCCGGGGGCAAGCGTATTTTGAAGGGCCGGCGCCGGAAAGGCCGCAAGAAGCTTACGGTTTGATGGCCGCTTTTAAGCGCAGCCGGCGGCTTTACGATAAAAAAGCGATTAGTCAAGTTTTGCGCCGCGGCCGAAGGATTGAGCGCGGTGGCCTCGTTGTCTATTTTCAAAGTTCTGATAATTCCGCATCGCGTCTCGCAGTGGTCGTTTCAAAGAGCGTTGATAAAAGAGCGGTGAGGCGCAATAAAATTAGGCGGCAGATAAGTGAGATAATGCGGGGGCTCATTTTCGGAATAAAAAAACCCTTGCGTATAATCGTAAGGGTTTTGCCCGAAGCTTCCAAGGCGGACTTTGGGCGGCTGAAAAACGCGCTGGAAGAAATATTCGTAAATATAAACAATCTAAAAATTTAAGAATCTTATAATGGCCTGGCTATTAGTAATTTTTAACGAGATTTTTTATCGCCCGCTTTTAAATGCTCTGGTGTGGCTCACCGGTTTTTTGCCGTTCAATGATTTGGGACTTGCGGTTATTGTTTTGACCGTAGTGGTTAGAATCGTGCTTTTTCCTTTGACCCACCGTTCAATTAAAACCCAGAACAAAATGAAGCAGATTGAGCCCGAGCTTAAAAAAATAAAAGATAATTTTAAAGATCGCCAGGAACAAGCGCGCCGCACTATGGAACTCTATCGCGCTCACGGTATCAATCCCCTTTCCGGAATCCTTTTGCTTTTTTTACAGCTTCCGATTCTTATTGCTCTTTATTTGGTTTTCCGAGAGAGCGTTAACATAGATGCCGCCTATTTATACGGTTTTATCGCCGTTCCGGAGCATGTCAATACGATGTTTTTGGGTTTATTTGACCTTAGTCAGGGGAGCATGATACTTGCGGCCGCGGCCGCTTTATCGCAGTTTATGCAGATAAAACTTGCTAAGCTGCCTTCCATCGCCCGCAGTTCCTCCCCCGGCGCGAAATCAATGGATTTTGGCAAGATGATGTCCTGGCAGATGACTTATTTCATGCCGCTTTTGATATTTTTTATAGCCATGCGTTTTCCGTCAGCAGTCAGTCTTTATTGGACAACGCTCAATATTTTTGCTACAGTGCACGAAGGGATAGTAAGAAAAAAAGCCCAAAAAATTTATGCCGTCGAAGGAAACAGTTCAAAGGATACAAATTCTGATTCAAAACCTTCTTGAAAGAATGGGGTGTTCCGGCTCTGTTGATTTTATTGAGTACCCCGAAAATTTATTTTTCAGCGTGCATACTTCCGACGGCGGAATTTTGATAGGAGAGTCTGGTGAAAGACTGAAAGCCATCAATCACATTATTCATAAAATGGCAGAGCGCGAATTCCCCGCGGACTACCCTAGTTTGAAGTTTTTTGTTGACGTTAACGATTATCAAAAGCAAAAAATAGAAGAACTAAAGGACTTGGCGCGGCTTTCCGCCCAGCGCGTGCGTTATTTTAAAAAAGAAATTGAAATGCAGCCGATGACCTCTTATGAGCGTCGCATTATTCACGCCACGCTTACCGAGTATCCGGATATTTCCACCCAGAGCACGGGCGTCGGCGAAGAAAGAAGAGTGGTAATTAAACCTCTTTAAAAAATCTCTAATTTATAATTTCTAAACTCCAAAGTGAGCCGCTGTTTTTATCTATGAAGAATAGAAAGACGCCGTCGTATGATACGGTTATTTGTTTTATGTTGAACGGCAAGGTTTCGTCAAGCAGACGTTTTTGTCCGGTTTCAAAATTTATTTCCCATAATGTATCGCTGGTTGAAATAGAGCCTTGCAGCCATTCATCGGGGTAAACAGCCGCTTGCAGACCCTGATCTAGGCCGCAATAAACAAGACCGGCGTTTTTTCGGGTAAAAGAGCATTTTTCAGCCAGGCCATCGGTTTGGATATCGACAGCCGTTTTTTTGTTCAGGTCGTAAATGAAAAGCCGAGGTTTTTCCGAGGCGGCGTCGTAGACGGAGTAAATGACTTTCTGGCCGTCATCTGAAAATTTTATCTGCAGTCCTGCCAGGTCTCCCAAAATTTTGTTAAGAGTCCCCCGCTGGAGGTCGTATTTAAACAGAAATCCTTCGGCAACTCCGGACGGACGGCTTAACAGATAAACGGAATTTTTTTCGGGCCAATAAATATCAAAATCTCCGAAAGGAAAAGACGCGACATCAGTCTGTCTGGAATTATCGGGGTCGGCGGCAATAAGACGCGAGCCGTTCGGCGTCGGTACGAGATAGAGGAGGCGTTCTCTATCCGGCGCGAACGCGAATGAAATTATATTTTGGGGCAGAACCGTCGCCCTTGTTGAGGTCGCTATAAATTCGGCCGAAACTGTCCGGATATTGTCATTCTCAATATATTTAAAAATTATTTTTGAGGCATTTTGGGACCACGATGTTTCAAATATTTTCGGTATGGTCGTGTTTGAAACTCGAGTTTGGTCTTCTCCACGCGGCCCGATGTCCATTATATGTCCGTCTTGTTTCAAGAGGTAGCGCAGACCGGTTTCTTTTATTGAAAAACTTTCAACCGGACCCTGGTCAAGCATTAAAAGCGCCAGTTCTTCCGCAATCGGCGCGGGCGCGGTTTCGGGTGAAGGCTGAGCTGGCTCCCCTCCTCCGAAAAGACCGAAAGGAAATCTTTGTAAAAATCCGCGCTCCGCTTCTTCAGCTAACGGCGCCGGTCTGACCGCAAGCCAAATCGCCCCGGCGGCGATTACGAGGATGAAAAATATGATTAATCCTATAGCTAATGGTTTATTCATAATTTATTTTAACAATTTGTGCCTAACCATGAACATAAAAATCCTTTGGATTGTTGAGACGATTGTTGCTGGGTTGTCTGTTGCTGTGTTTTGGCGGAGCCTACGCAAACATAATATCTGGCAGCGCCACTTATATTGCCGCTTCCGGGGAATTGCGACAGGAGACCGAACTCGCCGCCCGCCCCCGAGCATTTTTGCTCCATATTTTCTATGGCTTTTCTTCTTTCATTGATGTCGTTTGTGCCGAAACTCATCAAATCAATAAATTCTTCAATTTTTAACTTTTTACCGTAAACAGACAGTTTTTGATTGATGTTTTCCACGGTTTTAGCCGTATCTCCCGGTATATTAGGACTGGGCGGTATAACTTTTTTCGTTGCGTTCTTTACGATTTCTTGTGTTGATGGTTCGACTCCGAATAACACATCTTTCCAATCCGGACATTTTCCCTCCGGACATTCTGATGTAAAGGCGCTTGGCGTTTTCGGATTCACAAAAACCGGATTTATGGTGTTTAAAGTTATCCATGAAAGAAGAGCCACTGCTAATCCTAGAACAGACGCGGCAATGCGGTTTTTGGCCGCTTCAACCTGCGGAGGGGAGATTGCCCCTGCCATCCACTGAAAACCCGCGAATATAATGGAAAGAGTAGCGATGACGGCAGCTGAGGCAATCATCAGAGGGAAAAGCCATTTTAAAAAACCGATAAAACCGTCCCGGGTTTGATTCCATGTGGTGAACTGCTGGGCTGCCTGTTTATCTATCGTGTAATCAGCCGCCTCCGTTGTTATTGCGGCAAACGATATAAAAAGCGCGATTATTATTGATATGTAAATAATTTTATAAAACATTTATCGTAAAAGTTTGCCTGGCTTCTTGTAAGATGTTGGAGGTGTTTTTAATTAAAATTTCCACCACCGAACTGCCGCCGGCATCGGCCGCGGCCCCGAGGTTTAAAATGTTTTGCGGAGCTTCCTGGCCGGCTCTTCGGCCGTCCACCGACCAGACGTATTCAAGGTTTTCGCGGCCGCGATCCAGCGAGAAAAAGAACGGATGAGCTATAAAAGATTTTTTCTCTCCGGCAAAAATTACATCATTCCTTCGGTCTTGAAAAGCGAAATCGTTTTTGGGTCCCGAGAGCGCGTCGTTTTCGTAAACTAGAATAGAAGGATTTAAGACGCCGATATCTATTGATTTTTTGGCAGTGATGTTTCCGTCCAGATTTGAAACTTCAAGGTTAACGATATGCGTGAGGTCGGAAGAAAATCCCGCGCCGAAAGTGAAAGTATTTCTGCCCGCGCCTGATTGCGCCTGTTTGAAATCATTGTCAAGCGTCCAGCGATAAATCAGGCCGGATGCCGGAATTTTTCTGCCGCCGGAAACCAGGTTTGGGAAAGCGCTTGCGGTTATTGCTGATTTCGGCGAAGCCAGAGCTTTTCCTTTGTACCAAAAAGGAATTGATGTCGCGGCCCGCCATAAGATGTCAACATCGGCTATGACCAGCGAGAATTCTGTTTCGTGGCGTATGCCGTTTACGTCTATTGCGACGACGGTTAATATTTCTGATTTTCCGACATCTCCGGTTGTGAATCCGTATTCTTTAAGGCCGGTTCCGCGGAGCGCGACCGCGCCGTTATGAATCCATGTAATTTGTGAGCTGTTTAATTCAAAAGAAAACGCCGAAACGCGGGCGATAATGTTTTGATTGGGACCCGGAGCATCGGTTGGGATCAGCTCTATAAAAAAGTTTTCCGTTCCCGTTCCCAAATCAATCTGGGCTCCGGCAGGAAAAATCGTCAGAAAAGCCAGAAATAAAACCGTTGTTAATAAAAATTTATTTCGCATATTATTATTCTCCGAAAAACGTCCTAAATTGCGGACTCTTATTGTAAAAGTATAGAAACACCACCATTCCGGTATAAGCCGGCAGAAAAGGTATGAATCCCGAAGCCCCGCTTAGGTGAAAGGCCCACGGTTTTTTAAGTTCGCGGGCTTGTGTCCACGCGAATATAGTAAACCAAGCTATACCGTCTATTATAAAACCGACAAGGGGTACTTGGCTAATTAAGTCGCAAAACGAAGCAAAACCAATCATCATTCCGAACTCGGACTTGCTTACCATGGGACCGGCCACGGCGGCCGCTTTTTGCGTCGCCAGGCCTTCATTTTTACGGGATTCCTGAAGTTTCAAGTTTCGTTCGCCTTCCTCGGTTGTAATATTTTCATCAGCCATGTTTTAAATTATTTTTCCTGCGCTATTCCCTGCTTCGCCTTTTTAATCGCTAATAATTGCTGGGGGTCGGAAGTTATAATTTGGTCTTCGGTGTAAGACGATATTATTTTGATGGCCACATGTTTGAGGCCGGCGAAAAACAACCCTTCGCCGATATCGGACTCCAGTATCAGGAATTTTTCTTCGTCGGTCAGGTTGAAAGTTTTTTGGAGAAGATCAATGGTCGCGGGCGACTGTTTTAAAAGAATCTGGATTGAAGAGTTTGTAATGATGGGCACGCCGTAAGGGGAGCGCAAAAAATCGCCCACGTCTTGAGTAATCGTCGCCACTCCCAAAAAATATTTTCTCGCGCGCTTGGCTATGCCGAATAAGAATGAGGCGCCCTGTTCTTCTTTCATAATCCACCAGGCTTCGTCTATGACCAGAATTCTCTTTTTTAAATTTTTTCGGACAGCGTTCCAGATATGGTGGGTTATCAAATACATTGCCACCGGACGCAGTTCGTCCTCCATGTCTCTTACCGAAAAAACCACCAGCTTTTTATTTATATCAACATTTGTAGGCTGGTTGATGAAGCCGGCCCAAGTGCCCTGGGTGTATTTGCGCATGCGCTGGGCCAATCCTTCGCCGCCTTCCATATTGGCTAAAATCAATTCAAGATCCGAAAGTATCGGCGGAATTTTTGAAGAAAAATCAGATTCCGGAGTAATGTCGCGCGAAGCGTAAGTTTCGGTGATGGCCCGGTCTAAAATGGAATCCTCTTCCGGCGTAAGTCCGCCGAGCATTATGCGGAAAAGTCCGACTAAGTTTATGATGTTAGACCTTAAAATATCCGAGGGGTCTTCGTCTTCGCGGGGTTTGGGCAGGTCAAAAGGATTAATATGATGCTGGGAAGAAAGAGAGATGTTGAAATATCGGCCGTCAACGGCCTCCGACAGAAATTCATATTCGCGTTCGGGGTCAATCACTATGACATCGGTGTCAAACATTAAAGAGCGAAGTATTTCAAGTTTCGTGGCATAACTTTTTCCCGCTCCGGCTTTGGCGAAAATGACCGAATTGTAGTTTTCAAGCGAGAATCTGTCAAAAAGAACCAGGCTGTTATTATGGCGATTTACGCCGTAAAGAATGCCTCGGTTGGAAGTGAGGTCAAATGAAACAAAAGGGAAAAGACTTGATATCGGCGAGGAATTAAGTTTGTTGTTGACTCCCAGAATGTCCCGTCCCAGGGGGAAAACAGTCAGGAGGCCGTCATCCTGCTGGAAAAGAGCGGGTTTGGCGTAAACCAGACGGGATTCAAGCATTGACCTTATTTCCGTTTCGTCCCGGTTGAGTTCTTCCAGAGTGTCGGCATAGATTGTCATATAAAGGCCGAAAGAAAAAAGTTTTTCCTGCGCCTGTTGCAGTTTGTCGCGCAGTTCCTCCAGGTTTTGATAAGCGGCATCCAGCATCGGGTCCCTAACCAGGCCTTTTTCTTCGCGCATGTGGATTTGAGACTGGACTTCGGCGACCTTTTTCTGGAGCTGGCGTAAAACTCCGGCCGTATCCATCGGATGGATGTAAATAGATATGTCAAAAACCTTGTCGAGATTTATGATTGAGCTGAACCAGTTCACGGCCAGATATTTGGGATAGGAGAAAATAAAAATGGTGCGGGCTATTTTTTCCCCGATTTTTACGTAATTTGAATTTACTTCCAAAGCTGACGGCGCGATGATGTCTTTCAATTCCAAAACCGCGGCCTCGTAAATCTGTTCGGGCTGAATCGCGATTATCTCGTCGTTTGCCCCCACCTCCTTCTTTTTGAATAAGTCTCCTAAAGCCATAATGTTAAAGTTTAAGTTCTAATTTGCGGCGCGTGTCCTTTTTCCAATTCCCCCGGGTTGAATAATCCGTAGAAGAGTTCAACCGCCTCTTCGGTGTTTAGGGGCGCGGTTCGCGTTCCGGTTGAAGCAATGGCTCCCGAAACCGTTTCGGCTCTTTGCCAGAGTTGATTTTTATGTTCCTCAAATTTTTCATCGCTTAGTTGTTTGTCTTCTTTTTTTACGCCGAAAAGCCCTTTGAATATCCCGCCCAGTCCGTTTTTTTTGCCGATCTCAATTAAGGGAGGGGCAAAAGAGACGACGATGTAGAAATTTTTGGTCACGATTTTTGTGGTTTCAACAAAAGTTCTGATGAATTCAATGTATTCGCGTGTCTGTATTTTCAATAATTCATTAGTCTGGTCGCGTTCTGTTTCGCGCAGAGTTTCAAGGTAGGGTTCAATATTGAGCCTGCGTGACTGGATCACGATTTGCACCGAGAAATCCAGCGCGTTTAAAAAGTTTTGATATTGCGCGGTAATGGCCTCTTGCTCCTCGTTTGACCTTAAGGCGAAATTCAAAGACGAAGCCATCAAAACCATATGTAGGCTTTTATCTTCGGTGATTATTATGCCGTCGCGTATTTCTCTTATCGGCACGAATTCCTGCGCTGATAGTGGTTTTGCCATTTACTTAATTTTCTCTTTAACATCTAAAGACCAAGCCAGGTCCTTTAATTTGCTTTCGGTGGTTTTAGGTAAAACGAATTCTTGTTTGGGAGCCGAAATTTTTTGGGCTTTGGGTTTTTTGGTCTCGCTTCTTTTCCAGATATAAAGTTTTGATTTGGTGTAATATGATACGGCGTTGGCCATTACGTTTATGAAAGGCTGATTATGCACTTTATAAAATGCCAAAGCCAAAGCCAGCCCGGCGACCGGCAAACCCAGAAGCACTGTCAGAAAAAAGGGCAGAAAAACATATATTATGAAAACCGTAGCGACGCCCCCCAGAAGATAGATAAACTGCTTCAGGGTCAGCGGCCCGAAAATTTTGTCTTCAACCTCTATGAATTGCGGAACGCTAAATTGTCTCATATTTATTTTGGGGGCTCTTTATAAGGGTCGGCTTTATCCGGATAACGATTTTCTTTTCGGGCTTGCTCTGTTTCTTCGGACAATGATTCCCCGGGCATAAAAACTTTTTCTTCAAGCCTGGTTTCAAACGGCGAAGTTTTTAAACTTTTAAACTCTTCTGTCCCCTTTATTTCACGATTCGGAGTTTGCGTCTCGGTTTCAACTGATTTTTCGGGAGGAACGGCAGGAACATGGGAAATAGGAGCAACAGGAGAAACGGGTGGGACAAAAGGAGTGGGCGCGGTCGGCGTTTCGGAAATAACTTCCTCACCAACCGCGTGTATTTTTTTCAGAGATTCTTTGACTTTTGAAAAAATCTGCGCGTTTATCTCCTGCGCGATTTTTTTAGTCGTTTCCGGATCGGTTCCGAGACGTCCGGTTAAATTAGAAATGAAATCGCGCGGATGCGTGACTCCAAGCATCAGAAGTCCGGTTTCATCGTCCAGTTCTCCCATTTTGTCAATTTGGAGGCCGTATTTTTTGCCAATCGCCTGAACAATATCAGCTGTATCTATGCTGGTGATGGCATTTTGCAGTTCTTTCGGCAGGCCTTTATATTTTTCAAAAATTTGTTCGTTAGTTAGTTGAGACATTATTTATTCTTTTTTTCTTTATCTGATTCGGCCTTTTGCTTAGACATTTTTTCTACTTCCTCCAGACTTTCGTTCATGGCATTTATTTTTTCCCCGACAGTAGCCTTGGGATTATTTAAAATTGCCGCTCTTTTTGCCTTCCTGCTTCTTTCGTCCAAAACTTTTTCAATTGCTTCTCGTCGCGCTCTATTCAGGAATTGCAGCCTAGAGGTCTTTAAGTTTTTAAGGGTGTCTGTGCTGTAAGAAGAGTATTGTTGCGTGTAGCGTTTTATTTCGGGTTGATCGAGCGTTGATGCTTTAGTTATGCCGCGCCCGACAAATGGCATGGAGCGCACAAACTTCGCGGCGCGCGTTTCACTTTCAGCAATAGTTTTGGCGATAGGCGCGGTGTATCTTTTGCCGACCGTTCCGGCATATCCGACAGCCCACTTGCGGGCGGATTTTACTCCTTTTTCGGCCCATTCGGCGGCTTTGCCGCCCATTTGTTTGGCCACAAGAACGCTTGCCATAAGCATTATGATTAAAAGAAGGTAGTAAGCAATCATTGAAAAACTGGTAACAAAGGCCGTGCTTTCGGCTTGCCCGCCTTTTATTCCCGTCAGCAGGTCTTTGGCTTTGCCCGAAGCAATCATTTCAACCGTAACGCCAAAAAGGAAGAAAAACGCCGGCGCGAAAAATGCCTGTTTGAGCAAAGTTGACCACCATTGTCTGGCATAAGAATCCAATCCCGGGATTGCGTAGAATAGAAACGCGACGGGAGAAAGAATCATTAAAAACCATAAAATTACCACCCGGATTAAAAGCGATAGTCCGGCAAAAGCTAGCGCAAATATGGCGACAAGAATAAAAACCGTTACGCCGAGCATTGCCACTGTCATCTGAATCAGAGTATTAGGCAGGTCTTTTTGCGCGGTTTCAAGCTTTTTTCGCAGGCTTTCTTCCTCACTGAGGAGTTTTTTTATTCCGGGATCTTCCGGAGCGCTCTCGCCGACAATAAGCTTTTCCGTCACGCTCGCCAATTGTTCCTGTATTTTCGATATGTCGCTGAATCCGAACTTGGCGCTTTTAAACATCTGATTCGGATTTAATCCGGCAAGAAATTTGACCGAGAGGGACGCCGAACTTTTTCCCTGCGCCCCCCCCGGCAGAAAAAATCCGGTCATAAGATTTGAAGAAAAGACAACGTATTGCGTAAGCAAAAACGAAAAGTTGATGAAGAGGGCGGCTATTATCAGGCGGGGCAGAAGTTTTTTGACTCCGAACGTATCTACCTGCAGGATGGTCGCGATGGCGATGGTTAAAAGTATAAAAATGAAAAAGAGGTTCGCGCTGTCGCGGGCTATGGTCCACCCCTTGTAGATGGCGTCAAGATTATAGGTTGCCGGATCAAGCGTGAATGCAGTTACCAGGTCAAAGATAATTCCGAAAACCTGAAACATTGCTGATACGAACATGAGTGCCGCGAATACCATCCAGCTTACTGCGGTAAGAATTGGGCAGCCGAGAAACCAGCCGACCCCTGACAAATCAGCACAAGATGCTTTTGAAAGTTCGGCGGCAACGCCGGTGTTTTGAGCGTAAGCGGCTGCGGGCTGCAAATACAGAATTGAGATTATCAGCATTAAAATCGCTACCGTTATTAAAGCGGCCGATTTCTTACTTTTTAATTTCTTTTTTAAAAAATTCATTTATGGCGAAATTTTTATGATTTTTATGACCCCGGACACGCCTGAAGTTCTGAAAGAAGCGAATCAAGTTTTTCCTGGAATTCGTCTGCTTGTTGGTTGGCCGCGTCTATATCGTCTTGCGATGCCGATTGGTTTGCCGAATCAACCGCCTGCGTCCCGACATCGCTTAATTCCTGGGGACTGTTTGTCGTTTCCGCTTTTACTCGCGAGTTTTCGTAGTCGCTAAGCGCGGCGCGAGCCGATTTAAGTTCGCTTTTTATGTCATCAAGGTTTTTTTGCGCTTCGGCAATTTCTTCGTTTCGCGGTTGCGTCCCGCAGCTATGTAATTTGTTAAGCGTCTGAATTGTTTGAGTCAGTGTATTTGATGACCGCTCTTTTGCTTTTATGTAGCCGTTCGTTAGGTTTATGGCATCAGTTAAGAGGGGGGTTATTCCCTTTCGGCTGTTATTGAGAAGTCCGGAATAGTCCGGATTGGATGACCCGCCCGAAGACAGTATGCCGTCTCTGCCGGTGCCGCTTAGGGCGCTATTTAAAAGTTGTACTACGACCGTTGAGATAAGTTCGTTTATTTCATCCGACACTGCTGTTTTGATAGCTGTGTATTCGTCCGGAAGTTCAAGTTTTTTAGCCACATAACTTCCCGGCGTTACGGTTTCTTCCCTTAAGCAGGGTTTGTCAGTGCCCGCGGCTTCGCTAAAAGCGATTTCTTTGGAATACTCCGCGCATCTTTTCCAGCTGAGAAATCCTCCGGACGCTTGAGATTCAAGTTTCAGGCCGGTTACCTTTTCAAGTATGGCCCGCTGCGTCTGGTCCATTTGGATTAGAATGGAGCCGAAAGCGTTGTTGGCCACATTAGCGGTGGTAATTGAAATAAAGCCGGTCCAGCCGTAGGTTTCAAAGGTGTTATAGAGCGCGTCCACATTGGCAATAAACCTATCAAGAGTACAGACTGCTTGTTGTCTTTGAGCCGAGACCAAACCCAGAACAATGTCTATTCTAAAAGGACTGCAGATATTCGGCGCGCCATTAGCGATAAGGCCATCAACAAAAATACCAAAGGCTTCGTTTCCGGCTTTTCTTAAATATCCTTCCCAGTCGGTTACGAAAAGAGGTTTGCCGTTAAAGCCGTTTCGTATCCAGCTTTTTATGTTGTCGGACATAGTCCTGATTAGAGCGACTCCTATAGCGTTGACCAACGGATCAAGGACATAATCTTTGACCGCCTCTGATCCAGCCGGCAGCTCTATTGTAAAAAATGTTACAGCCTCGGCTTTTGGCGGCGAAAAAGGAAATAGTGTAGCGAGCAGAATCGCGACAATAACCGGGACAATATATTTTTGAAATCGGACGCTTCGCTTAAAAATCATTGCAGAGCGATTATTAAATTAATTAACGCGAAGCCGGCTTCACTCGGCTTAAAGACCAGATTGTCTTTTTGAATTAAAACGCCCGCCGTCAAAAGCGCGTTTTTGACATTTTTAGATTCATTCAGGTATTGCTGCACGGCGCCAAGTCCGGTTACTGGGTCGGACATAAATTGTGAAAACGCTTTATTTATTTTCGCGAGATTGTTTAAGGCGTTTAAATATTTTAAATGCGCGGAAATGTAAGTTTGCGGCACCATCAGTTTTGATATTTCAAGTGCCGCGTCTTCGTATGCCCGGGCGTAAATTTTAAATTCGTCAAACGAATTGAAATTGTCTTCGGAGTTTGACTGCTGGATTAAACGCGTCAGCAAATCCAGTTCATTTTCTTTTATCTGCCCGCTGTATTTGTCGGATATTTCCGCTAAGCCATTTATATAAGCTTTGGCGTTTTCCGGAGAGGCGCTTGTTACGCGCGCGTTATTGAGCGAGAAATCATTTTTGAAAACCGCGGCGGGATTGTCGTTTAAAAGAGCGTCCACGACTTGACTCGCGGTTTCTTTGGGGTCAAGGCCGGCATTTCTTTGCTGGATGTACGAGGCAAAAAGGTCTCGGGTTATTCTTTGGGTCGGGTTATAGGGTTCGCCGGCAGGCGCGCCATCGGACATTTGATTTTCGTCATTACTGGACGCGCTTGACGAATTCAATAAATCATCCGGGCCTTTTTTCAAAGGGTCGCGCCCCAATTTTATTTCTTCTCCGTCGGGCGCTTGGTCGCCGTCGGTGTCAGGATTTAGCGGGTCAGTACCCCAAAGTTTTTCTTCCCAGTCCTTTAAGCCGTCACCGTCAGAATCCGGAGATTCAATGGCCGTTTTTTCTCCGGAAATCGGCGTTATATTTACTCCGGAAGCCATTTTTTTGACATCGGGTTTTTTGGAAATCCAAAAAGCGCCCGCAGCTATGGCTAGCGCGAGAATTATTGCGAATATTGTTCTTTTATTTCCTAAAAATGCCAAAATCGCAGGCAATACGCCTTACAATAATTATAGCATTTTACTTTTTCTATTGATTTTTATTTTATTTTCTGCTGTGGATATCTGTTCTTTTTGTCAGACATGCCCAATTTTTAAGGGAAAGTTCCTCTGCGCGCGCATTCTTGGCTATTTTGCATTTTTTGAAACTTGAGACCTGAAACTTGAAATTTTTTAAGTTATTTTTTAAAAGCTTGCGCGGGTGGCGGAATCCGGTTTTAACCAGTTTAAAAAATGCTTTTTGGCCGATTTTATGCTGACGAAAAAAATCAACCCCCCGTTTTTTAAATATAACTACAGCCGAATCAACTTTCGGCTGGGGCCAAAAATTGCCTTTTTTAACCAAAAAGGCAATTTTTGGCTTTACGAAAACTTGCACCGAAATAGCCAGCAAGTTCATTTTAAATCCGAACTCGGTTCGGACCCGAACCGAGTTCGGATTTAAACTTGAACATATCCGTTTTGCTACCTCTTTTTGAAGCATTATTACCAACAACTTTGTCTTAAGCAGACCACGAGATACTTGGGGCAAGATGAGGCGCAGAAGCTGGCCGGTAAGATAATAAGGGATATTGGCTACAACCTTGTTTATTCCGATTCCGAACTCGGTTCGGATTCGGACGCCGAACCGAGTTCGGAATCGGACAATGTCGCGGATGTCAGCGTTGAGCAAAACCAGCCGTCCGGCATCTATAAAAACCCTGAATTTAGAAGTCAAAATGTTGAAAAGCTTAATATCTTTTTCAACTGCGATTACCTTCGCGCCCGTTTTTAAAAGTTCTTCGGTCAAAATTCCCTTACCGGGCCCGATTTCCAAAATAGTATCCTTTGGCCCGACTTCGGCCGCAAGGACCATTTTGCGGGTGATATTTTTTGAAGTTAGAAAGTTTTGTCCGAGTTTTGTCGGCATATTATATTTCTATGATTTTTTCTTCGTCTGCGTTCTCCATCAGTTCTGGTGGAATATCCGAAAGAAAACGGGAGGGCATATTGGCTTGTTTTTCACCGAATATTGTTCTGAAAAAAGCCATTGAAAGAAAAACTTTTTTTCGGGCGCGGGTTAAGGCGACGTAAAAAAGCCGGCGTTCTTCCTCCAGCCTTAATTTTTCGTCTTCGCTTGCGATGGTAGTGTGGGGAAAAAGTCCGTCTTCAAGCCCGGATATGAAAACATAATCAAATTCAAGCCCTTTGGCCGCGTGAACCGTAGTCAGAGGAATGCCGTCTTTTCTGCTGCCGATGGCATCCTGGTCGGACATTAAACTTGCCTCTTCCAGCATATTCATCAGGCCGTCCGGCGGCTTTATTTTATCAAATCTGACGGCAAGACTTACCAATTCTTTGATATTTGCCAAGCGCATAACGCCTTCTTCGGTTCCGGCAGATTCAAACAGGTCAAGATACCCGCTTTCTTTGAGCGTCGCGGCAACCGCGCGCGACGCCGGAAGATTTTCAGCGGCGGACTTTATTTTATTAAGCGTTTTTTCAAAAATTGATATTTTTTCAGCTTCTCCCGATTTCAATCCGACTGCCGCGAAGTATTTGGCAAGGGTTACTTTGCCTATGCCGCGCGCGGGCTGGTTGATTATTCTTTTTTTGCTCAAAAGATCATTTGAGTTGAGGGAGGCGCGGATATAGGCCAGAATATCTTTTATTTCTTTGCGGTTGTAAAACTTTACGCCGACCACGTAATGCGGCAGTGTGTATTCCAAAAATTTTTCCTCCAGAACTCTTGATTGGGAGTTGGTGCGGAAAAGCACGGCTATTTCTTCGGGTTTGGCTCCGCCGGCAATGAGACTTTGGGACTCGGCCGCTACGAAATACGCTTCGTCGTTTTCCGTTTCCGCGGCGTATATTTCCAGTTTTTCGCCGCCCTTTTTTCTGGTAAAAAGATTTTTTGGCAGACGTTCTTTATTTTTGGCTATCACGGCGTTGGCCGCCTCCAGTATCTGTTCGGTTGAACGGTAATTTTCTTCAAGCGTTACGATTTTGGTTTCGGGATAGGTTGCCTCAAATTCCAGGATGTTTCTGAAATCAGCTCCGCGGAAGCCGTATATTGATTGGTCTAGGTCGCCGACCACGCAGATATTCTTGTGAAGGGCGGCAAGTTGCTGGCTTAAGCGGCTCTGGACATGGTCGGTGTCTTGATATTCGTCTATCAAAATGTATTGCCAGAGGGATTGGTATTTGGCAAGAATTTCCGGATGCGATGAAAAAAGAACAACAGTTTTCACCAAAAGATCGTCAAAATCCAGACTGTTTGAAGATTTCAATTTTTGCTCGTACAAGCTCCAGATTGAGGCCAATTTTTTTGAAAAATAATTTTCGTCTTCGGACAAAAAATCGTCGGCGTTTGCCAGATCGCATTTTTTCCCGGAGATTATCTTTCTGATTTTTGATGGCTGGAACTGTTTGGGGTCTATTTCCAGCTCTTTAATTGATTCTTTGATTAAAGATAAAGCATCTTCTTCATCTATGATTGAAAAATTCTTTTTAAAGCCAAGCGCCGCGGCTTCGCGGGGCGCGGCCTTGCGTCCCGCTTCACGTCTTAAAATCCAGGCGCCAAGAGAGTGAAAGGTGCCGACCCAAGGAGAAGCGTTTGAATCGTGCGGGCGCGGCGGCTGAACATTTTGAACAAGTTTTGCGATGCGTTCTTTCATTTCGTTTGCGGCTTTGTTGGTGAATGTTATTGCCAGAATTTTTTCCGGTCGGACGCCGGTCGAGATCAGATGAGATACGCGATGAGTCAGAACTTTGGTTTTGCCCGACCCCGCGCCGGCCACAACCAAAATAGGGCCGTTTATATGCAAAACCGCATCAATTTGAGCCGTATTCAGGCCGGAGAGATGACTTGGGTTTGACATTATAGAGCGATTTTAGCATTTTTTATGGTTGTGGACAGGGTAGTAGGTCTGCGCGGCGCGACTGCTGCCCTGTGGATAAATATGTTCGCCAGGTTGACTTTCGGTTGCCGCGGGTATATTATTAAGGATGTTCCGGTATGCGTTACCGGATTTGTTGTTGAAAGGCCGTCTATCTGTTTTTCCCCTTAATTTAAGCCTATTTTAGAGCCTAATCAAAGGAAAACCTCTTTTAAAATCCCTTCGGGACTCAAGGGCTTTTTAGCCGTTTTAGCCGTCTCGGCTCTATTTTTTACCGGCTTGGACAGGGCAGATGCCGGTTTTTTTGATGTTTTGAAAAGTATTTTCGGCGCCGGAGACTCTGCCGGACAGACCGCGGCGTTAAATTCCCAGAATATGCCGCTTCTTATGGCTCCGAATAATACTGACCCTTTGGCCGGAACCGGCGGCGGGGATATTACCATAGTTCAAAACAGCGCCCTACTTTCTGTTTCTGGGCCGTTGGGTAGTTTGGCTGATGTAGAGGTTGAGTCGCGAAAAAGCGATCAAATTTCCATTTATATCGTCCGCGAGGGAGATAATCTTTCAAGTATTGCTAAAATGTTTGGCGTTTCAGTCAATACCATTCGGTGGGCCAACGATCTGACAACTTCAACCGTCATAAAGCCCGGGCAGACCTTAATAGTGTTGCCTATAAATAGCATTCAGCACACGGTGGCTAAAGGTGAAACGCTTAAAGGGATTGTTAAAAAATACGGCGGCGACCTCAATGAGACCCTGGCTTTTAACGAATGGCCGGCCGGTTATGAGCCGGAAGTCGGGATGATTGTTATTGTTCCGGACGGGGAAGGCGAGCCATTGGTAAATTACGGCAGCAAGACAGTTCGGGGCACGGGCGGCCCGGTTTATGCCGGATATTATATCCGTCCGATAAACGGCGGAAGAATATCCCAGGGTTTGCACGGGCTTAATGCCAAGGATTTCGCGACTTACTGTGGCGCCCCGATTTTTGCCTCCGCCCGGGGAACGGTTATCATTGCGCGTTCGGGCGGTTGGTTCAGCGGTTACGGTTCATACGCGGTTATCGCGCATCCGAACGGGACCCAGACGCTCTATTCCCATATGAGCAGGATTGCCGTAACACCCGGATGGAATGTGGTTCAGGGACAGGTGATCGGCTATGTGGGTTCTACCGGCAATTCCACGGGATGCCATGTGCATCTTGAAATCCGGGGAGCCGCGTTTCCCAATATCTAACCCATTTTAGAAATTGCTTTTTGGCCTATATTGGAGGGCTTCCAGAATATGGCTCTGTTTTATTTCGTCCTCGTTTTCAAGGTCGGCTATGGTCCGGCTTATTTTTATCACCCGATGATAAGCTCTTGGCGATAAATCCATTTGTTTAGCCGAAATATTAAGGATGTTTCTGGCATCGGGCGATAGGGGCGCGAAATTTTCAAGGTTGCGCACCCCCAGTTCGCTATTGGAAACTAGGCCCAGCTTTTTGAATCTGCGCTTCTGGCGGTCGCGCGCGGCGATTACTTTTTTACGTATATCAGCCGATGTTTCCAGCGCGTCTTTTTTTGAAAGTTCTTCATGGTCAATGTTAGAAACCTCCATCCAGAGATCAATACGGTCGGCTATGGGTCCGGAAACCTTTCTTTGATAGCGGAAAAGCGAAGAGGGGGTGCAAAGACACATTTTGTTTTTGGAGCCGAGATTTCCGCAGGGGCACGGGTTCATTGCCGCGACCAGCATGAATCTGGCAGGAAACCTAACAGTGCCCCTGGAGCGGGCAACGGTTATTATTCCGTCTTCAAGCGGTTGGCGAAGCGATTCAATGACTCGGCGTTCAAACTCGGGAAACTCGTCGCAAAACAGCACTCCGCGATGGGCCAGCGTTATTTCGCCCGGTCTTGGCCACACGCCCCCGCCGACCATAGCGACATAAGACGCGGTATGATGGGGAGACCTGAAGGGCCTGTATCTGGCAAAAGAGCCGTCAAGAGAGCCGGCAATGCTGTGGATGGCGGTCACTTCAAGCGCCTCTTCTTTTGAAAGGGGAGGAAGAATTGACGGCAGAGCTTTAGCCAGAAGGGTCTTGCCGGTTCCGGGCGGACCCGACATTAAAATATTATGGTTGCCGGAGGCGGCAATCATTAAGGCCCGTTTTGCGGTTTCTTGGCCCCGTATGTCCGATAGGTCGTGGCTCGCCGCCTCTGTTTGCGGCGAAAGTTTTGTTTTGGGCAGGATTTCAAGCGCGGTTTCTCCTTTAAGATGCAGAAGAACTTGATTCAGATTTTCGACTTCCCGCGCGGATATGTTTTCAATTAAGGCCGCCTCTTCTCCGTTGCCTTTGGGCACATATATTTCTTTAAAGCCCGCTAAAGACGCTTTTTGCGCAAGCGCCAGAACTCCTTTAATCGGACGCAATGTTCCGTCTAAAGCCAATTCGCCCAAAAATATTTTATCTTTTGTTTCAAATTCGGCTTGATGTGAAGCCAGAATATATCCAAGAGCGATGGCCAAATCAAAAGCCGACCCCTCTTTTTTAAGGTCAGCCGGCGCGAGTGACACGATCACTTTTTGGTTTTGTTTGTGCGGGGGCTTGAGCCCGATATTTTTAATGGCGTAAGATATTCTTTCTTTGGCTTCATCCACGGCTTTATCCGCAAGCCCGACAATGGTAAAAGACCGCAAACCCTTTGAATAATCAACTTCAACGTCAATTATTTCGCCGTCAAGTCCCATTATTTCGGCCGCGTGCAATTTTACCGACATAATGGCTAGATTCTAGCGCATCTTTAATAAAAAGAAAATCCCACCCTCTCCCCGAAAGGAGAAGGTGGGCGGCTTGCCCGTGTTGTTCAACGCTTCTTGAGGTCCTCCAGGGTCTTGACGATTTTGTCGGTGGCCTCTTTGATCTCGTCGATGAAGGGTTGGAACACAAGGGCCATCATGATGATGAAGAGGCCGAAGAACGCCACCGCCAGGAAAACCCCGATTGAGTTGCTGGCGACCGACGCGAAAAAGGTGGAGACAGTGAGACAGACAGCGGCCAGAGGTAGCCTCATGTGAATTCTCCTTTTCTGTTGGGGGTTTCAGAAGCGCCTGCTTCATAGTCCTGAAGCAGGAAAACACCTGTTTTTAACTTACTCCCTTCATTATATCAAATAAGAATATGCTTGTCAATACCTTCGTAATGGTTCAACAGTGTGTAAAATTCTATTTCCCGGCGTGCTCCACGCAGGTTTTTGCCGCGGGGTTGGCTTCAAGGCGCCTTGGGTCAATAGGTTTTTGGTCGATCGCGCAAAGGCCGTAGGTCCCCTTTTCAATACGCTCAAGCGCAGAATTTATTTCATTGAGTCTTGTCTCCAGTTCAACTTCGCGCGCGGCGCGATTTCCCATTTCTTCAAACAAGTCGGCCATTTCGCTTTGCTCTGACGCCTGGGTATTTAAATCCGGCGGAGTCGGCTGCCAATCCTTGGGGTTGTCCGGCGATATTTTGGCAATAGTCTGGAGCTCGCCTTCCACACGCAGGCGTTCTTCGTCAAGTTTTTTTCTGAAATAATTTAGGTCTAAAGACATGTTTGCATATTAGCATTATTTTTTATCTGCCCAAACTGTCCGACTCCAAGTCCGAACCGAGTTCGGATCCGAACTCGGTTCGGACTATTGCGGGGGCAGGGTGCTCATTATTCTGATAATCGCTCCGACGGCTTGTTCTGATTGGGCGATTATGAGAAATTGTTTATTGAATATGGAATATCCGATTATGGGTTTTCCGGTGCGGTTTCGCAGAAAACGAGCGTCGTTATTTTCCACGACCGAATCCAGAAAGACGTTTTCTCCGCGATCGTACGACAAATCCGGTTTAAGAAGTTTCGCGAAGTCCGCGGTCATTTTTTCTTCCCATTGAAGCAGGCCGGCGAAAGCCGAAGAATACAAATTGATTTCAATTATAAAAACGGGTTCGTTCCCCAAAGCAGTGTCTATGATTCCGAAAGTTGAACGCGGCCCCATTCCGTTTTCAAATAAAGGCGGCGGCGTAATTTCGACCAGATTAAAAATATCTTTCGCGTCCAAAAATTCATTTTGGCTCTGGTCAAAAGTTTTCACATAAATAAATTCTCGCGGCCGAAGCTGGGAGTCCAGAAATTTCTGCCATAAATCCAAAAATGTTTTTTGGTTCCGCGTTTCCAGCTCTATGGCAACTTCGCGGTCCGCGCGGATTATGGGCGGCGGGGATTCTGCCGCCGTCCCCGCGCTGGGCCCCTGAATTGTTCTTTTGAGCCAAAATGCCCCGAAAGCCGCGACAATTATTATAAGCAAAGCGATAAAAACATAAATGGCCGGCCTTATCTTTGACATTGGAGATTCAAATGCGGCCGCGGTTTTTCTTTCCTGCTTCGCGCTGACGAGTTCACCCAGGGAGAATTTTTTTCCGCTGGCATATTCCCGGACGTCCGAAATCATGGTTCTTATGCCGGGCTTTTTAGGCTCGTTTTTTTCAGGAACATTTTGACTGCCGCCGTTCATTTTTATTTTTTATTTTGTTTTTTCGCGGTATTGGGAAGATTGTTTGATTGAAAGATTGACTCTGCCGAGCTCGTCAATGCTGATTATTTTCACCGGCACTTCGTCGCCGATGTTGACTATATCGCGCACTTTGTTGACCCGATACGGCGCGAGCTCCGAAATATGCACCAGTCCTTCCTGTTTCGGTCCGATTTCAACCATGGCTCCGAATTCAAATATGCGGCTGACTTTACCCATAAATTCCTCGCCCACTTCGTATTCACGAGTCAGATTTCTGATGGCTTCGGCTGCCCTTTCGGCCGATTCCTGATTTTTGCCGGTAATGAATATCTCGCCAGTCTGTTCAATGTCTATCTCGGCTCCGGTTTCGTCAATTATTTTATTTATGGTCTTTCCTCCCGGACCGACCACGTCTCTTATTTTGTCGGGATTTATGTTGATGGTTATGATTTTCGGAGCGTGGGGCGAAATGTTTTCGCGCGGTTTGGGCAGGACTTTAAGCATCACTTCCATTATTCTGATTCTTGCCTCCCTCGCGTCTTCAAGGGCTTTTTTAAGCATCTCAAGCGTTACTCCATCCACTTTGACGTCCATTTGAATCGCGGTTATTCCATTTTTAGTGCCCGCGGCTTTGAAATCCATATCGCCGTGATGGTCTTCGGGACCCTGAATATCGGTCAGAACTTTGAAGCGGCCGTCACTGTCCATCATTAAGCCCATGGCAATTCCGGCGACAGGCTCTTTAATCGGCACGCCCGCGTCCATCAAAGACAGGGTTGAAGCACACACCGATCCCATTGAGGTTGAGCCGTTTGAAGACATTGTTTCCGAAACCAGACGAATGGTGTAGGGGAAAATTTCTTTTGGAGGAATGACGGCTTCCAGCGCGCGCTCGGCCAAAGCGCCATGTCCGATTTCTCTTCGGCCGGGCGAGCCCATTCTCCCTGTTTCACCGGATGAAAAAGGCGGAAAGTTGTAATGATGCATAAAGCGTTTTTTGGTTTGCGTTTCCATTCCTTCTATCAGCTGAACATCTCCGGGAGCTCCGAGCGTTGTGACGGATAAGATATGGGTTTCCCCTCTGAAAAATAAAGATGAGCCGTGATTGCGTTTAAGCAAACCGATCTCGGCGTATAAAGAGCGTATTTCATTGAGTTTGCGGTGGTCCGGCCTTTTTTCGCGTTCAAGTATGTTTTTATGGACTATTTCGTCAATTGCTTTTTCATAAAGGTCGTCGGCTTCGTTTACAAGGCCGCTGAATTGTTCCTGAACCGCGTCCATCCATTCTTTTTTGAGCTCTCCCAGTCGCGTGTTGCGCACGGGCTTTTCGGTTATATATATGTAATCTTCAAGGCGCGGCTTGATGTGGCTGGTAAAAAGTTCCAGAAATTCCGCCGGCTCTTCCGGAAATTCAAGTTTCATTTTTTCTTTGCCGACCTCCGCGATTATATCCCTCTGGAATTTTTCAATTTTCGCGAATTCCGGCAGAGCGCTCTTGAGAGCCTGCATTATTTTTTCTTCAGGAATTTCTTTGGCCCCTGCTTCAATCATATTTATTTTTCCATTTCTGGCACAGGCGACAAGATCCAATCCCGATTCTTCTTTTTCGGCGTAAGTCGGGTTGAAAATAATTTCGTTGTTTTTAATGCCCAGTCTTAACGGGCTGACCGGACCGTCCCAGGGGATGTCCGAGGTTGCCACAGCCAAAGAGGCCGCGAGTATTCCGGGAACATCGGGGTCATTTTCGCCGTCTATTGAAAGAGCCATAATCACCACGTGTATTTCGTTTCGCGATTTTTTATTGAAAAGCGGGCGGAGGGTTCGGTCAATCAGCCGGCCGTTAAGCACTGCTTCATCAGACGGCCGGCCCTCTCTGCGAACAAAGCGGGAACCCAGAATTTGCCCTGCGGCGTAGAATTTTTCTTCGTAGTCAACCGAAAGCGGGAAAAAATTTATTCCGGTTCGCGGGCTTTTGGCCATTGTAGCCGTGGCGAAAACAGTGGTTTCGCCGTAACGCACCAGAACCGAGCCGTTAGCCTGGGCAGCCAAATCCGAAAACTCCACTTCCAATTTGCGTCCGGCTATATCGGTTGAGTATTTTTTGCCCTGCATTTTATTATTTTGTTGATTTATGCGGAAGATCCAATAAAAATTTTGACGATTCTCCCAGGTCAGTAAATTCATCGGCTTCCTCCTTGAGTTTTCCTGAAGCCGAGCGGCCAAAGGCCATGATTTCGACTCGCATGCCGTACGTTCCTTTTAAATAATCAACAAGCGGCATGAAGTCTCCGTCTCCGGTTATTAAAACTACGGCGTCTACGCTCGGGGCGAGACATACGGCGTCAATGGTTAGTCCGACATCCCAGTCGGCTTTTTTCATTCCGCCGGCGAAAATCTGCAAGTCTTTGAATTTCGGCTCAATTCCTATTTTTTCCAGCGCTTCAAAGAAGGCCGATTCCTCTCCGGATTCCGTTTTTATAACATAGCCGATAGCGCGCACCAGCTTTCTGCCGGCAACGGCCGCTTTCAGGACCTCTTTAAAATTGACGCGCTTGCCAAAGAGGTTGCGCGCCGAGTGATACATGTTTTGAACGTCAATTAAAATCGCCACTCGCTGTTCGCGATGTTTTATCACTGCCATGTTCTTTTATTTTTTTAAACCTATTTTTTTAATAATATTTGAATAGCGCTTCTCGTCTTCTTTTGAGAGGTAGTCCAATAGGGATTTTCTCTTTGAGACCATTTTTAAAAGCCCGCGCCTTGAATGAATATCTTTGGGGTGGTCTTTTAAATGCTGGGTCAGGCGTTTTATTTCTTCGGTCAAAAGCGCGATTTGGACCTCCGAAGACCCGGTGTCCTTTTCGTGCAGTTTATATTTTTCCACCACTTTTTGTTTAGTCTTTACAGCTAACATCACCTACATCCTAGCATATATCTGTTTTTTATTCAAGCGCTTCTTTACAAGACAAAGAAGGCGTGTTAATTTTTAAAACTAACCATTAATTATGGATGTTCAAATTAAAAAATTGCCGAAATCAGAAATTGAAATATCCGGAGAAATTCCCGCGGACGAATTTGAGGCGCATTACCAAAGCGCTCTTAAAGAACTGAACGAAAAATCATCCGTTGCGGGGTTCAGGCCCGGGCATATTCCGGAAAATATGCTTGTTGAAAAAATAGGCGAAGATTCGGTTTTGGAACACGCGGCCGAACACGCGCTTGAGGAGGCATATCCGAAAATACTTGAAGAAAATAAAATTGATGCCTTGGGACAACCGCGAATAACCATAACTAAAATAGCGCGTCAAAACCCCCTGGGTTTTAAGATTCAGACCGCGGTTTTGCCCGAAATAAAACTTCCCGACTATAAAAATATCGCCGCAGGCATTAGCGCCCGCATAGATGAGATAAAAGTGGAAGAAAAAGAAATTGAAGAGGCACTTAACTTTTTAAGAAAATCCAAATCCAAAAACACCGAGAACACCGAGTCGCAAAACACCGAGTCACATGATTCGGACGGCCGTCCGAATCAGATTACTGGGACGAATCAGATTACCGAGACGAAAAAACCGGAGGGATTGTCGGAGGGATTGTCGGAGGGGCCGGAAAGCGACGATGAATTCGCAAAAAGTTTCGGACAACAGGACCTTAATGGTTTAAAAAAACTTCTTGAAGAAAACATAAGACAGGATAAAACAACTAAAGCGCGAGAGTCGCGTAGAATGGAAATAATGGATAAAATTTCGTCCTTAGTCGTTGCGGAAATTCCCCAGATTTTAATTGATTCAGAAAAAGAAAAAATGTCAGCCGAACTTCGTTCCTCAATTGAAAATATGGGTATGAAATGGGAGGACTATTTGAATCACATTAAAAAAACAGAAGAAGAATTAAAGAAAGATTGGGCGGGCGAAGCCGAAAAACGCGCCCGTTACGCTCTGATTTTAAGAGAGATCGCGAATGCCGAAAGCATCGCGCCGTCAGACGAAGAATTAAACGGTTTTGTCGTAAGTTCTCTCGCACAATATCCCGCGCCCGAGCGCGCCAAAATTGACAAAGAGCGTTTTAAGGACTATGCTTACGGTATATTAAGAAACGAAAAGGTTTTTAATTTTTTGGAATCCAAAACTAAATAAAAATGGACGAAGAATACTATAATTATTTAATTCCGACCGTAATTGAAAAATCGCAATTCGGCGAGCGGGCTTACGATATTTATTCCAGACTTTTGAAAGAAAGGATTGTTTTTGTTTCGGGGCCGATTGCCGACCCGATTGCCAATACCGTAATAGCCCAGCTTTTATTTTTGGAATCGCAAGACCCCAAAAAAGATATTTCTCTTTACATAAATTCTCCCGGGGGTTCGGTTTCGGCGACCTTAGCTATTTATGACACTATGCAGCATATTAAGCCGGATGTTTCAACCATCTGCGTCGGATTTGCCGCATCGGGCGCGGCCATTCTTTTAGCCGCGGGCGCCAAAGGCAAGCGTTTTTCCCTGCCAAATTCGGAAATAATGATTCATCAGGTTATAGGCGCGGCCGAAGGGCAGGCGACCGAAATTGAAATATCCGCGCGCCACATTTTGCGAGTCAAAGAAAAGTTAAATAAAATTCTGGCCGAGCATACTAACCAGCCATTGGATAAAATAGAAAAAGACACTGACCGCGACTTTTTTATGGATGCCGATGAAGCCAAAAAATACGGCATTCTGGACAAAATTGTAAGGTCAAAAAACGGAAAATAAAAAATAAAGCCCCCTCCAGCATGCGTCTGCTGGAGGGGGTGCCCCCCCATTGGGGGGTTTTGGGCGGCCCACTCTAGTCGTGCAGCACGGGTTCACCTTCTCTCTCACAAGGATCGAGAAGCTGTGAGATCCCGAGGGCCACAGACAGTTGTGGACGGCCCGATGGTATACTACGCCTGGCCAGCCGCAACGCGATTTAGCCAGGGAAGAGCGGGTGACCGGCAGACCTTGATTTGACTCTGGTCTACGCGACCTTGTTTACAAGGTCTGCCGGTTCCCCCCGCGGCGCCGTGGTCAGGCGGCGGTCATGCCGTCGTGGACGAGGGCGGTCATCTTGGGGTAAATGGTGCCCTTGGCACCGGTGGGTGATCGTGACTGCATTTTTCCTCCTTTTCTCCCCCCGGATTTCTCCTCTTTATAGGGGGATTAGACGGCGTATGGGCCTACTTTCCCTCGCGCAAGGCCTGTCCTTGCGGGGGGTGCTTCATTCCAAGGTACATCATCCATTATACTCCCGGGCTTTTAATATGTCAAGTCCTTGATATTTTCCATTTTATCCGCTAAAGAAATGCCGGTCATCTCCGCGGGTTTTGCCAGACCCAAAAGTTCAAGCGCGGTTGGCGCGACATCGGTCAAAGTCCCTTTTACCTCATTATATTTTTTCAAAATTTCTTCGTTTGAACGCTCTTTTTTGGATTCAAAATCTTTTATCGCGATAAAAAACGGCACGGGATTTGACGTATGTTTGGTTCTTTTTTCTCCGGTTATCCGGTATTGTTTTTCTTCCGCGTTGCCGTGATCTCCGGTCACAATAACCGCTCCTCTAAGTTCCAAAACGCGCGGAATGATTTTTCCAAGCGCTTCATCCAGCGTTTCAACCGCCTTTACGGTCGCCTCAAAGTCTCCGGTGTGGCCGACCATATCGGCATTGGCGAAATTAACCAAAATGAAATCGTATTTTTCAAGAGATTCCAGAACTTTGTCGGTTACGGCCTCGGCCGACATTCGCGGGAATTCGTCAAAGTGGGCGGTTAAAACCGAAGGAATTAAAATTCGGTCTTCTCCCGGAAAAGCTTTTTCCCGGCCGCCGTTGAAAAAATAAGTAACATGCGCGTATTTTTCCGTTTCGGCTATATGAACCTGCTTTAATCCGGCGTCAGCAATGATTTTAGCCAGCGAGAGTCTGATATCGAGCGGAGAAAAAGCAACCTCGGCTTTAAAAGCCGGATCGTATTGGGTCATTGTTACAAAAAAAAGATTGTTTATTTTCGTCCTCGGAAATTTGTCAAACCCGTCGGCGATAAAGGCGCCGGTCAGTTCCCGCGCGCTGTCTTCGCGGTAGTTGAAAAATACGGCGGCGTCATTATCCTGAATTCTGCCCGCGGGCCTTCCGGCTTCAGCTAAAAACCCGGGCTCAATGAATTCATCGGTGAGGCCCTCTTTGTAGCTTTTTTCTATGTAGAGAGGCGCGTTTTCATAAGGCCGGCCTTTGTCCAAAGCCAAGAGATTATATGTTTTTTCAATAAGTTCCCATTGGTTGTCGCGGTCCATCGCGAATCTCCGGCCGATAACTGAAGCGATTTTGGCCTCGGGATAATTCTGAGCCAATCTGGATTCCAGAAACGCAAAAAGTTTTGAGGCTTCCTGCGGCGGAGCGTCTCGGCCGTCAGTAAAAAGATGGAGATATAGCTCATCCAGTCCGTTCTTTCGGGCCAGCTCCAGGAGGGCATAAACATGGTCAATATAGGCGTGCACTGAACCCGAAGAAAAAAGCCCGATCAGATGCAGGCGCGAATTATTTTTTTTGACGTGACTTACGGCTTTTTTAAAAGAGGGATTTTCAAAAAAACTTCCGTCGCGAATTGCCATTATGATGCGCGGGAGATGAGTGTAAATAACGCGGCCGGCCCCGATGGTCAAATGTCCAACTTCAGAATTGCCTTCTTCACCCCACGGAAGTCCGACGGCGGCACCCGAGGCCTGCAGGGTGGTGAAAGGGTAAAATTTTTCAAGATGTTCAAAATTAGGCCGCTTTGCCAGACGTAAAGGCGACTCGGAAGTTTTGGCGTTCACGCCGTAGCCGTCAAGTATTATAAGTACGACGGGCTTATAGGTCATCATTTAATTTTAACGGGGCGCTGGACAAATTCAAAGGACTTTGATATATTGTAAGTATTCTTTATAAGCCCATGGTTTTAGAGCCAAAAACAAAAAATTATTATGATTTTACCTTCAACAGCGCTTATCGCGCTGGCGGCAGGAGCGTTCGGTCTTGTGGCCGGATACGTTTTACGCCAGATTATCGCCCAACAGCGCCGAAACTCAATAGAGTTAAAAATTAAACAGATACTTCTTGACGCCAAATCCGAAGCCCAAAAAACATTAGACGAAGCGAAACTTAAAGCCGATTCCGTACTTGAATCGGTAAAACGCGAAGAAAAAGAAAGGGAAACGGCGCTGCGCAGGCTGGAAGAAAGGATCGGCCAAAAAGAAGAGTCGGTTGAAAAAAGGAGAGCCGACATAGAACGCGAAACAAAAGATGTCGTCAAGCAGAAAGAAGACCTCAAGCGCCGCTATGAGTCGCTGGAGTCGGTTGAAACCGAGCGTCGGAAAGAATTGGAAAAATTATCAGGGTTATCGGAAGAAGAAGCAAAGTCTGCTCTGATGACGAGCGTTGAAAAAAAATACGAATCGGACATTTTGACCCGTATGCAAAAACTTGAAAATTTCGGACAGGAAAAGCTTGAGCAGCGCGCCCGTGAAACCATTGCCTCGGTCATTCAGCGACTGGCGTCTTCAACCGCATCCGAAATAACCACGACCTCGGTCGCGATACCGTCGGACGACATCAAAGGAAAAATAATCGGAAAAGAAGGCCGTAATATCCGCGCGCTTGAAAAAGCGGCAGGAGTTGAGGTGATTGTTGATGATACTCCGGGTTCAATCATCATTTCAAGTTTTGATCCGGTCCGGCGCCACGTTGCCAAAGTAGCTCTTGAGAATTTAATTCTTGACGGCCGGATTCAGCCGACCAGAATTGAGGAAATGGTTGAGAAAGCGCGGGCCGAAGTTGAAAAGATAATGAAAGAAGCGGGCGAAGCGGCCATCTACGAAGTCGGCGTTTTTGATATTGATGCAAGACTGGTTAATCTTCTCGGCCGCCTGCGTTTCCGCACAAGTTTTGGGCAGAATGTTTTACAGCATTCAATTGAAATGACGCATCTTGCCGGAATGCTCGCATCCGAACTGGGCGCGGACGTTCAAATATCCAAAAAGGGCGCCTTGTTTCACGATATAGGCAAGGCGATGGACCATGAAATACAGGGAACGCATGTTGAAATAGGGCGCAGAATTCTTCAGAAATTCAATGTTGACGAAAAAATCATAAAGGCGATGCAATCGCATCACGATGAATATCCGCATGAATCTCTTGAGGCTATAATCGTGCAGATTGCCGATAACATTTCAGGAGCCCGGCCCGGCGCCAGGCGCGATACGGTTGAAAACTATCTTAAACGGCTTGAGGAACTGGAAAAAATTGCCAATTCTTTCAGCGGGGTTGAAAAATCATACGCGATTCAGGCCGGACGCGAAATACGCATATTCGTTTCGCCCGAAAAAATTTCGGATTTGGAAATGAAAAAAATGGCCCGCGACATTGCCGATAAAGTAGAGCAGGACTTGAAATATCCGGGCGAAATCAAGGTGCACGTAATTCGCGAAAACAGGGTAGTGGAATACGCCAGGTAGTGAGGATTCGCGCGGGAGTTGAGTTATGATATTATATGAATAATAAATTATTGGCTTAACTTAAAAAATAAAATATGAACAAAACCGGTCTTGTGGATGTCGTCTACGAAAAAATGGGCGGCACAAAAAAATCAGCCGAAGATATGGTTGATTTGATTTTTGCTACAATAGCGGGCGAGCTGAAAAATGGCGGCGAAGTGACTATTGCCGGCTTCGGCTCGTTTATCGTTAAAGAACGTAAGGCGCGCGAGGCGCGAAATCCGCGCACCGGAGAAACCGTGCATGTTCCGGCAACCAAAGCGCCGAAATTCAGGCCCGGCAAGGCTTTGAAGGAGGCGGTCAGATAAGACAGCGCCGAATAACAAAATCACCACGATAACCTTCGGGGTGATTTTGTTTTTGTGATATCATAAAACAAGATAACGGGTGTTAATAAAGTTGGGAGACGGGACAAATGACGCGAGAGAAAAATAAGAGGTCCCGGCGTCCTCGTTCCGGAGATCCGTTGGTTGACGCTCTCTTTGATATTTTAATAGATTTGTTGGAAGGCAAAATTAAAGTAAAGATGAAAAAGAAACTTCTTGATCCGGCCAACAGAAAAAGGAAATTGGAAGGCCTTCTTATATTTGAGGACGGATGGGGAGAAATATTTTTAAAGAGAAGCACCAAAATAACCAAAGGAGTAATCTCATCGCTGGTTCACGAAATTCTGCACTACTATTCACCCTTTGTCCGTGAACACAGAATAATAAATCTGGAAAAAGCGTTTGTGTCCCGATTGAGCGACAGGCAAAAAAGATTTCTTCGCGATCAACTTCCGAAGCACATAGTCAAAAAGAATCCCGAATCTTGAGAAAAGCGGAAGAATCCAAGCAATGTAAAAACCGCCCTGCAGTTGCGGGGCGGTTTGTTTTTTTGCCGTAACTTACTTTAATTTTTTTATGTTGAACATGGCGGCCAGAATTTGCCATTTTTTAGCGGCTTTTTCTTTTTCTTCACAAGCAAGGTCATAGGCTTTGTTTAATTCTTTTCTTTTCAAAACTTCAATAAATTCCCAGTCAAAGAAAAGCTTATTTTCTCCTTTATCCCAGGCGCCGAAGCGCGAACACCATTTTTCCAAAGCCCGTTTGATATTTTCATCAGTCCAATTATGCGGAATTTCAAATATTGCTTTTTCGTCGGTTCCCCTGGAACTTTTTACCCAGAATAAAATGTGTCTAACGCTTCTTTTTTTGTCCACCGTGACGGTTCCTTTTCAAATTTCATTTTCTCTTTTTAATTTTATCAAATCCGGCGTTCAAAACAAAATTTTATTAAAGTGCACTTTTATAGACGACCCGCCTTCGCCAAGGGCTACAGCGGGCAAGTGTTACTGCGTCCTTCGTAGCTTTAGCGAAGGAAGAGGACCTGTTGGCGGACCGCTACCGAGCGTTTCTTCATCCCGGAACTATCACTCAACGCCGCTATTATCAAATGAAAAAGCGTAGAAAAATCTACGCTTCAGTTTGCACCGTAACCTCGAGTTTTTTTTCCTCATCAAGTGATCTAATTCGCTCTGCAAAGTCCTGGGCAACCTCAATGGGTATGATTTCGGAAAATAAAACGATTTTATCCCCATCAATCCTTACAGAACCACCCAACTGGCGAAATCTCTTGAACTCACGTTGTAGAGACGGATGACCAATTAGTTTCTCGACTTCCATTACGCACCCTCAATGATTTTCAGTCAAGGGACTAAACCTAAAATAGCACAACTGGACCGCTTTTACGACTTTTAGTTAGAGCCTCTCTTAAAGTGTTAGTCGCGCTCTAGAAAACTGCCAGACGCCGATTATTTTTTTATCCAGCCTTCAATATTGATGCAGTTATCCGGGCCGGGTTCTGATCTGGAAAGATACATTCTAAACCAATCATCGGTTTGAATAATGGCAGCATCTCCGCCCGAAAGAAGGCGTTTATTTATGATGCTGAAATTTAAACCGTCTTTTGATACCGCCTCATAAATTCCTCCCCATGCCCAGCGTTTCCACGGCTGCAAATCCTCCCACGGAGAAAAGCCCGCGTTAAAATACATATGATACTCATCGCCGATTTTAACAATCGCAGAACTGCTGACTCTTTGCATTTCAACAAGCGGCTGCTGTTCAACATCTATTCTCGCTCCAGAATCAAGAGTCCAGCGCAATCCGTCTTGAGAAGTTATGCTTCTGACTCTCACTAATGGCCAGGCCTTGTTGCCGTATTTCCTCACGTCAGCCCGCATTCCTCCTTCATCAAAAAAAATCCGATAACCGCCCTGTTCAAGTTTAATAATATTCAAATGAGCCATCGTGGTAATATCTTTCGGATCGCCTTGCCCCGTCACCGCGTAAAACGGCTTGAATCCGCTTACGTCTTTGGACGCGCCTCCGCCAATGACAAATCGGTGTCCGTCTTCAACGGAAAAATGAAGTCCGTCAGCAGAAGATACGGCGCTCATCATTCCGCTCGCCTCCGCTGTGTTTCTGACAAAATAAAGCCGGATTCTTCCGTCCGCCAGCCGCACAGCGGCTGGCATTGACGCTTTTTCAATGAGCATTCCCTCGGCTTTCCAGCGCAACCCATCACGCGATGAATATCCGTAGACATCGTTCCTGCTGTCATCTTTCCTTGGCCATCCGTGGGTATACATCATCCAAGTTCCGTCGGATAATTGAACAATTTCCGGATTTGCCATCATATTACAATACTCTGAAGTAATCACTATTCCTTCATATTTCCAATCAGAAGAATAGGAAAACGGCCGCCAATAGCCCTTAAAAACCAGGAGCCCGCTCATCACGAATAAAAATGCTATCCCGCCAGCCACAATCAGAGGCACACTAAAAGTTTTTTTGGAAATGTTGGCCTCGCCGCCAGCCTTTCGGTAAGAGTCCGCAATGGCGTAAAAATAAACAAGCGTAAACCCCAACCAAAAAATATATGATCGCAGCGAGTTAAAATTCAAAGCTTGAGAATTTTGTGGGAAAAGCATTACATACCACAAAAAGGCGGTTGCGACGATAAAAACAACTCCGTCGGCGTATTTTTTTATATACAGATGGCCCAGTCCCGGAAATAACAAAGAAAGAAAAGCGGAAATTTTTTTATTTTTCATGATCAAATTATACCAAATTATGGTATAATGATAAAAGTATATTGATTCTGTTAGAATCTCCGGCCAGCCACCAAAAAACCTTTTAGTTTTCAGAAAATCTTATTCTTCATCAACAAAAAATTCCATTTCCCTATACGGGTAATTAGACGACTTGCCTTTGCCAAGGCTACGGCGGGCAAGTGTTACTGCGCCCTTCGTAGCCTTGGCGAAGAAGGAGAACCTCTCTTAGGACACCAAACTAAATAAAAAAGGCAGCCGCGCCGCCTTTTTATATAATCCACTTCCACCAAAAGTATAGAAATAAAGCGTAATAGATGAGATAAACAAATGTTCTGTGAGAATGGCGCCATTCTATCAAATCTTGGTAGTGCTTTTTACAGTATTCATCGCCGCGGAGATGAATAAGGATGTTGCCATAGATATGCCACGGGAAAGAAAGTAAAACATAAAGGAAAAACCACCATCCCATCCACATTGTGAATCCGTTTTTTCCAACAAAATAATCAAAGAGAAACGCAGACACCAGCATTATGGGTTCGCCATGAGGTCTTCTGTCTTTGCCAACAAATACACCGGGAAGCAGCTTGTCAATTAAACGAAGTCCCCAAAAACCCACAACAGCAATGATAATACTGCCAACTACGGCGTAAATCATTTCACGTACCTCCTATTTCGGAGAATGAAAGAAGCTATTTATTTTTTACCATACAAAAAAGAACGACACAAGACCGCTCTTTTTGTTTTGTGCACTTTAGGAGAACAGGCTTGCCCCGTACCGAGCTTTGCTCTGGTACTGGGGTTAGAAACTCTATTTTGGCAGTTTTTGATTCCGTGGATTGCAATTTATAACGCTTTAGAAACGCTGTAAGACGCTGGTGGAAAACAAAATAGGAGTTTTTTGATATACGCCTTGGAAAACATACACAACGTACACAAAGATGACATTAGAACGCTGCAATGGGGTTATGTTTGTTTTTTCTTTTTAAACTTTATTGGCAGAAATGTTTCGATGTCCTCAACTGAATAACCTTTGTTGTGAAAATATTCCGCAACGTTCAAATTGGCGAGCTTTTTTTCTTCCTCCGTATATTCTTCTGGTTTTTTAAGACTCAAGGCTTCCAGCTTCGCTTTGAAATCTAATACTTCTAAAACTACGTCCTCGTCAAAGTTGTCCCAGAGCTCTGACACGAGATGGGTGGGATCACCAACATCTTCTTCGTCTTCACTTCCTTCAATTTTTTCTGCGATTCTATTCTCTGCGTCAAAAAGTTCGGCAAAAGTAGCACCTTGCTTTAATCGTATAGTTTTTGCTCTCTCTTGTTTTTCTAAGTCTTTTTCTTCTCGTTTAATTTCCGCTAATCTTTCCGGCGGAATAGGTTTCATTTCTCCGCTTTCTGGATCAAGAAATTGTGGCACAAATTTTTCTTTCATATTTTCCTCTCTTTTGTTTAGATGTAACTAATTCAACTTTATATTAAAAAACAGCAAAAATCGATGAGGTTGAGTCATTTTGTTAGAACCTCTACGAAATTACAGAAAAGTTGTTAAATTTTCAGAAGATTTCGTGTGTGACACAAAAAACTTTTTATTTCCCTATACCCGCCTTCGCATCCTCCTTCGTATGAAAAGAGCGGCGTTGTTTGGCCGCTCATACGAAAATTGCGTTTTAAATACTAATCGCTATCGCTAAATCCATCAAAGGAGGACTTCTTACGATTCTTAGCTGTATTAATCCTCTTCCATACGTTATCCGGGACTGCCACGCGGTTGTATTTACCGCAACAGGAACACCTTACCGCCGGATAGTGGTGGGTAAGAAATGCTCCTCTGTAATGTCTCAAAACAAGGTCTTTCGTGGTAACTTCCAAAACGGCACCGCAAGGTTCACTCTTATCATACTTATCATCTCTCTTGCATTTCACTTCGGCTTTCCAATCGAGCGGAACAAGCGGAACAGAGCCCTCTTTCTTTACCTTCACCATTGCAATTCCTCCTCTCCTTATTTCTTTGTTTAGGAACCAAAATACAAAACAATCTTAACACGGTATAGAGTTTTTTGCAATACATGGATATGGCCACACTTGCTTGACAAATTGCTGGCAATATTTAACATATAGTTCAGTACCTAAAACATAAGGAAAGGAGGTGGCCAATGGCACAAATAACGCTAGTTCAAGAGGCCAAACTTTGCAAGTTGATTAGAGAAATCGTGTCTTCCTTAAATGTCAGAAACGGTGTGGTGGGTCAGAATATGCCAGAAATAGAGGCGGAACTACATAGATTGCGTGTAAGTTATCATGCCTATGAGTTATCTGCTGCCGTCAATAAACTTATAAAACAAGGAGTTCTCACAATTGATTTTGCCACAGACGGTTCCACAACGACTAGATACGATAAATACTTTGTAACTCTTATGAGCAAAATATAAGAAATTACAACAGATAAATATCAAGTCCGACATTGTCGGACTTTTTTGTTAGAACCTCCAAGATTTCTGAAATCTAAATACTTTGGGCGTGGCGATAACGCTGAAAGTCCACTATTGTGCACTTTAGGAGAACAGGCTTGCCCCGTATCGAGCTTTGCTCTGGTGCTGGGGTTAGAACCTCTCTCCAAGCTCTAACAGAGCCATTTATGATTAATATTGTATCATCTTTTACCTAGTTTTAGGCGTCCAGATGACACTAAGACACGGTTTTGGAGCACTTTTTGCAAAACTAAGGTAAAATCCCATCCAATGTTAGAACCTCTGTAAGACAGTGCATTTCGGTATGCCACCTTCGGCAACGTACACAACGTGCATAACGTACACGAAACACTTTTTGCAAATCATTTACTTTTGTTGGATAATATGTTATCTTCTAAACAGCCCAGTCGTAAACCAGTGCCTTAACTTTGAAGGAGGCTAGAAAAATGCAGAAATTGGCGGGAATTTTGGAGTTCAGTGGAAGTTGGCTCAACAGGCCGTGGGCTCTTATCCAACAAGACGGATCCACGATTGACCTTTACCCACTCATCGATGAGATGCTCTTGAAGATGAACGGAAAGTCTGCTGAGCACGATCAAGGCCGCGAGTCGTATGGTCTCATGCTCAACGATTCTGCAGAAATGGTTGTCAAATATGAAAGCGACGGTGTTGCTGTACTCGAGAAACCCGGGGGTTTCGGCATGTCTAACATCGGAGCTTATCTACCAAGTGCGTTGACCTGGCTCTCTGGTCGAAAGGTCGAAATCGAATTCAATGACAATGGCTTCAAGATAGCTGCAGATCCGAGCGAGCAGGTCTTTGGCGTCAAATTCTTCGGCCGCGGCAATAGTTGTCGAATACCCGAGGGTGTTGAGGATTCGATTTGCAAGGTCGGCACTTCGGATTGCTGTATTTTCGCGGCAGCAGGCTCAGACGGCTTCACGTGCGAAAAGTTCAGCGGCAGCACGGCTGAAATGTTGCTCAATCGGCACTTCAAGGGCACTATGCGTGCTTCACGAGTTGGCAACTGTGCTCTCGTCGGTCGTGAGGAAGACGACACGCCGAAAGATCCCATGACTCCGTCGATGGATCTCGACACCAAACCAGGAGAAAAGGTGCTTTTCGATAAGCCCAACTCTGGCTATGAGCACGATAGCGCAACTGCCAGGAAGCATCTGAATATCGGTGATACATACACAGTCGAACGTGTCGAGGTCGCAGACTGGTCAAGCGAAGTGTTTCTCAAGGAAGTGCCGGACGTCGGCTTCAATACTACGCATTTCCAGAATGTCCACGAGGCGGCTGCTTCAACAACGTAGACAAACATGGCATCAACATAGTCCTGTCAGGAAAAACCTGACAGGACTTTTTATTTTTAAGGCTTCCACAACATGTTCGAACCGCTCCAAAAACCGAAAAACTCACTATTTATAATGTAAATCTGAGGCAATGATTCGTAAGTGAAATTCCCTGTATCTTGCTCACGCCAAAATAGCGTATGTTAGAACCCGCAAAAGTTGTGAAAAGAGAACGGTCTAAGCGTTGCCGAATCGATGAAGTTGAAATTCTGTGCGAGCGGCGAGAATCGAACTCGCATCCCCTGCTTGGAAGGCAGGTATTTTGCCACTAAACTACGCTCGCAAATATTTTTAAATTTCAAAACTGCGCTCTGTATTCACGGGATCCTCGCAAAACATAATCGCTCAAACTGCGTTTTCGCTTCTTGTTTTGCGGGAGAAAACTCTTATTCTGCCATTAAACTAATCCCGCTACCTGACAAACAATTTAAATCTTAATAAAAAATCCTTTGAAATACAAACCGCCCCGCAGTTGCGGGGCGGTTTCAATGACCAAAAGCCAAACTATAAAGGTCAGCTGAATGGCCAGGATGAATTATTGGTTTTCTCCTTCTGACGGCTGTTGGGCTCCTTCCTCGGCAGGATGAGTTTCCGCGTCGTGCTGTTCCAAGTTATCCACCTCGGTGTTGCATTTTGGACAATTCATAAATAAATATAAATGCGTTTAAACTGGCAATCTATAGAACACCGACCTTTGTCTATCTATTATACTACCTATGGCGAAAAAATCAAGGTTGTGTAAGGACTTGCCCAAAACAGCTAAGTTTTTGTAAAAAAGATTGAGCCCTCGGACTTCTGTCCGAGGGCTCACCGTTTGCCGGGGTGTTTGTGTTCATTGCAACCGAAAACCTTGCTGGGCCAACCGATTTTTTATTACCTCCATCATGATAACCCAGCCTAGCCTTTGGGCTTTTGTGAACGAACCTTGGGAGAGTCCCACCAGCTCGTAGTCGCCGTCCCGAATGGCGATGACCGGCGCCCCGCTGTCGCCGGGGTTGAGGCCATTTGAGACCATGAAGGCATTCCGGGCGACAGAGTTCACCAGGGAGACGGCCTGTGGCGCCCTCAGCGAACTCACGATTCCCTCACGGACGTTGACCCCGAAATTCATGGGGTTTCCGATGAGATAGACGAAATTCCCCACTTGGAGGTCGTCACTGTTCCCGATGCGATACGGGAAAGACTTCAGGCGGAGCTCCGCGGGAATGCGGAAAAGGGCCACGTCCACGTTCTTATCGGCCACCAGCCGCTCGAGCGCATAACTCCGGCCCCCGTGCTCCAGGTAGGTCCGCTCGTCCACTTTCGTGGCCCGCAACGCCACCTCGCCTAATGGCGTGGTGATGGCCGCGTTCTCGACGGAAACGACATGCTCCACCGTCAGCAGATACTTCCCGAATAGCGCAATGCCTGTTCCCCTCAGGCTCCGATTCAGGACTTTCCCTTCCTCCCCCCGGAACTTCACCTCTGTGCGGAGAGAATACAGGGACTCGATGATCCGGGTCAGGTTCATACGCCGCGGATTGACCAGGAAGGTATTGTAGTCATACTGCCCGTCGTGCATGAAGAGCAACGGCGGGGACGAGGTCGGTGTGGTTGTACTCCGGGCGCCTGTGCACCCCGAAATCACCAATAGAGACGCCAAAACAACCGAAAACCGTTTGTTCATGTTCTTTCTCCCCTTTTTCAAGGAACGGAGGACATCCGTTCGGATTGTGAGATTTGATTCTTTGCTCGCCCCTTAACAACCTTTAGGTCTGCTTGGGGTAAACAAAAATCCGGCGCCAACTCAAATTCCCTAGCCCAGGAATAGAGTCGACGCCGGATTTTCCGGTTTGCCCTTTTCTTTTTAGCTTACGTTTCCATTATACTCCTCCCACAGAAAAAGTCAATAGCGTCTTATGTATAGTCGGGGTGCCGAGAATTGAACTCGGTCTACCTGCTCCCAAAGCAGGTGTACTGCCGGTATACTACACCCCGATGAATTTTACTGGATATGTTTCACGTTTTACATTTATAAAAGAGGTTAAAGTCCTATGTCATTTGTAATCCTAATTTTAACCCTTTTAGCCCCAAAATCAAGAAAGACGGCCACGATATTAACTTGCCATTCAATATCATCGTCTATATTTTTTTCTATTAAATATGTCTGGATAGCTCGGGAAAGTCTTTTTAACTTCCAGGGGTGAACATTATCTTCAGGTTCATATTCTTCCCAATCCCGAACCGAGTTCGGAATGGTTTCATGTGAAACAGTCTTAACTTCAAAAAAATGAATAATAGAACCTTTTTGGGCTACAATATCTATTTCTCCCCATTTTCTTAAATAATTTCTATCTAAAATCTTAAATCCGTGTTTCACAAGATGTTTCACACAATATTTTTCTCCAACATCTCCGATTTTTCTTTTTTCAGATGGCATTTTGTTTCACGTTTTACATTTTTACTTAGTTTTCTCTAGCGCGATTTATTTATTATTTGCTCGCGCAAATACATTGTCAAGAAAAGGATGCTTTGTTTCACGTTTTACACTATTGGACATTATAATAATATCAGACACATCAGTTTTAAATTATGTCCGTTATATATTTATGCAAATAAAAAATGTAAAACGTGAAACAAATTTTGTTTTTAACAAGATATGTAAGTTACGAATGTGGACCTGAGGGAAATCGAATCCCTGTCTCCGCAATGCGAATGCGGTGTATTACCACTATACTACAGGCCCAAAAATCTCGAAGAAAAACGGATTTCTATGAGATGGACAAAATTAACTCTAACAAATTTTTGGATAAAATAAAATCGCCTAAACTAGGCGATTCCATTTTTTCTCTTTTTGCCGGTGTTTTACGGCTAGCGTCGGAAACCACGGATAAGCGATAAAAACCGAACCAAAACTGTGAGCAGAGGCGCCGATTTCTTCATTTTTTATTATATCTTCATAATCCCAGACAGGCACGATGATCGGAGTATTACAGTAATTCATCAGTTTTTTCGCCATATCCTCATAAAACCATCTGACGATTTTTCCGGAAACCCCTCCGCCGCCGTATTTTTTAAAATAACCGGAGCCATCGGGAAAAATTAAATTCCAAGGCACCGTGTTGAAAGAAATCGCGGCAACATATCTTTCTGCCTCGCGAGCAATTCGGCAAAAATTTTGGGCATAAGAGAGTTTGAGTATAATAGGGTGGCGGCAATTTTCGTAAAGCCGGCGGCAAGAGTCAATGGTTGATTCGGCATTTTCAGTCATTTCTTCTTCGGTGTTGGGACAGCTGGCATTAAGCTCCACCGCGGTCAGGGGGAGGGAATTAAACTCGCGCGTTATAGATGATAATTCAACGCCATATGAAGCAATTGAGAAAACGACGTCTCGATTAAAATCAATTTTTGCTAAATATTTTGTTTTCCATCCTAAAAAGCCCGGGTTCGGCAGGCCAAGACAATTTACAAAACCAACCAGCTCGCCATTTTCATAAATCGGCCTTACTTTAAACCATGGTATTCTGCCGTTTCCTTGGCGTTCGTCCGGCGTTATTGTTTTTAAAACGACGCAAAAAAGAGACGGATCAAAATATTTCTTCGGCAGGCATTTTTCCCAAGGCCATCCGAGGCCGTCAAAGCCTAGAGAGCCGGAAGAGGCAAAAAATTCAAATTTTTTATTCCCGAATTTTATAGCCAAATTTCGTCTCCGCTTTTAAGAAGATCTCTGATATTTATTTATATCAGAAAACGAAATTTTAGCAAACGCTTTTTAAAAAATGTTTGTGAGAAATTATCTGGTATTTCTCTTTCCAAAATTTGAAATGTCTAACTTGGTCGGGATGCTGGGAATCGAACCCAGTCTTTGCCTCCTTCGGAGCCACGGACTTCCGCAGGAAGTCCGGAAATTTTTATTGTTGTTTTACGAATCCTGTCGGGATGCTGGGAATCGAACCCAGTCTTTGCGCACCCGAAGCGCACGTACTGCCGGTATACTACATCCCGCTTTCGCCTTGCTGCAGATTTATTTCACATAATACCTTTGTTTAATTTTACCGACCTCCTCTTCTTCCAGGCCGATTTTTTTATGTTTGGCTGACTCGCGTAATTTCCCTAATTCTTTCTCCGACACGGCGCAGAGTTTTTTGATTCGGCCTTCGAGGTAATCTTTGCTGTTTAATTTCGGGTCGTCAAGCACTTCTTCAAGCAAAACATCAAGTATCGCGCCTATTTTAGGACCGGGCTCAAATGCGCAAATCCGCATAATGTCGTCGCCTTTGATTTTGAGCATTTTAACCGAGATCGGGTCGCGCTGGACCTTGTCAACCATAAACTGGAAGTGGCGCAGTTTGTAGGGCTCGGCTTTGGGCACGCCCGACCCCACGCGGTCGCAAATCCGGACTTTAATTAAATCATTCATATCTTCAGCGCCAACTCTCGCTACAAGCCGCCTGACCGAGGACTCCGTAACCTCGCCGACATTGTAATAAAAAAGGTGATAGCGCACCAGTTTGGTTACTTTATCAATAAATTTTTTGGGAAAGCGCAGGCGCGACAAAATCGCGGCAGTCATTTTCGCGCCCACAATTTCATGATTATAAAAAGTTGAATCCTTGCCGTCGCCATGCTTGGTGCGCGGCTTGCCGACATCGTGAAGGAGCGCTGACATTCTGATATCAAGCGGCCATTTTTCTTTAACCGCTCGGTCAAGCGAGCGCAAATTATGCTCCCAAACGGTGTAAATGTGATGTTTATTTTGAGTAACATTCCAGCCCTCTTCAAGTTCGGGCATAACGAATTTCAAAATGCCGAGTTCCCGCATAGCTTCCAAACCTCGCGAGGCATTATCCGATTCAATCGTTTTTATGAGTTCGTCGCGAATCCGTTCTTTGGATATGAATTCCAGAAGCCCGCGCTTTTCGCGAAGCGCTTCCAGCGTTTTATCTTCAATTGAAAAACCGAGTTCGGCTTCAAAACGCAGAGCCCGCATAATGCGCAAAGCGTCTTCTCCAAATCTTTCTTCCGGATTGCCGACCGCGCGAATAATTTTATTTTTCAAATCTTTCTCTCCGCCGAAATGGTCTATCAGTTCTTGGTCTTTAGTTTTTAGTTTCAATGCCAGCGCGTTTATAGTAAAATCCCTGCGCTTCAAATCGTCTTCAAGTTTGTCGGTGAACTTAACCGCGTCGGGATGGCGTTTGTCGGTGTACTTTTCTTCAATACGATACGGAGTTATTTCAACTACCGCAAGCGTTGGGTCGTCAGAGCCGGTCTTGACCCCGACTGTTCCGAAATCGTTTTCATAAAAACTATCGGCAGGGAAAATTTTTTGAATTTCTTCCGGCTTGGCGTTTGTGGTTATGTCCCAATCCTTTGGCGCTCGTCCCAACAGCAAATCTCTTACGCATCCGCCGACCAAATACGCCTCGTATCCGGCGCCCGTAAGCGCCTCGTAAACCTCTTTAATTTCTTTCGGGATTTTCATTTATTATCTGTAATAATTTATATTACAAGCGCTATTTGATTTTTCTTGCGGCAAAAATAATCGTGGCCGGGATTTTTTTAGCAAGCATCAGCCATTCGTTGTAATACTTCGTTGAACGAACGGCCGGCTTTGGTTCAAGCATTTTTTCTATAAAAAATTCGTTTTTTGCAAGCGCGTTGATTATACGTCCCACGGTTCTATGATAAATATAAAACGGAGCTTCTTTTTTTCCGCCGGACATAGTGAAATGAACTTTTCTCTCGGTAATATAATCCAAAGATTTGTCGCTGCGCTTTTCGCCATCCGAACGCGTCCCCGACCAGACAGGATGATTCAGGCTGAAAATGAATTTTCCGTCCTTTTTTAAAAATCGGCGAACCTCGGCGAATAAACGGTTTAAGTCCTTGATATACTGAAACGCGTAATTGGAAACGACTAAATCAAAAGTATTTTTGGGAAAGTCTTTTGTATTTATCTTATTTAAATCCTTTTTCAAAAAATTTGCCTTCAGACGCGCTTTTTTCATTCTGTTTTCAGCCAATTCAAGCTGTTTTTCTGAAAAGTCCGCCGCTGTAACTTTAGCGCCTTGTTTTGCCAGCCACCAAACATCCGGCCCGGAACCGCATCCCAAAACCAAGACCCTCTTGTTTCTTAACGGCGGGAGTAACTTCGCGTCTTTTTCCCAAGGGCCATAGGGACCCCAAATCAAACCGCGCTTAAAAAGCGGCTCCCATTCTTCAAAAAATGTTTTCGCCGCGGCATCCCAGCTTTTTTCTAAAATAATTTTAGCCACTGATTAATTATACTCTTTTTATGCCATTCGTTTTTCTTGACAAAATTATTATTTGGGTGTATAATAGAAGATGGTAGAATAAACAAACGAAGAAAAAAGCCGTCGCGCGGAGCGCGGCGGCTTTTTTCTTTGGTTTCCATCGTTTTTATGGGACAATGGCTGTATTACGCGCCCGTAGCTCAACGGATAGAGCGCCTGGCTTCGGACCAGGAGGTTGTGGGTTCGAATCCTGCCGGGCGCGCCGAAGCGACAGCGAGGCGCGAACGGAGCGAACAAACTGCTTTGTTCGCGTCAGGATGAGAAGGATTTTCTGATGTCTCTTGACCAGAAAATCCAGGCCCGAAGGGGAATCCTGCCGGGCGCGCCGAAGCGACAGCGAGGCGCGAACGGAGCGAACAAACTGCTTTGTTCGCGTCAGGATGAGAAGGATTTTCTGATGTTTCTTGACCAGAAAATCCAGGCCCGAAGGGGAATCCTGCCGGGCGCGCCGAATCTAGATAAACTACGCGTGTATTGAAAAAATACTGCTTGTGTGTTTATATCGGTTTAGATGGAAATAAGCCAGGAGGGACGACGATGGAGTTGTTTCTTGACACCTGTGAAATTGAAGAGATAAGAAGGGCGGTCGCGACAGGACATATTTCGGGAGTCACCACGAATCCAACGCTTGCCAAAAAAGCGAACAGACCGGATTACAAAACGCTCATTCAGGAAATTCGCGATGTTTTTGCCGCAAATAATCTGCCGGCGGCTATAAGCGCCCAGGTAACCGAGAATCAGCCTCCTGAAATAATGTATAAAGAAGGCATGGATTTTTGGATGATGGATGCTCGAAGAATAGTTGTCCAGGTTCCCGCAACCAGAATCGGCCATAAAGCTATGGAAAGATTAAAACGGCCCGCGGATCTTGAAGTCAGAACTAACGTCACCCTAATTTTTGATCCGTGGCAGGCGCGCCAAGCAATGCTGGCGAGAGCGGATTTTATAAGTCTTTTTCTGGGGAGCAAAGAAAAAGAGGCCATAGATCAATACGTGGCGGATAGAATGTTACAAAAATACGGCAGCACAAACCTCGATTGGCAGGTTTTTAACAAAAAAATTGCAGAAGAAAATGAAAGATTTTATGAAGAAGAGATCGTGAGAACAGGAACGCCGGAGGATTTTATCTGCAAAACACTCGCTTTGATAACACAGATAAGAGACGTGGGCCGTTTCGCGACAAAAATTGTGGCGGCCAGCATAAGAGAAATGAGACACGTAGAAATCGCGAAGTGCCATGGGGCGGATATAGCAGCGGTGCCTCCTGAAATTTTTTGGGAATTATACGCGGAAGGATTTAAACTTCTTGATAAAGACGACCTCGGTCTTACTCTTAAAGGAGTTGAAAGATTTTTGGAAGACAGGAAATTTTTAATCTCGTAATCTTTCGCGCAGCTTGGCGGTCCGACCGCCAAGTTTTTTTATTTTCTCTTGCGCGCGTGAAATGTTTTATGGATTTCGCTAAGCTGGCGGTTAGTGATGTGAGTATAAATTTGCGTGGTTGAAATGTTGGAATGCCCCAGCATTATCTGGACCGAACGCAAATCCGCGCCGTTTGTCAGAAGATCGGTGGCAAAACAATGGCGCAAAGTGTGCGGAGTAACTTTTTTGGAAATGCCGGATTTGAGCGCGTGATATTTTATAATTCTTTCTACCGAACGCGGAGTGAGGCGGGAATAGCTTATAGCTTTTAGCTTGTGGCTTTTAGTTCTTGGGAGGCGAACAAAAAGGGCCTCTTCAATGTCGGGCCGTTTATTCAGCCAATTTTCAACGGCTGACTTCGCGTCATCGGACAAAAAAACCAGGCGCACTTTTTCTCCCTTGCCTCTTACGCTGAACTCCCCCTTTTTCAAATTGACAGAATCGCGATTAAGCGAGCAAAGTTCGGACACACGAAGTCCCGTTGAAAATAAAAGCTCCAGAATCGCGCGGTCCCGCAAGCCCTTGGCGCCGTCTCCGGACGGAGAGACGATTAAACGCTCCAATTCGTCTTCCGATATTAAATCAATTTCGCGCTCCCCTGTTTTAGCCAATTCTATTTTCTCGGCAGCTAAACTCGCGATTTCGCGCCTGGCCAGATATTTTAAAAAACCGCGTAGCGCGATTAAATAATAATTTTGGGTCTTTTTCTTTAGATTTTTGCGATTGAGCCACAGCCGGAAATCGCGTACAGCGTCATCAGTAATGTCGGCGGGTGCTGCGATTTTGGCAAAATCAAAAAAGGCGGCAAGATACCTGTCGTAATTATCAAGGGTCTTCAGGCCTCGGCCTTTTTCAATTTCCAGATATTCCAAGTACTGCCTTAAAAAATCATTTTTATCCGAATGTCGCACAATTTATAATAACACGATTTCTCTTACAAAAACCTGTATTTAAATAAAAAAACGGCTCGAGCAGGGCTCGGCCGTTTTCGTAAGCAACGACTTGTCTTTAAAGTGCGAGGTTTCCAATGCGCTTGGAGGCAAGAGAAAGAATCTCTCCAAGCGAATTGACGCCAACATTTGGGAGAAGATTGCTTGCGAGAAGAAGCTTTGATGCCACTCGAACCAAGTTATCATTCGAGATATCATGCCGCTGATCTTCAAGCAGCTTCAGCGCCGCTCCAATCTTCTCGCGCGATTCGATATGGTTAGGCAAGAGTATCGCGCTTTCTAAAATCCCGCATAATTTTCCGATTTGAAATGCCCTTTCCAGCATCTTTTCCATCGCTTCCTCCTTCCGTTACTTAATTGAATCGTGTCCCTTTATTTTCATGTTATATTCTCCGCCCACGCCTATAAGGTTTCGACCCTTTTAACCCAGATTGACTTACTCTCCTACTCTACACTTCTATTATGGCCGATGAGGCCCAGATGTCAACGCCTAACTTTCGTCCTGAGAACAGAGCGAAAACCAGGCAAAACTCCCTATTCAAGATCTGCCATCTAGTTCCCGGCTATCTCCCGTCAACCCCGTCGGGTAAATGACGCTTTTTATTACTGGGTCCCCAATCGTGAAATGTGATCGGCGGCGGAAGCGATAATAGTCGAGACATTAGTGCTGGGAAACGAGGATCTATATGAGCTAGAGAGCCCCAATCTATTTATGCCATGAGCCGTGAGTTCACTTATTGCGTCCAGAAGCTTTGATTGTGCACAGGCATTGATTTTGTTTAAGTCGGTTCGGCTCCTGATGTAATCTTGCTGCAAATTCTCAGATACAATTCCAAACATCGTCAGCGCTTCTCTAACCCGTTGGTGCGGTCGGCCCTCGGGGTCAAGCAACAAGATCGCGGCCTTTAAAAGTCCGCATACTTCCCCGACTCTAAATGCTAACATTACCGTTTCCTTTCTAGCCGTTCGGCTGTTAGGATTTGTTGCCCGTACTCTTTCGCTATTTTATACGATTAAGTATTTTTTGTCAACCCCATGTAATGGTTCAATAGCTTATTTTCTTTTTCAAAATTAAAAGCTATATTTTAAACATGAGAAGATACGAATCAGCGCCGCCGATGGGGGGAGGAAGAATAAATGAGATTTTTCTTGTTGGCCGGCCGGAGTGGGAAAAAGGAATCCCTCCGGAAGTGAAAAAAGCTCTTGATACTAGAAGTCAGGAACGAACCGGATGTCTTTTTGATTATGTTGAAAAATATTTTGACGGCGACCCGACAAATCCGAAAAGAAAGTTTTTGAGGGATTTGCGCGAAAAAATTGCATCGGAGCTCGGATTTATAAAACCAGACGACCAGAAACGGCTTAAGGTTTTTCCGGTCGTGGGAACGGAGCTAGACAGACGCGGGGCGGATTTTTTCTTTTCAATACATATTCCGGGAGCGGAAAAGGCGGCTAGAATAGTAGGCGATGTTACGAACGCGCCGGAACACGAAAAATTAAAAAGGGGCGAAGGACTAATGGAAAAAGTTACAATTTATGGCGACATTGCTGACGCGGAAATAGAAGGGGAAGAAGAATACCAAAAAACTTTGCAAAAGTACGCCCGCGAGTTTGCGGAAATGGCTAGAGAAAAATCCGCCCAATCCGCCAGCCAGCGGACCGAAGCATCGACAGAAAAAGCCGCGTGATTAACGAGCATTCTTTGAACATAAGAAACTGACTGTCAGCAGTGTGTTGTGGATAACCTTGACTTTCATTTCTGTGGGGTGTATACTGAAAACATCATTCAGAAAAGCCACGCGAAAGCGGGGCTTTTCTATTTATGTGGTGGGCAATTCTTTTTTTATGGCGTGTTTTATATCTAAAAGAGAGGTATAAAAAACTCTTTTTGTATCTACGGCTATAAGATTGCGAAGTTTTGTCGAAAATCTAGAAATCGTTATCCCAGCTTTTGAGTCTTTGCCGGAATAAGAAAAAATATAAACCCTTTCAACGCCTTTTTCCAAAGCCTTAATTATTAAGTATTCAAAATCGCCATCGCCAGTAAACAGCATCAGCTCAACCCCAGGAGCAGATTTTTCAATTGCGTCTATTGACAACTCAACGTCGCAATTCGACTTTTTCTTGTACCCCATATCAACAATAAATACGTTTTCTTCTTTACAGCGCACGCAGCGTTTAGATATCTTTTTGTCCTTATTTTTATAAGCAAAAATCGGCTTACTTTTTACTGTGTACCCATCATTTTTTAAGGACTCAAATTCGTTGGCGGTTTCAACATCCCCATTGTCAATTCCTGTGTAAAAAGAAACTTCCGAACACGACCTCTTGTTCATTAAATAGTCGGCAAGCCTTCTCCAATTAATTGAAAAACCAAGCATTTGCTCAGCGGAATTTTCTGTATTTAATACATCTATAAAAGCGTATCGCTTCATTCCAAAAATTTATCATATTTTTTAACACCTTTCAATTTTTTTTATTTAAAACACAAATTTTATATCAGGGCGTTGCAAAGCTATTGAACCATTACGCGCCTATTGACAGATTGGATTTCGGGTGCTACAATTGAAGAGTAATAATGGCTGGGGCGGGATTGGCCCGTCCTAGACATGCACCTTAAATCCCCCGACGAGGAGGAATGATGATGAAGGGGACAATCGTGGTGGAACAGTTCGAAAATCCGTTTTGCAACTGCAAGCAGTATCACCTCACGGAGGAGATTTCTGCACTTCCAAGACCCAGCGCTTTCTACCGGCCGATCGGCAGGCCAGAATGTGTCGAGCACCTGAGCGCTCTGGGCACGACAGGAGCTCTGATCGTCAGGCAGATCATGGAAATTCCCGGCGTTACGGAGGTTTCTGTTGATCAGTACAGCGTCACGGTTCACATCGGCAGGGCGTTCCTGTGGGGCTCTGATGGCGTGGGGTATTCGGCGAGCGGCATCCACGCCCGCATTCTGAATATCCTCTGTGCCCAGGTCTTCGGGTGCCTCGACTGGCTCACCGCCAAATATCCCGATGTGGATATTGTTGACGGAAACAAAGCTCTCCATCGGCTCGAGGGGGTGGAGCGCTAGTCGAAGGACTAACCACATCAAGCAGCAAGAAAAGACACCTCAAGGAAGAGGTGTCTTTTTCGTTTCACTTTGCTGAATAAATAACTTAAACAAATAGCGGAGCGAGTACCAGTGTCAGCGTGGCAAGAAGTTTTATTAAAACATGAAGCGAGGGACCGGCC